>DIYM01000153.1:0-26937 GCA_002429045.1 Phycisphaerales bacterium UBA6054
CCCGATCTACAACCGGCTGCGCTCGGGCATCCGCTCCGGCGATCTCTCCGAGGACATCCTTCCGGTCACCCGCCACGAGGGATCGTTCGAGGAACTGGCCGAGACCATGGGCGGGGAGGATTCCGGTGACATCGCCAACGACGGCTCGAACACGTTCCTGCTGATCGACCTGGCGAACAGCAAGCGGGCCGACGGGACGACCCCCGCCACCGCCTCGGACATCGCCAAGGACACCGCGGTCACCGACACCAACAACGACGGCGTGCCGGACGGCTGGCAGAACTTCGTCATCCTCGACTCGATCGCGTACAGCCACAACGGGGGGAGCGAGTTCGCGTTCTACGAGTCCAACGAGTTCGACGAAACGCCCGGCTACAACCCGGACGCGATCACCCGCGTCAACGACATCGCCAGGGTGGATCCCTCCATGACATCCGGCACGATCCAAGAAACCGGGACCGGCAGCGTCAGCGACACCTACCGGAGCGCCTACACCAACTGGGTGACCGGTGATGTCGACAACACCACCACCTTCGCCTATTCGAACAACGATGGCTACGGCGGGGTGATCAACCCGGGCAACGGCGGCACCGCCTACTTCACCCGTGACGACGCGGACGACGCCGGTATCGCGCTCACCCCCGGCGACGCGAACACATCCTTCTCGTTGGATATCGCGGGCATCGGCGTCAACCCCGATTCAACGGGCGGCCAGATCGTGCCTTCTTGCAGCATCACCCTGACGGGCGACATGAACGAGGACGGCTCGGTCGACTTCCGCGACCTTGTCGAAGCGGCTGAGTCGGGCGACCTCGCCAACGTCCGCCGCGTGATCGACGCGATGCGCTGATCGAACCGAGTATCCCGGAAGCAAAGCCCATACCTCGCGTCCGCCCTTGGGCGGACGCTTTCTCGTGGCCTTCGCGACCGAGGCCGCTTGGCGGAGATCTGAACCCGGGCATTGTCCGAGTGCCCGATCTCGGGCAGGCGATCGCCACACCACGCGATCTCCTGCATACGTCATCGGCAAACAGCAAGAGCCCGGCATCAGCAGGGCTCTTGCGGGGTTACTCGGATGTTGCTTGCGTTATCGCCTGCGACGGCGTGTGGCCAGGACGCCGGCGGCGCCCAGCATGGCCGCCGATCCCGGGGTCGGCACGACTTCGATAGCGAACGATCCGCGCGAGAACTGGTCCCAGTTTGTCGCCGGTCCGGCCGCGCTCGCTGAGTTAACAAAGATCGCCTCGAGTATCAGATCGAACGATCCGTCCGCGGCGGCGACAGCCGTGAAAGAGGTGTCGCCCGGGATCGTGGGCGGCGTGCTGTTGCCGAATCCCAGCGTGAACGGGTTGACCACATCGCCGCCCACACTCATGAACGCGGAGTTGATCAGGCTGGGCGAATCGCCCAGGAAGCTGCCGGCCGCCCCGCTCCAGCTGAGGCGGTATTCCGTGCCGGCGGCGATCTGGATCCCGGCGTTGATGACAAACTGCATGTTCGCGCGGAGATTCTCTCCGCTGCCGAGCGATCGTGTGAGATCGGCGTTCGAGCCGAAGTCCCATTCGACCGCAAAGCGGGTGTTCGAGACCTCGGTGCGGAAGCTGTGACGCCCGCCGAACGCGTTGACGCTCGGGTAGAGCGAAGGATCCGCGGAGCGATCGAACGAGTACTCCTGAACGCCGGCGCCGATCACGTCGGCCCCCGATAGGATCAGATTGTCATCGATGCGGGGCTCTCCGTCGACGAGTTCACGATACCGACTGGTAAAGGAGGCATCGTTGATCGTGGTCATCAGATCGGCATGGGCAACGGCGGCGCCTAAGCTGACCAGGATGAAACCAACTGCTGATTTTGCTTCTCTCATCTCTCTCCCACTTCCTTTGTAGAACCAATGAACACTCAGAAACACAGACCCGCTCTCGTTCGGAAACAAGAGCTGTGACATATCGAATCCGATGCAGGGGATGCGCATGCCGCCCCTCGGCCATGCAGGCAACCGCTAGGGGCAGCCGGCGTTGAACAGGCTGATGTACTCGACGACATCGAAGAAGTTCAGGCTCCCGAACGGAGCGGCGAGATCCGCGCCGGGGTCTCCCGCGTTGAAGAGGCTTATGTAGGCGGCGATATCGAAGAAGTTGATGCTACCGAACGGTTCGGCCAGGTCGGCCGCGGAGCACTGCGGCACCAGGGCCGCCAGAGCCGCTGCGTCGGCTGCTGTCACGGACTTGCCGGAGTTCCACTCACCGGTCGTTCCATCCGTCAGATCCATCCGCATCATCGCGAGCAGGGCATTGAACTCGGCCATCTGGTACGCCCACCCGACGTATGGCGTGTCATCGGCGGGATCGTCGGTGTTGCGGTCTCGAACCAGCACGGCCGTGTCGTCAAGGCCCGCCCCGACAGACATGCTGATCAGTTGGACATCGGCGAAGTCGACCGCGCCATCGAAGTTGACATCCCCGCGCACCAGACGGAACTGGCTCCCGATGGCGCTGCCTTCCAGATTCGTTCCTGCTGGGGCGTCGTTGTATGTCCCGGGTGTGATTCGGAAACCGTCGATGATGTACGGCTCGAAGAGCAGGCTTCCCGACGGGTCGATGGCCGCAGAGAACTCAAAGAACGGCGCTTCCAACGGGTTCGGGCTTCCAGGCCCCGGGTACGAGTACCGTCGGCCGTCGGGGTCGATGGGAGCAAGGTAGTTCAGCTCATCGTCGGCGGTTCCGAGCACAGCATCGGCTCCGAGCTCGTACAGCGGCTTGAACACGCCGTAGTCCGATGTCCCGGGGTTGACGTTCAGCGTCTCGCCGTAGATCCAGCTCTGGTCCGCGGCGTTGGCCGGCTCGAGTTCACCGCTGTTGTCGATCGTGGAGCCGGGCAGGCTGTTTGCCGCCAGATATCTGACGCGTGCGAGGGCATCGGGGTTAAACCCCGGCGTCGCGCTGATCTTCGGGCTCAGCAGCCCCAATCCCGGAGGGTTGTACTCTTTGCCGCCGGCGTTCGACCACGAGATCGCGTCAACGATCTGGACCGGCTCGAGTTGGAGTGCGGTGTTCTGGGCCCCGTCGAGCCCCTCTGCATACCAGACCGGAACCCCAAGGGTGTGCTCGTCACCGAAATCCAATCGGCTGTTGAAGTCGACATCCGGGGTCACGTCCTTTCTCCAGGCATACCCCGTGCTGTACACGCTCTGCCCGGACGGGCTGATGCTGTGCAGCGGTCGGTTCCGGACGAGCAGGTACGAGGACGATCCGTCGTTGTCGAGGCGGCCCGCGGTGTCCACGCTCGGGATCGAGAGCGTTGCGAATGACGCCCCGTTGAGGAATCGCTTGTTCGACGGGCTCTCGGGCTCGAAGAACTGATAGTCGGGGTTCTGGACCAAGAACGGCTCGAGCGCGGTGAACTGAAAATCGCCCGAGTTGTAGATCACGAAGATCCCGTCGGGCCCGATCGTCCACCCATCGAGGGAGAATGCCTCGTCGATCTCGGGCCCGTTCTGGTTGGAAGCCCCATCGGGAACATCGTCGTTGGGGTCTTGGTCTTCCCCGCCCTTCACGTTCGCCAACGCGAAGCCCGTCAGATCAAAGCCGGGCGGGCCGACCAGTTCGATGTACTCCCAGGTTTGGTCTCCGCCGTTCGGCGGGTTCTCAAAGACTTCATTGATTATGACTTGGGCGTTCGCCGCACCTGCGAGCAGCGCCGCCACGCCGGCGGAGATGCGAGAGGTTTTCGGGTGCATCATCATGGGACTCCTCCTCACAGAACACATGCCAAGTACAACTCACCGATCCCGCAGCGGCGATCCTGGACGCGAGAATCGCCCCGAACTGAGGTGCCCCCCAAAGACATCCTGCTCGATCTCTGGGTAGGTGTCGTCCTGGGGCAATCCGGCGCCCCCCTCGAACCGCCAGCCGAACGTGCCGTCGCGGTTCGTGTCCTCGAACGCGGAGACATGCCCGTCCGCGAAGAGGATGTTCCCCCGCATGCGGTCGTGCTGATCCGCGTTCTGAGCCCGACGCTTGAAATGGGCGGGCCCGAAGTCGTCGTAGTCCTGCCTGCCCCACACTCCGCTGGGGTAGCGCGCGGGCCCGTCCAAGAACGCCTTCGCGACGCGCTCCGGGCCTTCACCGAAGTCCTCAAAGTCCTCCACGGCCCCGTCCGTCCGCCCGTCGCCCATCAGCGGGACAGACGAGGGCGACACCTGGTTCAGGTACCGATCACTCAGGGGGCCCACCACGCTCTCGATCCTCGTCGGGCTGCCTACGAAGGCGTTGTTCGGACGCTTCATCTCGCAAAACCCGAAGTACCAGGACATGGTGTAGTTGGTGTTGAAGCCACGCTCGATCAACTCATCACGCTCTTCGCGATCGATCGCCCGATGGGGCCTTCCGTCGTCGAGCCTGTCGAGCGCCATGTTCTGCGTGAAACGGGCCTCGTTGCTGGGGCACAGGAACTCCCCAGGATTCAGGTAATCCCCGTTGATCATGTCCGCCAACCAACCCGATTCATCGATCGGGCCGTAGCTGTTGCCTCTCCTGTTGTCGAACGGGCCCGAACTGTACACGCCCTTGTTCGATATCGAGTATGCCACGACCGCGATGCCGCACTGGCGCAGATTGCTCTGACAGACGATCATCGCTGCCGACTGTTTCGCTCGTGACAGAGCAGGAAGCAGGATGCCGATCAGCAGGGCGATCACGGCTATCACCACAAGCAACTCGATGATCGTGAATCCGCGCGGGCGATGACAAATGGGCTGGGCTTTCATGGGTGCCCGCAGCCTACGGCTCAACCCCGCATCGTCAAGACCGTAGCCGGTGTCACGCCGAATACTTCGTTGAAGATTGTGTCACTCACATCGCATTTCTATGGAAGGAGCAATCGCATCCCGGGCGGCCGGCTTGAAATCTCTCACAAACCCGATCACAATCGGGCATGCCCTTCCGCCACACATGCATACAACTTTCTCTTGCTGCCATGCTTGGCAGCGCCTGGCCGGCCCGAGCCCAGGTTTTCATCAACGAAGTGCTCGAGAATCCGCCCGGGGCCGGACTGCATGAAACAGGCTGGGAGTACGTCGAACTCTATGGATCACCGGGGACACCACTCGACAACATGTTCTTTCTAGTTCTGAAGGGAGGAGCCGATGACAATCGCGACGGCACCCCAGAAGTCCTGCCAGAAGTTGACGAAGTCTTTGACCTGACGGGGTTCGTGCTCGGCCCGGACGGTTTCTTCACGCTCGTCGGAAACCGCGCGGATGGCGAGAGCCCGATCGCCGATCTGGCATTCACGACGAACACCCGCTTCGATCCTGGCAAAGCCGAGAGCCGGTCGAACGCGCGCTGGTCGAGCGCTGCCACCTTCTCCGCGGTTTCGTCCCGGGACCAAGGCTCTCGACCGCCCCGGCTCGACAACCACGGGTCGTCCACGTACATGATCGTACGGGTCGATCCGGATGACCCGGGAAGGCCGGCACTGTCACCGGGCACGTGCCATGACGCGGATTTCGATGGAGAGTTCGACCCGATCGTGTTCGTGAACGGCGCCCCTGTCGTTTGGCCGATGCTGCAAGTGATCGATGAAGTTGCCTGGTCGAACCGCGCGGGCCGCGAGTACACCATATCTAGAGAGCATCAGATCTCGGAAACCCACGGGCTCAATCCTGATGCTATTTCCCGTGTTGCCTTCTATGTGGATAACCCGATGCGGGGCAGCCGCACGCAGGACAGAGCATCCGCAGACGGCAGGGTTTCGGGTTTCGTTGTTCGCTCGACATCCACCGCGGATGAATCGTTTTTCTACGGCACACTGGACTCCGAGCGCTTCCCGAAGTCGCTCGTGTACTTCGCGGGTTATGACATCGATGGGTGGCCTCAACTGTGCGGGCCGACCGACCGCACGCGGATCCCATACGGCAATCTGACCGCGGATCCGCAACCCGACACGGATCCTTTCCCGGCGCCGGTTGCCCGAGACCCTCGGGGTGATATCTATCTCGACGATCTGTTTCCGAGGGGCTTTGCTGCCACGCCAGGCCGGCACAACGATCACGCACCCAGCGGCATCAAGCAGTTCCGCGTCATTCCGGGCGACCTTGATTTCAACTCGGTTGTCGACGATGTCGATGTCGCTATCGCCCGCGCCTTGGTGGGGGCGTCTATCGATGACACCGTTGGAGATCCGGGCAGCCCAAGCGGGCTGCGCTACAAATGGCAAGGCCCGGTGCTCCAGCAAATCTGCGCGGCGCTCTCGGCGCTGGGCACCCACGGCGACTCGAACCGGACGATCACAGCAGAACATGTAGCCGCGGTACACGCGATGCGCACCCGGCAGATGCCGTGACCCTGAGGTGTTCCGATCCCGTGGACGTGCGGGCCTGATACCAAAGACGGATCTCATCCACCCAGCGAGAGAGAGACCGTGCCAGGCAGGTCCTGCCCGCTCTGGCCCCCTTCGACGGTGACGGTGAGCGACCTCGTCAGCAGCCGATCGGGCTCTTGACCACTGCGTATCTGATCGAGATTGCACAGGGACACACTGCCATCGCTGCCGGTAAGGAAGACGCGGCCAGATGCCGCTCGCGTCAGCCCCCCCGATTTCTCGATCAAGGCACTGAGCGTGACCTCACGTCGGTGCGGGATAACCCACAGCCGCTCACGCTCGACCTCACCCTTGACGACGATCATGTGAACAGCCTGTGCCAGCTCGAAGTCTCCGCTGTTCTCTCCGCTCAAGGCCGACCGTAGCGCAACGACCTCGCCGCGCAGAGTGGACACTTCGAGCTCGCCTTGATGCACTCGATCGCGGAACTCGTTTGTCAGCACGACCAGAATGGCCAGCGCACTGATCAGCAGCGTCGAGCCGGTCATCATCACGACTCTGCGACGCCTCGTAGCGAGCACAATCAACTCCGCACGAACGCGGCTCAGATCCCCGAACCGCTGCTTTGCCTGACGGAGAGCCTCGGTGTGCCCTAGCCCGTCTTCAATGAAGCTCGCCGCACGTTGTTCGATATGAAAATCAAGCTCTTCATCAATATCGCGACATATCTCTTCCATCGGCTTCGGAAGAACAACTCGAATCAGCTTCCATACCTTCATGCCTGGGTTCCCAGGTCCGGCCTGATCGAATCGACGAGATCATCGACGAGCTGAGCAAGGGAGCGCCACTGTGCGGTACGCTCCGACAGAACCGACGCGCCCGCCTCCGTCACTGTGTATTGTTTGGCGCGACGGTGGTTCACCGTGTACGACCATTCGCTGCTGATGAGCCCCCGTTTCTCCATCCGATGGAGAAGGGGATAGATCGCCCCTTCGCTCACATCCATGCGACCTGCAGAATGGCCGCGCAATCGCTCAGCCAGCCCGTAGCCATGATCCGGCCGACGCTTCAACAGCGAGAGCACGATGATGTCGAGCGTCCCGCGATACAGATCGTGATCGATGCTTTTACGAGGCATGGCGTTAGTCTATCTTGCACGTCCGCCGTACCACTTAGATCTCAGCGATCGGTCAAACAGCCAGAGTGAATCTTGTGCTAAGGATCCAGGCATGGGCTGCAGCAAGCATGCTCTCAGGTTCTGATACCAACGCGTTGTCAACGGTCTGGCGCCTAGCCGTACGCCAGGCCCGGAGACGCCCTCGTTCATCGGGCGTGCCTCTGCCAACAGGCGGAGTCGCGAAGGATACCGACAGACACTCCGCGCCCAGCGCGGCGGTCGCACAAACAACGTGTGATCAGCTCCGGCGGGCCGATGCCACCGACCCAGCAGGCATCGATAGGGGATTCAGATAGCGGACACCGAGGGCGTGGTGGAGAACCACCTCTGCCGGGATGCTGACCCGGGAGAGCAGGCAGCGCTGATGTCCGGCCAACGCCTTGGCCAGGCAAGACACCGTTTCTGCTGTCTGCATGCCGGTTTGGCGTCCCCTTTGGATCGCTTCCCAGGGCCGTGGTTCGGTGTCGAGAACGGGCTGGCGTCCAGGCGCTGACACGGGCCGCTCTCGTGCCGGCTGAGTGTGGTCCTGAGATAGCTCGTTCTGCTTGATCGCCACACACGGCCGCCCTCGAACACGATCGCATCGATCAAGGCTCTGTTGGCAGATCCACCGGTGCGAAGTGCCGTGAACTCATGGACCAACACTTCATGCATCAGCGTTGTTCGCGTTGAGGTGTTCATGCTGTCCTGACCCGGACATCCGCCCTGGCCCCGGCTCTGGCAGAACATGCGGGCAACCCGCGAAACCGAAGTGGTAGAGACGTTCCCCACCCATATCGTCGCGTCCTGGGTGGGCCATCCGGTCGAGGTGGCCGAGGGCGCTCACCGAGATAATCCGGTGCACGATGCGGTGGAGCAACCGCACGCGGGCAGCAGCACCGGGGCAAGGCCCAACGGCGCCGAAGATCCCAAGCATGCGATGTACAGAAGGATGCGAGAGCGCTCACGGATCGGCGGGTGTTCGTCGCGGGTAAAGAAATGGGCCTGGACAGACTCGAACTGTCGACCTCACCCTTATCAGGGGTGCGCTCTAACCAACTGAGCTACAGGCCCTCCGGTCCGGCATGGCCGGGCCTCGGGCGGAGAGTATAGACCCCGGCCCCTGGGACGTCACCCGGCCCGCTGGGGCGACTCCGGGTCAGCCCGCGGGCTCGGCGGGCGCCGCGGCGGGGTCGAGCGGGACGGTGAGCAGGAACTCGGCGCCGTGCCCGCGTCGTCGGACCAGGCGCAGATCCCCGCCCATCTCGCGGGCGAGCCCCCGGCTGAGGGCCAGCCCGAGCCCGAGACCGGGGCGGCTCGACTCGGCCGCCCCGGGGCCGCGCTGGAACTCGCCGAACACACGCTCGCGCTGTCGGCTCGGCACGCCCGGGCCGTGATCCGCGACCAGGATCTCCAGCGCCCGGTCGGTCGCCGACACGTCGAGGTGGACACGCGTGTCGGTCTCGTCGTCGGGCGCGTCCTCGGGCGGGCCGGCGTACTTGCACGCGTTCTCGACGAGGTTCATCAAGATGCGCTCGACCGAGCGCGGGTCGCACGTGGCGGTGCGCGCCGCCCCCGGCTCCGCGGAGGGGGCGATCGAGACGATCAGGTCCATGCCGGACTGCTCGGCGCGTCGGCTGAGCACGGGGCGGACCCTGGCGACCAGTTCGCTCGGCGAGACGGATCGCTCCCCCGGCGGGCGGGCGTCGCCCGGGCGCCTGCGGGTCAGACGCGCGTACTCGAGCACGTTCTCGACGATCTCACCGAGACGCACCGACTCACGCTCGAGCGTCCCCAGATACTCGGCGCGCGCGCTCTCGTCGGTGACCATCCCGCCCGCGAGCATCTGCGCGTACAGGCGGAACGTGGTCAGCGGCGTGCGGAGCTCGTGCGTGACCGCCCCCACAAACCTGGCCCGCCGATCCGAGAGCCTGAGCGTGGCGTGGAGCACCGACGCCACCGCGACGAGGGCGACAAGCGTTGCGATCCATGTGACAAGCAGCGCCCAGAACGCGGGCGTCATTCGTTCTTCCTCGATCGCGATCGCCCCGCCGGGCACCAGCAGCGCCGGGATCGTTGCGAGCCGGTACGCACGCCCCGCGCGTTCCTGGGCCATCGCGTCGCTCCGCACGGGCACCAGGGTGGTCGCCGGAAGCAGGTCGCCGACGGAATCCTCGAGCATGGCGCGCAGCGCGGGCCAATCCAGCCGCACGCCCTGCGCACGCGTCCCGGGCCCGTCCGCGGGGCGGACCAGAAGCAGCTCCGGTTCCAGAGCGCCCCCGGGCGTGACCCACACCGCTTCGATCCCCGCGGGTGTCTCGCCGGGTCGGAACCGCGAAGGGCTCTCCAGGACCGCGGCGTCGCCGAGCCGGTCCGATTCGGACGAGGCCTCTCGCGCACGCGCGGGCCCGGGGCTCGCGTCGCTGAAGCTCGCTTGGTCGAGCGGCGCCGCTGGCTCGTCCGGTCGCTCACGGCGTGCGGGGACACCCTGGTCGGACTGCTTGGCGATGTTGGCGACCTGCTGGCGCGCCGCATAATCAAACGAGAGCGACTCGGTTTGCCGGCCCGGCTCGGCCGA
This sequence comes from Phycisphaerales bacterium UBA6054, assembly GCA_002429045.1. Taxonomy (GTDB): domain Bacteria; phylum Planctomycetota; class Phycisphaerae; order Phycisphaerales; family UBA1924; genus UBA6054. Next base: position 10,056 of record DIYM01000153.1, read on the forward strand.
CTCTTCCGCGGCCGCGGCTCCGAGCACGCCGGGCTCGGGCTCGTCCGTGCGGCCTGCGCGTTGCTCGCGCTCGGCGCCCTCTGCGCTCGCGAGTTCGGCTTCCTCCTGGATGAACTGCCGCCGCCCGTACGCTTCCGCCGCGTCGTTGGTCAGCGGGTCGGTCGCGTTGACCTCGCCCTCCGGGCCGATCTCGAAGAACCCGTTGTTGAACAGGTTCAGCCCGATCGCGGGCTGATCCGAAAGCAGGAGGCGTGCGCTCGGATCCGCGGTCTCTGTGAAGCCATCAGACGCCCAAGCGTTTGGCACCACCGAGCGGGCGCCGATCGGGCGTGCGGCCTCCATCGCGATGATGGGCGCGAGTTGGGAATCGACACGCCACAACGCCCGGCGGATGACCTCCTGGCGCTGCGCCAGCGCACGGGCCTCGGCGCCGCGGGCCTCGAGCCTGTAGACCGAGACGCTCGCCCAGCCGAGCGCCGCGAGCAGGACGGCCGAGCCGATCGAGTACCCCCACCACAGACGCGGTCTCCTGGGGATCACGCGTCGTCCCCGGGCGTCCCGCCGTCTTCCGCGGCCAGCATGTACCCCTTGCCACGCACCGTCCGGATGACCCGCGGGTCGCCCGGGTCGTCGTCGAGGGTCTCACGCAGGCGTGCGATGGTCATGTCGACGGTGCGGGTATGCGTGCCGCGCGGATCGAGCCCCCAGACATGCTGGAGGAGCTCATCGCGCGCGACCGCGCGTCCCGGGTTCGAGGCGAGATACCCGATGACCTCGGCTTCGCGTTCGGTGAGCGTGCGCCGCACGCCGCCGGGCAGGACCGCTTCGCGCCGGTCGAAATCGAGGCATCTCCCCGCGATCGTCAGCGATGACCGGCGTGTCGGGCGTGCCGGCGATCGTCGGAGCACCGCCTCGACGCGGGCGAGCAACTCGTCGATACCGAACGGTTTGACGATGTAGTCATCGGCGCCGAGCCGGAGCCCACGGACGCGATCCTCTTCCTCGCCGCGTGCGGTCAGGAAGATCACCGGCAACGCCGGGTGGGGCTTGCGGAGAGCCCCGAGGACTTCGAGCCCGTCCATCTTGGGCATCATGATGTCCAGGAGGACCAAGTCGGAATCGACCGACAGCGCCAGATCGAGCCCGGCACGCCCGTCCGAGGCTTCATGGACAGTGAACCCGTTGAAGCGGAGCATATCGACCACGCCGCGCCGGATGGCGTCGTCGTCCTCGACCACGATGATCACGCCCTGGGACACGAGCACTCCTCAATCCCGACGCCCGGCTCTCGTCGGGCGTCGGTCTTCTCACTTCTTCGGCCGGATCACCACGAGTACCGCACGGTGTAGGTGATCTTCTCCTCTTCGTCGGGGTCGAGCGTCACCGGGATGTGCATGGTCCGGGCGTCGAGCATCTCCCGCTGATGGCTGATCTTCTGGATCTCCGCGTTGGTCCAGCGGTACAGGCGTTCCTGTACGACCACCTCGACACGCTCGTCCTTGCGGTTGCGGAGCGTGACCTCGACGGTCTCGACCATCCAGGTGCGCCCGCGTTCGAACGAGACCTGCCGGCGTTCTCCGACGACGTCGAACGCGTTGCCGAGCTTGATCATGACCTCCTCGTTCCTGGGGGTGTGGTCGATGACGTCCTCGCCGATGAACTCCTCCGAGCCGTCGGTGTCGTCGGCCTGGCTGACGCGGACACGCCCGGACGGCAGGGGGACACCCAGCCCGCCGCCCTTGTCGTTCTCGAACTTCAGGTACACCGCGACCTTGCCGTCCGAAGGAACGGCGCCCTGGTTGTCCACGCGCCCGCCGAAGTTGCCGAACGAACCGGTGGCGTTGAAGAGCAAGATCTTCTCGGCGGGCACGCCGCGCGCGGCGTCGAACAGCTCGATCTGCTTGGTCGATCGGTCGGGGATGGTGACCGGACGCCCGAGGGTGTAGAGGTGGTACTCGAAGAAGGCCTTCTGCTCGAAGCCGGCCGAGTCCGCCTCCATCGCGACCGCCCGTGCGATCATGAACTCTTCCTGCCCCCGGCGCGACTTCGGCGCCCGGTTCACATCCCCCGCGATGAGCTTCAGTGTCGCGTCCTCGTAGCTCCCGCCGGACTGGTTGAGGATCGAGACCCACGCGCCGATGTCGACGGTGCCGCTGTTGGCGTCGGCACCCGGGTGGAAGAGCAGGTTGTAGTCGGCCCACCACGTGATGCCGCCGGTCTGGTAGGTGATGCGGGCGTCCTGGCTTCCGGCGCGGTCCGCGGCCAGCGTCCAGATCAGCGTCGGACGCGTGATCAGCCCGTCGGCCAGGCTGGGGAACTCGACCCCGTCGTACCCCTGCTGATACTTGATCCGCCCGTCGCCCGCTTCGAGCAGCATGCCCCCGCCCGCCACGGAGAGCAGCTTCATGTGCTCGCCGTTGAGGATGATCTCCTGATCGATGTAGCGCCCGAGCATCTTGTCCATGCTCAGCAGATCGAATCGGTAATCCTGCTCGAGGACGCGCGTCCCATCGGGATCGGTCAGCGACTCGAAGCGGACGGTGGTCGGGTCGAGCAGGGCGGCGACGTCGAGGAAGCTGATCTCGGACACGCCACGACCGATCTCGAGCGAGCGCTCCTGCTTGACCATCGCGTAACCTGGGATCTGGTTCCACGGGTTGCGGTACTGGCCCGCCCCGGGCGTGGGGCGGTACATCTCGGGCGGGATCGCCCCGGGCGTGGCGGTCGAGTAGATGGTCAGGGCGGTGTCGTCGGCGAGCGCCGATGCCGCGGCACCGATCAGCGTCCCGGCGATGATCGCCCCCCGGGTGAGCATGTGTGGGTTGAGCATGGGTCCTCCGTTGGTCATGGGTCTGCGCGTGCGGTCACTATCGGCACATCGGGCGGGCCGACACAACACGGTACGGGTCAATCGGCGGCGTGGATCGTCAGCCCCACGCCCGCGGCCTGTTCGGTCAGGATCGCGACCACCTCGGCGTCGAAGCCGTCCGAAACACCCGATTCGGCGAGCGCCTCGGCCCGGTAGTCCCGCCGGGCGATCGCCAGTTCTCCCAGCCGGGCCCCGATCGCGTCACGCCGCGCCTGGTTGCTGAGGATCTGGGCCTTGAGCTCGTCCGCGGACATCGCGCGGAGCTCTTCGGGAAGCTGCTCGGAGGGGATCTCGTCGAGGCTGACGTCCCCGCTGACGACATCGCGGACGAGCTCCTGGCGGCCGTACAGGTTCGCGCGACCGGCGAGCGACTGGTTGTAGAGCGCGCGGTCCGCGGCTGCTTCGGGGGCGGCGGCATCGGAGACCTCGGCAGACCGGGCCCGCTTGGCGTACTGGAACGCGAGCGTCTTCTCATCGCCGTAGTCGATCATGAGCGACGACAGTTCTCGATCGAGCATGCGGACCTCTTCGTCGTACGGCGTGGCGATCGCCCTGGTGCCCCCGTCCTGCGCGATCGCGGCGTAGCGCCCGTTGGCGTTCTGCGCGATCGCCTGCCAGACGTCCTTGGTGCCGCCCATCGAGCCGCACTGGATGGTGTTGATCAGGATGCCCTTCTCACGCGCGAGCTTGCAGGTCGCCGGGTGTTTCACGTCGTCCTCGTAGTTCATCTTGGGCGGCGCGTCGCCCACGAGGTACACGATGCGGAGCACGCCCTCGCCCTCGGTCCAGCCGAAGCGTTCGACCGCTTCGAACAACGCCTGGTTCACCGACTCGGGCCCGTCCCCGCCGCCGCGTGCTTCGTAGGTCATCAGCTCGGAGTAGAGCGTGTCCAGGTCATCGGTCATCGGGGTCCGATCGGTGACGTAGTCATCCCCGCGATCGCGGTACGCGACCAGGCCCATGCGGATCTCGGGCGAGGGCTGCGCCTGGGCGATGGTGGTCGCGATCGACCAGATCTTGTCCTTGGCGCTCGCGATCAGCCCCCCCATCGATCCGGTGGTGTCGAGGACGAACACGACCTCGACCCGAGGGGGCGCTTGCTGGGCCTGCCCGACGCCGCAATGCACAACGCCGGCCTGCCCGTCCCCCGGCGGGCAGATCGAACGCGCGGCGTCGGCGGTTCCGGCCAGGAGAGCGAGCGAGGCGGCGAGCGAAGCGATGTTCATAGCGTGACTCCGTGCGGGGTTCGTGTTCGACGGGCGTGCCGCCCGACCATGCACAGAGATACCGAACCGATGCGGGCCCGGCCGTCACAGCAATGTCACACCGGCGCCGCGCCGAGCTTCTGTCACAACACTGTCACGGGGATGTCACCGCTGTGTCACGCGGAACCGCGTTGGGTTAGTCCTGGTGCGTCCTGCGCATCAGATCGCGGGGCAGCCAGAGGGTGATCAGCCCGGCCACAAAGAGTGCGCCGGCGGCTGCGATAAACCCCGCGTCGAGCCCCATCCCGTCCAGCAGCGGCCCGCCGAGCCATTCGGGCAAGCCACGCGCCCAGTCGAGCAGCCACCCCGGCGCCCTGCGCTTCGCCGCCAAACCATTCTGCACGGTCTCGACGATCAGCGGGCCCACGAACGCGAAGCACCACGCGCCGCCCAGCATCAGCCCGCTCGCCAGACTCATCCGGTGCGGGAGCATCCGCTGGGCCAGCGAGATGCTCACCGGGATGACGGCACCGAACCCCACCCCGGAGAGCACGCTGCCCGTGACAGCCGCCGGCACGGCGAGTTCCGGAGCGATGTTGTCGGCGAACGTGATGGCGACGATCGCAAACGATCCGAGCAGCGGCAGGACAAAGAACACGAGCTTCTCGAACCGTGCCGCCAGGATGAACCCGAGCACGATCCCACCCCCGCCCATCCCGACCTGCATCGCGGCCTGGAGGTTGCCGTTGAGGTGGCTGGACTGCGCACTGAGCGCTTCGGTCAACGCGGGCGCGTTGTTGCGCTCCAGCGTCACCGCGTCGGCCCACTCCGTGAACAGATAGATCAGCGACATGTTCACGCCGAACCGGATCATGTTGGAGAAGTACAGCAGCGTGACCGCACGCCACCGGAGCTTGCGTTCGGGCGGATCCCAGTGCGTGTCCACGGGCGTGGACCGCCTGCTGTTGCGGCTCACGCCGTGCAGGGACCACGCGAGCACCACGGCGACCGCCAGCCCGACCGGGATGGTGTAGCGCAGGTCAAGCAGCCCGTTGCGCAGGTCGATCGTGCCGTCGGGCGCCCGCCCGAGCGCCTGCACGTAATCGGGCGTGAACTTGTTCCCCACGATCCCGCCGAGCATCCCGAAGAGGAAGAACAGAGCGATCCAGCGCGCCCGGTGCTTGCCGGCCAGGGCACCGACCGCCGCCGCCGCCGGCGGGTGGTACGCGCCCACGCCCGCCACCCCGACGCCGTAGAGGATCATCAACTCGGTGAAGCTCTCTGCCTGCCCCAGGTTCCCGATCGCGAGCACCGCGACGACCATGCCGATCGTCCCGATCGCGGTCGTGTGCAGCTTGTCGCTCAGCCAGGCCACGATCGGCTGGATACCCCCCGACGCGACCGACCCGATGCCGAACAGCAACGCCTTCTGCTCCGGGGCGATGTCGAGCAAGAACGCCAACGCCGGCATCAACGCGATCGGGATGAACGAGAACACGTCCACCACGAAGTGGGCCCCGATCGTCAGCGACGACCGCAGGCGCGGCAGGGCGGGTTGGCGCGTGCCGTGGCTCAAGCGGGGAGCGTAGGTCCCCCCCGATCGTCGGACCGATTCAATGACCGGCGGGCCGCCCTCCCTTCCGCGGGTCGCTGGCCGCCTGCCAGCCCGCCCGGGATCGCTTGATGAGTTGCACGTTGCCCACATCATCGCGGAACTCGACCGTGTGCCCCCGGTCCCGGAAGCCCGGGGCCCACGCATCCGCGTCGGGCTCCAGGAACACCCTGTCCGGCCGCCACTGGTGGTGGAACCGGGGCGCGCCGACCGCGTCGCCCGCGTCCATCCCCGAGATCGCCCTCAGCAACGCCTGGAGCGTGCCCGTGATGATGCGCGGGCCGCCCGACGCGCCCGCGACGGCGAGCACGCCCTGCTCGTCCAGCACGATGGTCGGCGACATGCTCGACAGCGGACGCTTGCCGATCGCCGGCAGGTTGCGGTCCGACTGCGAGAGACCGAACGCGTTGGCTTCGCCCCGGACGGTCGTGAAGTCGTCCATCTCGTTGTTGAGAACGAAGCCGAAACGATCGACCCCGACGAGCGACCCGAACCCGAGATTGATCGTCTCTGTGCACGCGACCGCGCCGCCCCATTGGTCGACCGCCGATACATGCGAGGTGCCCGCGTCATCCGGCAACGCGTCGTGGGTCCCGTAGCGATCGGCATCGCGGGTCGTGTCGCCGATGGACGCCGCGATGCGTCCGGCGTTCCGATCCGACAGAAGACGCCCGACGGGCAGACCGACGAACGCCGGGTCGGCGAGCCAACGCGAACGGTCGGCGAACGCGTGCTTGAGCGACTCGGCCAGCAGGTGCCGCTCCCGATCGGTGTCGATCGGCTCGGTCGGGGGGATGCCCAGTTCGGCGAGCACGCCGAGGGCCTGCAGCATGGTGACGCCCCCCGAGGAAGGCGGGGGCATGCATACGAAGGTCAGGCCGCCGATCTCCGCGATCAGCGGCTCGACCTCCATCGGCGTGTACGAGATCAGGTCCCCCACCGACACCACCCCGCCGGCGTCCGACACGGCGCCGGCGATCGCGTCGCCCAAGACGGGCCCGAGCAGCGCGTCACGCCCCAGCGCGCTGACGGCCCTCAACGCGTCTGCCTGCCCGGGGTTCGTGATGCGGTCGCCCATCCGGACGGCGCCCTCCCGAAGGAACCGGCGCCAAACCAACGGGAACCGGCTCTTGAGCCCGGGCTCGCGATCGAACCGTCCGGTCAACCGGCGCGCCGTCGTGTGGTAATGCGCATCGACCACGAACCCCTCTTCGCACGCACGGATCGCCGGCGCGATCACCGTCGGCAGGTCGAGCGTGCCGTACGTCTCCAGCGCGTACGTCAGCCCGGCGATGGTGCCGGGCACGGCGACCGCGGCACCGCCGGTTGTGCTCGACCGGCCCGTGGATTCGAAGAAACCTGGCCCGACGGGCGAGGTCTCCCGGTAGTTCAACGCGGCGGAGACACGCCCGTGCGTGGGATCGTCCGGCAGATGGATCACCATGAACCCGCCGCCCCCGATCCCGCACGAGTACGGGCGGACGACCGACAGCGTGAACGAGGAAGCGACCGCGGCGTCGACGGCGTTGCCGCCCATCGCCAGCATCTCCGCGCCGGCGGCCGACGCGATCGGGTGATCCGCGGCCACGGCGCCGCGCCCGAACACACCATCCGAAACACTCGCCAAACGCGCCCCCGACGAACAGCCCAGCATGGCAACCAGGCACGCCACGAACGCCAGCGTCGGCAGGGATCGATCGGTCATGCCGCCAGCGTACCGCATCAGCGGGCGCGCGGGCCCGATCGCTCGGCGGCGATGTCGAGCGTGCGCCTGGCGACCAGCCAGAACCGGCGATCGCCCTCGCCCGTGGGCGATCGCGCGTGCCACGCGGCGCTCAGGAACCCACGCACCGCCCCCCAGGGGCGGAACCGGGGAACCCGCGGCTCGTCCCCGCGTCGCACGATCCGGTACCCGAACAGGTGGAACACCTGGCGTTTGAGCACGGCCGCAACCTGCCCGTCGATCAGCAAGGCGTCCGGGCGCCCCGCGACCCGGTGCACACCCGGGAGGATCCCGATCAGGGAACGCAGGGGGCCCGACCTCCTCAGCCACGCGCTCAGATCGAGCCAGCCCGGCGATACCTCGCGGACGATGAAGAACGCGTCGTCGCCCGGCCTCTTGACGGGCTGCCGGTTCGGCAGAAACAACTCGCCCCGCACCGGCGCGCGCACGGGACCGTCGCCGTGCGTCGCGATCGACTGCCCCGCACGGACGGGCGTGTGTGCGTCGAACCCGTCGCGCATCTCGAACGAGGGATCGACGATCAGCTCGCGGTGGCGGAGATCGTACACCCGCCCGGCACGATGCCCGGCCGCACGCGCAAGTGCCCCGCGGTGAGCGGCGGGGATGTCCGCCCGGGAGATGATGCCCGCCGCGGCCAACGCGACCCACACCGCCGACTCGAGCGCATCGACCGACGCGGGATCTTCGTGCTGCCCGCCCTCGATCACGCACGCGACACAGCCGAGCGTCCGGGTCAGGTGATCGATGAGCAGCCCGTCGACTTCTTCCTCGAAACCGAGCAGGAGCGCCGGCCCGAACGCGCGTCCGAAGCGCCTGGCCGGCAGCGAGTCCTCCAGCACCACGATCGGGTCCGAGGGGGCGCTGGTGGTGTGCATGTCCACCACAAACATCGGCCGCCCCGCATCGTGCTCACGCCCGATCGCGTCGAGGATCGCCCGAGCTTCGGCGCATTCGGCGCAGCCGGGATCGGGGGTCGCGAGCAACTCGGGCGTGAACGAACGGTTGAGGTCCCGATCGATGTACCGCGTGCCGGGCGGCGACCGCAACGCGCCCACGTTGCCCGCCAGCGCGACCAGCGTGCCGCGGAAGGAACCGGGCGGATCGGCACGGAGCGAACCGAGCACTCGTCGGGCGGCGTGGATGCCCGCGGGCTCGTTGCCGTGCACGCCGCCCAGCAGGACCAGCACCGGGCCCTCTTCGCCGGCCCGGCACGGCCCGAACCGCCCGATCTCGCGGGAGGACGCGCCGGTCTCGGGCGTCGATGGGCACGGCTTGATCAGGTCCGTCGGGGTCACCCCGGATTGTTGCCCGGCGTGCCTCGCCCGTCCGAGCCGGCACGCAGTTGATCCTCGAGCAAACGCCCGGCGATCCGCATGTAGTCGTGCTCGGACACCAGCCCCACCAGCTTGCCCCCCGACACCACCGGCAGGCACGACGCCCCGTGCGCCTTCATGAGGTCGATCGCCTCCAGCGTCGGCGTGTCGGGCGACACCGTCAGGGGCTGGGTGTTCATGATGTCCGACACGGCGATCTCGTCCTGGGCCCGACGCTTCGGATCCGCGATGAGCTTGAGGAGACAGCGATAGCTGACCAGCCCCACCAGGCGGTGCTGCTCGTCCTCGACCGGCACGTGACGCACACGCCGCCAGTCCATGATCGACGCGGCCAGATCGATCAGCTCGTCGGGGCGCACCGTGAACAGGTCCGTCGTCATGTACTGCCCGACCCGCGCGAAGTGCAACTCCCAAGTCCCGGCCTCGTGCAACTCGGCGATCGGCCACTCGTGCACGGGGGCCCCGCTCCGCTGGCGCGTGCTCGTGGCGGCGGTGAGGGTCGCCAGACGCTCGGCCCGCGTGCCCCGCCCGCGCATGTGCGCCACCGAATCGAGCATCCATTTGGCCCCGTTCTGCCCCGAATCGACCCGGTCGTGCATCACCCCGAGGTAGTGCCCGATGTCCGCGTCGTCGATGCCGGCCTCCAGCAGCCCCGCCCGGGCGTGGGGCAGCAACTCGGTCAGGATCAGCGATCGCGCCGACACGGAACGCCCGTCGAGCCAGTGCATCTGGGCGTCGAGCCCCTGGCGGGCGGCGTTGACGAAGTTCGCCCGCGCCGACTCGAACGGCATCCGCTCGCGAAGGTCGGTCAGCACAAAGGGCAGGCGGCGCATCAGCCCGAGCCACACCGCGGTCGCCGCGACCTCGTCCACGATCGTCGGGCCCGCGGGCAGGTACCGGTTCTCGATGCGCAGGTGCGGCTTGCCGCCGGTGATCCCGTAGCAAGGGCGGTTCCAGCGGTACAGCGTCGAGTTGTGCGCGGCGAGCGCGGCGAGCTTCGGAGCCTCGCCCCGCCCGACCATTGCCAGCGGGTCCTCGTCGAGATCGGCGCCGAAGATCGAGCGGAACCGCGCCACGTCCGACTTATAGAGCTCCAGCACCCCCCGCTCGCACCAGCCCTCGCCGAATCGCACACGCTTGAGCATCTCACGCTCGGCGGGCACGTCCCCGGTGGTGTCCACGATCTGCTCGAAGATCGCGATCCGGTTCTCGTGCCACAGACGCTTGCCGAAGAGCACGGGTGAGTTCGCGCACGCGGCCAGCAGCGGGCCGGTCACGAGCTGCGCCACGTTGAACGCGGCCGCGAAGTGCGCGGGCTCGACCTGGTAATGGATCTGGATCGAGGTGTTGAGCGCTTCGACCATGATGTTGTCGTGGGTGAAGTCCAGCGCGTCGGTGCCGCGGATACGCAGGTCGTACCGCCCGTGACGCAGCGCCGTGACGCGGTCGTTGAGCGCGAAGTACCGCGGCTTGGGCGTGATGCTCTCCAGCGTCAGGTGCTCTGGCTGGAGCGTGGGCAGGATGCCGGTGAGCACCGGTATCGCGTCGTGCTCGGCGGCGGCCCGGGACGCGGAGCCCATCAACTCTTCAAGCTCGCGGTGCAGATCACGCAGGCACCCGCCGGTGAACTCACGCGGCGTGCAGTTGAACTCCAGGTTGAACCGCCCGATCTCCGCGGTCACCCGCGGGTCATCGATCGCCCGGAGGACCTCGGGCCCCACCATCGCCGGGCGCCAGGACGCGTCCACGAACGCCAGTTCCTGCTCGGCGCCGACCCGCGTGATCCCCGTCTCGAACATGCCCCGATCGAGCATCAACCCGAGGGCCCTGAGATCGTTGAGCAGGCGCTGCATCACCGCGCGGTGCTCGCTGCCCGAACCGGTCTGTCCGATCTCCTGGACCCCCATGACGACCCTCGTACCCGGCATCGGGCTCGACGCCCAGTGTCCGCGAAGCGGCTCACCGACGCAAGGACCGAAAGCGGGTTTGGGGCACCCACGCGCCGATTCCCGGGCCCGGAGCCCCGATCCCGCCTGCGATCTGATTGGTGGCGCAAGGAACCGCGCGGTACATTGAACGAAAAGAATCCGGTCCCGGCTCCCGGTTCTCGGGCACCCCGGGCCGCGCCACGGCGCACCGAGCCAACCAGCGGCCGACGCACACCGACGCCGGTCCGATAGCCGGAGAATCACACCATGCGGACCCCCCGCCGACCCGGAGCCTTCGCCCCTGCGCTGTGTCTTGCCCTGCTCGCCGGGGCGTCCGCCGGAGCCGGCGACGCCCCGCAGCCCACGATCGATGTGCTCGCCCACGCGTTCCCCAAGATCTACCAGGAGCAGGTGATCGCACGGGTGCGGGCCGACTCGATGCGCGAGGTCGCCGCGGCGAACGCGCTGGCCGAGAGCCTGTGGTCCGAGGGCGCGGGCACGTCCCGCCCGTTCGACATCCAGATCCACTCCGATCGGCTCGGGGCACTCGCGGCCGCGGGGCTCGAGTTCGAGATCGTCGTCCCCGATCTCCAGGCCCACAAGGAAGCACGCTGGGCGATGGTCCAGCGGCAGGAACGCATGGACCGGGCCCGCCCCATCGCCCCGCAGAACCGGCGGGGCCTCAACCCGCACGATGAGTCCTGGTTCACGAACTACAAGCAGTTGTCGCAGATCCGCTCGTACGTGTCGGGCCTGGCCGCCGCCCGCCCGGACATCGTGTCGCTGGGCGACATCGGAGACTCCGTGCAGGGTCGCGATATCGAAGCCATCACGATCACCGGGCCCGACCGCCCCGGCAACGCCGCCGACGACCGCCCCGTCATCATCTGGAACGGATGCCAGCACGCACGCGAGTGGATCAGCCCGATGACCGTCACGTACCTCGCGTCGCGCCTGATCGGCGACTACGACGCCGATCCCCAGGTCAGGGACCTCGTCGACTCGGTCCGCTTCGTCATCGTCCCGGTCGTCAACCCGGACGGCTATCTCTACACGTGGTCCGACGAACGCTTCTGGCGCAAGAACCGGCGCAACAACCTCAACGGCACCTCGGGCGTCGACCTGAACCGCAACTGGGGGTTCGAGTGGGGCGGCGTGGGTTCGAGCGGTTCATCCGACAGCGACACCTACCGCGGGCCGTCGCCGTTCTCCGAGCCCGAAACCCAGACCCTCCGCGACCTCGCCCTCGGGTTCGGAGACGACCTCGTCGCGCACATCGACTACCACTCGTACTCGCAGCTGATCCTGTGGCCCCTGGGGTACGACTTCAACATCGCCACGCCCGAGCCGGACCGGACCTTCTTCGACACGCTGACCACTGATCTCTCCGACGCCATCCAGTCGTTCAGCGGGCAGTTCTACAACCCGATCCAGTCGTGGCTGCTCTACCCCGCCGCGGGAACCGCGACCGACTGGTTCTACGGGCAGACGGGCTCGAAGAGCATCACATTCGAGCTGCGTCCCAGCGACCAGATCGCCGGCGGGTTCGAGGGCTTCGACCCGCCGCCCAGCGAGATCCTGCCCTGTGCGCAGGAGAACTGGGAAGCCGCCAAACTCTTCGCGTCGCGCACCACCCAACGCCTGTCGTTCACCGCCGACACGCCTCCCACGGCCGCCGCGGGCGAGCCCACGCCCGTGTCGTTCACGGTGTCGGCGGGCATCGAGGACTACGACACCGGCTCGGTGCAGATCTTCGTCTCGATCGCCGGCGGCGCGTTCGAGCCGACGCCGACCGCACCCAACGGGCCCGGCGTGTTCGAGGGCTCCGTCCCGGCGCTCGCGTGCGGCGAGACGGCGCGGGTCTACATCGAGGCGACCACGCTGGGCGGAGACACCCTGGCATTCCCGTCGGGCGATGCCCTCGCCATCGACGCGATCGACGTCGCCTTCCGCGACGACATGGAGGCCGACACCGGATGGTCGGTCGGCGCCCCGGGCGATTCGGCGACGACCGGAACCTGGGAACGCGCCGACCCGGAGGGCACCGACGCGCAGCCCGAAGACGACCGTTCGCCCGACGGCACGCTCTGCTGGGTGACCGGCGCCGCCGCCGACGGCGGGACCGGGGGCAACGACATCGACGGCGGCGCCACCACACTCACCTCACCCGCGCTCGACGCGACCGCCGGTGCCGGCGACGCGATCCTGAGCTACTACCGCTGGTACTCCAACAACCGCGGCGCAGCCCCCGACACCGACTCGATGCTCGTGCAGATCTCGGGCGACAACGGCTCATCCTGGGCCCCCCTGGAGACCGTTTCGGACAACGCCAACGCGTGGGTCGAACGTCGCTTCACGATCTCGGACTTCGTGACCCCGAGCGATGCCGTCCGCGTGCGGTTCGTCGCCAGCGATCTCGGAGACGGCTCGATCGTCGAGGCCGGCGTCGACGACCTCCGGGTCGAGTTCACCGGCTGCCAGGATCTCCCCACCGCCGATCTGGCCGAGCCGTTCGGCCAGTTCAACTTCTTCGACATCGCCGCCTACATCGCGCTCTTCAACGCGGGCGACCCGGCCGCCGATTTCGACGGCAACGGCTCGCTCAACTTCTTCGACATCTCGGCGTTCATCGACCTGTTCAACCAGGGCGTCTAACCACCGAACCGCACGATCCCGACCGAGCCGCACGCCCCGGCACGCCCGCCGGGGCGCGCTCCTGTTTCGGTAGCCCGGCTAGTATTGAGACCAGTTCTCAACTCACCCCCTTCAATCAGAGGACCAGCCATGACCGTCACCGATCGCACACTCAGCACCCGGCTCAAGGACGACAACTGGGCCCTCCACCAGATCGCCGAAAAGACCGAGGGCCCCGGGTCGCTGATCAAGGGAACCCTGCCCGAGTCGGGATACCGCACCATGCTCGCGCAGCACTGGCTCATGTCCAAGGCCCTCGACGAGGGCGTCGCGGACGCCCTGAAAGCCCACCCGGAACTGGGCACCTTCGTGCTGCCCGAGCAGATGTACGCCCAGCACTACGCCGCCGATCTGGAGCACTACGGCATCGACACCGGATCGATCACCCCCGAGCCCGGGTGCGAGCGGTACCTGGCCGAACTCGAGTCCAACCGCGGCGATCACATGTTCATGCTCGGGCTGCACTACGTCCGCCTGGGCGCCAGCAACGGCAACAAGTTCGTCGCCAAGAAGGTCCGCCAGACCTATCAACTCCCCGATACCGGGGAGGGCACAAGGGCCCTCGATCCGTTCGGGCCGGACCAACGCGAGAAGTGGCACGCGTTCAAATCGGCGCTCGACGCCCACAGCTTCACACCCGAACAGGCCGACCGGGTCTTCGACGGCACGCGGGCGGCGTTCGAGCACGCGATCTGCTACCACCTCGACCGGCACATCCCCGGTGATGAACTGCTCGCCCAGCACGCCGGGACGCTGGATAAGGAGGCCTTCGACAAGGGGCATTCGGTGCACGTCGGCTCGGGCGCCTGACCGAATCATACCCTTTCAAAGCCCTTTCATATATATAACAGGGCAGATCGCCACGAATTCTGGGGAGATTTCGGGATACGGACGCCTGATCCGGTGGATTCACCGCTATCCTTTGACCAAGAGAACAGCGCGCGGCGTGCACAGTGTGTGATCGGTCTTGGTGAGGCCGAGCACCCCGCGTGACAAGCAAGAGAGAGGAAAGAGATGACCAAGAAAGCAAGTGCGCTCGGTTTCGCGGCGGTTGTCGCGATCACCGCCGGTGCCGCCCAGGCCGTAGATGTCGCAGACAAGCTGCTCATCATCGACCTCACGGTCGAGAACCAGGTCACCATCACCGCGACCGACGGGCTCTCGTCCTCGACGGTGTCCGGTCCGGACCTGACCGGCGTCTACCTCGAAGACTTCTTTGCCGCCGACGGGGTGTCGAGCCTGAACGCCTCGCTGGTCTCGGGCGACCTGACGAACTTCGAGAACCCGTCGGACGGCACGCCGAGCATCTTCCGTGATGGCACGACCGACCGCGGGCTGAACATCTTCTCGTTCTCGAGCGATTTCACCGTCACGTTCACCGCCGACTCCCAGGCGTTCACGGGATCGGCCGTGTTCACCCTCGAGGCGGACGACTTCGCGGACATGTTCGCGGGCGGTGAGCGTAGCGGGAACATCTTCTTCCCCGCCGACAGTGTCGACGACCTCGACTCCGCCGAGTTCCTCGGCACCTATCACGTCATCGTCCCCGCGCCGGCCGCCCTCCCGCTGATGGGTCTCGGGCTCGGCTTGGGCGCGATGCGTCGCCGTCGCTGAGACCCTCTCCGGCCCACGCCGAAGGACACCAGAAACGGACCGCCCGCCCTCCCCGGAGGGCGGGCTTCTTTGTGCCCGCGTGCGACCGGTCGCCCGGGCTTACCCCAGGGCCTCTTCCCGCTCTTCCTCTTCCTTGGTGAACTCGTCGAGCGTGTCCCCCCCGAACTCGCGTTCGACCTGCGCCTCGGTGAGCAGCTCGCCCTCGGTGGACGCGACGACCGTCGCGACCATGCAGTCACCGGTCACGTTGCACGTCGTGCGGCACATGTCGAGGATCCGGTCCACACCCAGGATCACCGCGATGCCCGTGGTCATCGCCTCGGCCGGCATCTCGACCGCCTGCAGCACGATGATCAGCATCACGATGCCGACGCCCGGCACGGCGGCGGTGCCGATCGATGCCAGCGTCGCGGTCAGGACGATGGTCAGCTGGTCCCCGAACGACAGCGGGACCCCGAACGCCTGCGCGATGAACACCGCCGCCACGCCCTGGTACAGCGCGGTCCCGTCCATGTTGATCGTCGCGCCGATCGGCAGCACGAACGAGCCGATCCGCTCGCGCACGCCCAAGCGTTCCTCGCAGCACTCCATCGTGACGGGCAGGGTCGCGCCCGAACTCGACGAACTGAACGCGAGCAACTGGGCGGGCGAGATCGAGCGGAAGAACCGGCGGTAGCCCACGGGAGTGAGCGCCCGGAGCACACCCGGGTACACCGCGAACACCATGACCGACAGACCGAGCACGACCACGAACGCGTACTTCGCCAGGCTCTTGAGCACCTCGATCCCGAGGTCCGCGAGCACGACGACGATCAGCGCGAACACCGCGAAAGGCGCGATCAGCAGGACCATGTGGACGATCTTGATCACGACCTCGGTCATGCCCTCGAAGAACGCGATCAGCGGGCCGGCACGCTCGCGCGGGAGCAGCGTCAGGGCCACCCCAACCAGCAGCCCCACCACGACGACCTGGAGCGTGTTGCCCTCGGCCATCGACTCGAACGGATTCTGCGGGAAGATCTCCAGCAGGATGTCCCACGTGCCCCGCTGCTGCTGCTCCTCGGCGTTCTTCATCTTGCCGGCCGCGTTGTCGGCCTGCTGGGCCGCGATCGAGTCGCGCAGCTCATCGGGGAACCCGCGCCCCGGGCCGATCGCGTTGGCCAGCAGCAGCCCGACCGAGATCGCCACCGCGGTCGTCGCCAGGTAGATCCCGATCGTCTTGCCCCCCACACGCCCGAGCTTGGCGGTGTCGTTGAGGCTCGCCACCCCGGCGGCCAGCGAGAACAGCACGATCGGGACCGCGATGAACCGCAGGCCCCTCATGAACAGGTCCCCGATGAACTCCATCAGATTGCGCGTGAACCCCGCCGCGTGCGCCACGATCGAGGCGTCGTCGTTCACGCCCCCGGGCGATCCGCCCCCCAGGAACGATGCGGGATCGTTCACGCCCAGGGACGCCCAGGTCTGGTCGGACCAGGACGCGTTCACGATCAGACCCACCACCACGCCGAGGACCAACCCGATGAGGATCCTCCAGTGCAGCGCGAGGCGTTTGCGGGCGGGCGTGCTGGTCATTCGGCGGCTCCTCGTTCCCCACTCCACGCCCGACAGGGGCGGATGCACACCTTATCGGGCAACGCCCGGCGACGCACGCCCGGACACGCGTCGCACCCCGCACGCCCGAACGCCGGGAGCGCCGGCTCCGGGTGCCCCCGCTGGTGCGCCCGCGGACAGAATGGACGATTGCACACGGCTCGCCTCGTTGGCAGGCGAGACCGAACCCGCCGTTCACACCGAGAAACACACGTGCCACCCGCAGGCCCACACAACCCGGCACGCCGCACGCTCGCCGCTCTCGGCGTGACGGCCATCGCGTCGCTGT
>DIYM01000153.1:27015-36933 GCA_002429045.1 Phycisphaerales bacterium UBA6054
CCATCGCGTCGCTGTCCGCACCATCTTCGGCCGAGCCGGTGATCCCAGGCCCCGAGCTGACGCTGGGGCTGCCCGGCGCGCTTCCCCGCGTTGTGCTGATGCCGGATCGGGGCGACCCGATCCCCGCCGTCCGCGAGACACGGTTCCGCAACCGGGAACCGGAGGCGGACCGCCCGCGCACGCCGCGCCGGGTCTTCCGCCCCATCGGTCCCGCTGGCGTGGGCCCGACGGGACTGCTGCCCGCGTTCGATCCCACGCCGCCCACGCCGGGTCTGCGCCGGGACGAACGCGACGCGATCCCCGCCCGAGCCGGTCTGGCCGGTGCCATGCGCAGGGCGGGGCCCGCGACGGTCTCTTTGACCGGCGCGACACGCACGCCGAGTACGCGCACCTGACCGCACGGTTCTCGTCGATCCCGACCCCCGCGGGGGTGGCGGGGATCGCGGCGTTCGCGTGGCTGGCGCCGGGCAGGCGCCGTTGAGCGGACCCCCCGCTCGGGCCGGGGCGCGGCGTGTTGTACTATGATCGCGGATGCGCCGATCGAAACTCAGTTCCAAAGCCCGATTCCGACGGTACATCGAGGCTCGGCGGTCCCGCAGGTCGGGCGAACGGGTCCACGAGCGGGTCGACCAGAGCAGCGAGCAGAAGCGTGCCGCACGCGCCAAGCGTTCGTTCCTGGGTCTCTTCGGGGCGTTCTGGTCGCTGCTCGCCGGGCACCGCGCCACGATCGTGCTTGCGCTGGTCACGCTCAGCGTCGCGGTGTGGCTCGGGCTGCTGATGCCGCTGAGCACGAAGATCGCGATCGACTACATCATCACCGACAGCCCGGGCCCCGCCGGCATCCCGGGCGTCGTGCAGGAGCGGATCGGGCCGTTCACCGATTCCCGCGGAGACCGCGTCAGCCTCATGTGGTGGCTCGGGGCGGCGATGCTCGCGATCACGGCGACCACGGTGCTGCTGGGCATCTGGGGCCGCTGGCAGTGCACGCGGATCACCAAGCGGGTGCAGGTCGCGCTGCGTCGGCGGGTGTTCGAGCACGCCAGCCGCCTGCCCCTGCACAGGATCCACGCGATCAAATCGGGCGGCGTCGCATCGATCCTGCGTGAGGACGCGGGCGGCGTGGGCGACCTGGTCTTCTCGCTGGTCTACAACCCCTGGCGTGCGATCACGCAACTGCTGGGCACGCTGGTGGTGCTGCTGATCCTCGATTGGCGCCTGGTGATGGGCGCCCTGCTGATCGCTCCGCTGATCTGGGTCAGCCACAAGACCTGGATCACGCGCATCCGACCGATGTACCGCGATATCCGCGAGCGTCGGCAGGGCATCGACGCGCTCAGCTCGGAGTCTTTCGGGGGCATGCGCGTCGTCCGCGCGTTCAACCGCAGGCACGCCGAGGCGGTCCGGTTCACGTCCGAGGGGCACCTGCTCGCGCGACAGGAGCTCTACACCTGGTGGTGGGCGCGCGGGCTCGAGATCGCCTGGGAGGTGTTCATCCCGCTCGCGTCGATCGGCGTGCTGCTCTACGGCGGGACCGCGGTGATAGACGGGAGGCTGACGATCGGCGACCTCATGGCGTTCACAGCCTACCTGCTCGCGCTGCTCGGGCCGCTCGAGGCGCTGGTCTCCAGCGCCACAAACGTGCAGAACAACCTGGCCGCCCTCGACCGCGTGCTCGACGTGCTCGCCGAGCCCAAGGAGTTCGAGGACACCGAACCCGACCGGACCGTTGACCTCGCCAACGCCCGCGGACGCATCGTGCTCGAGGGCGTCGGCTACGCCTACCCCGTGCGTCCCAAGGACGGCGCCAAGCCCGGTGCGTCCGGCACCGGCGAACGCGGCGTCCCGGTGCTCCGCGATATCTCGCTCACGGTCGAGCCCAGCGAGACGATCGCGCTGGTCGGGGCCTCGGGCGCGGGCAAGACGACCCTGTGCAATCTCATCGCGCGATTCGACGACGCGACGAGTGGCCGCATCACCATCGACGGCATCGACGTGCGCGACGTCCCGGTCGAGCGATACCGCGCGTTGCTCGGCGTCGTCGAGCAGGACGTGTTCCTGTTCGACGGCACGGTTTCCGAGAACATCGGGTACGCCAAGCGCAACGCGTCCGACGACGAGATCATCGGCGCCGCACACGCCGCGAACGCGCACGGGTTCATCACCGAACTCGAGAAGGGATACGCCACGCTCATCGGGGAGCGCGGAGTACGCCTGTCGGGCGGGCAGAAACAACGGCTCGCGATCGCCCGCGCCATCCTTGCCGACCCCAAGATCCTGATCCTCGACGAAGCGACGAGCAGCCTGGACTCCGAGTCCGAGCGGCTGATCCAGCATTCGCTCGGGGAGTTGATGCGCAACCGAACCAGCTTCGTGATCGCCCACCGCCTGAGCACCATCCGTTTCGCGGACCGCATCGTGGTCATCGAGGGCGGGACCCTGCGCGAGACCGGCACCCACGAGGAACTGCTCGAACGCGACGGGCGGTACGCCGAGCTTCTCCGCATGCAACTGGAGGGCTCGGACGACGCCGGGGACCAATAACGGCCCGGTTTTTGCGCGGGTTTCGGTCAGGCCGCGGGTATGCTCACCGGCGCGTGATTGATCGGCCCGTCCATCCCGCACTCGTCATCGCGGCCGCCGGCGTGCAGGCCGCTCTTGCGTGCGACGCGTGCGCTTCCGGAGCGCCCGTGCGGTTCGTCTCCGTCGCCGAACGGCTGGGCATCCAGCACCGGTACACCGACCCCGATAGCAGTGTCTTCATCCTCCCGATGCTCGGGGGGATCGCCGCGGGCGACTTCAACCGCGACGGTCTCGACGACCTCTTCGTCCTGGGCGGCGGCAGCGCACCCGATCAGTTGCTCATCGCCTCGATGGAGGGCGGCGAACTGTCCTTCACCGATCGGGCGGCCGAATGGGGAGTCGGCGTGGCCCACATCGGCGCGGGCGTGTCCGTGGCCGACTACGACGCGGACGGATACCTGGACGTCTACGTCACGTCGCACGGGGACAGCACGGGCGAGCGCGACGGGGCCCACAAGCTCTACCGCAACTCGGGCCCGGACGAGCACGGCGTGTTCTCGTTCGAAGATGTCGCGCTTGCCGCCGGCGTGAACCGGACGACCGAGGTCCGCGTGGACGGCTACTCGAGCGCCTGGGGCGACATCGATCTCGACGGCGACCTGGACCTGTTCGTGACCGGCTGGGTCGCCGCTTCGGGCGGGAACCGCCTGTTCGCCAACAACGGCGACGGCACGTTCACCGACGTATCAAGCGAGGCGCTCCCGGCGACCGTCGCGCGGGTCCGCGGTTTCACCCCCCGGTTCGTGGACCTGACCGGGGACACCTTCCCCGAGATCCTGATCGCCGCCGATCACGGGACATCGGTGCTGTACCGCAACGACGGCACCGGGCGGTTCACCGATGTCACGGTCCCTTCGGGCACCAGCCGCGAGTCCAACGGGATGGGCGCCACCACCGCGGACTTCAACAACGACGGCCTGATCGATTGGTACGTCACATCGATCATGAACGATTTCACCGATCAGAACGGGAACACGTTCTACCTGAACCGGGGCACGTTCGGGGGCGTGCCGGTGTTCGCCGAGACCGCCGCCCAGGCCGGAGTCGATGACGGCGGGTGGGGCTGGGGCGCCGCGTCGGGCGACCTCGATCTCGACGGAGACATCGACATCGTCGAGACCAACGGCTGGTCGGGCGGGCAGTGGACCATCGAGCGGGCCTATCTGTTCCTCAACGAGGGCGACGGGACCGCGTTTACCGAAGACGGCCTGCGCTGCGGGCTCGGGTTCGACGCCCAGGGGCGCGGCATCCTCCTGTGGGACATGGACCGCGACGGCGACCTCGATCTCGCACTGCCAGCGATCGACGCCCCCACCGGCATCTACCGCAACGATCGCGACCGACGCGACCCCGCGTCCTGGCTCGCCCTCCGCCTCGATTCGTCGTCTTCCCCTTCGATCGCGCCGGACGGCGTGGGCGCCAGGATCGCCGTGAGCGCGGGCGGACGTGTGTACCACCGCTGGGTGCAGGCCAACTCGGACTATCTCAGCCAGCCCCCCATCGGTGCGCACTTCGGTCTCGCGGGAGCGACCTCGATCGACGCGGTGACCGTCGAGTGGCCCAACGGCTCGAAGCGTGTGCTCACCGATCTCGGGCCGAACCGGTCGTACACGATCCACTCGTGCGACGCCGACACGACCGCCGACGGTCTGGTCACACCCGAGGATGTCCCGCGTTTCATCGATGCGTTCCTACGCGGGGACCGGTCGGCCGACCTGCGCCCGGACCGGCGCCTGGACTTCTTCGATATCGCCGCGTTCCTGGACGCCTACGCGGCTGGCTGCACGCCGGTCGAGCCGGACAGCCCGGAACACACACCCACCCTGGGGCAGACACGCGGCCCCGCCCCCTGATCCCGGACGGCCGATCCCCGGCCCCTTCTTCAATACGTGAAGTGCCTGATCGGCTCGCCCTGGGTCCCGATGTGGGTCATCGCCTCGATGCCGATGTCCAGGTGCATCCGCGCGTAGTTCTGGGTCACCGCCTTGTCGGAAGCCTCCGTTTTGACACCCTCGGGGGTGGTGGGCACATCCGAGACGAGCAGGAGCGCCCCGCGCGAGATGCGGTTGTGGTGCCCGACGATGAAGACCGTCGCGGTCTCCATGTCGATCGCCAGCGCGGTCATGCGCTTGAGACGCCCCTTGAACGCCTTGTCGTGCTCCCACACGCGCCGGTTCGTCGTGTAGACCACGCCGGTCCGGTACTCGAGCCCGCGGTCGACGATCTTGTCCGAGACGAACTTGTGCAGCTTGAAACTCGGCAGCGCGGGGACCTCGTGCGGGAAGTAGTCATCGCTCGTGCCCTCGCCGCGGATCGCGGCGATCGGCAGCACGAAGTGCCCGATCTCGGTCGAGTCCTTGAGCCCCCCGCACTTGCCCAGGAACAGCACCGCCGAGGGCATCCGTGC
The DNA here is from genome assembly GCA_002429045.1 of Phycisphaerales bacterium UBA6054. GTDB lineage: Bacteria > Planctomycetota > Phycisphaerae > Phycisphaerales > UBA1924 > UBA6054. The sequence continues at coordinate 32,003 of DIYM01000153.1, forward strand.
GCCGAGCAGGTCCATGATCGTCGCCGCGTTGGGCGAACCGATCCCGAAGTTGACGATCGTCAGCCCGCGATCGTTCGTCGCCGCCTGCATCGCACGCCCCTCGCCGTACACGTCGCACCCGAACCGATCGCAGAAACGACCGATGTAATCCGAAAAGTTCGTCAGCAGCACGTGATCGCCGAACCGGTCGACCGGCATGCCCGTGTAACGCGGAAGCCAGTTCTTCGCGATGTCGAGTTTGGTTTCCAACAGCAGCCTCCAAGCAAACAGGCGGCACCGGAGCCCGATCCCGGATGCCCGACCCCGGCCCGATCACCGTACGAAAACACGCCCCGCCGTGCGGCGAAGCGTGTCGGAATAGGGGAACCGGGACTCGAACCCGAACTAAGGGAATCAGAATCCCTCGTGCTACCAATTACACCATTCCCCCGAATGGCCCCGGGATCTTCCGGGAGCGCAGAGTGTACGCCCCGCCGAGTCCGAGGCCAACCCCGACCGCCCGCCCGTGGGATAGGCTGTCGCCATGAGATCCCACCGATCCGCCCTGCTTTTCGCAGCGCTCTCGACGCTGCTCGCCGCGACCCTTTCGGCCGCCAGCCCGCTCTCCCCGCCCGTGCCGGACGGACGCGATCCCGGGCTCTGGAGCCTGATGAGCGCGTATCTCGAAGCACAGCACGAGCGCTGGCCCGAATCGATCGGCCCGATGTTCGGCGACCAGCGACTCAACGACCGGATGGGGAACGTGTCGGCGTCCGCTCAGGCCGAGTGGGAGAACACCCTGGCCGGTTTCCGCGCCCGGGTCGCGACGATCGATCCGAGGGGCTTCTCCGAGTCCGACCGGCTCGACGCGGACCTGCTCCGCTACGACCTGAACCGCCAACTCCTGGGCGCCCCGCTGAGACGGTGGCAGATGCCCGTCTCCGGGCAGAGCGGCCCGCAGGTCTGGCTCCCCCAGCTTTCGGGGCGTCTGCCGATGCAGAGCGACCGGCACCGCGCCGACTATCTGCAGCGCCTCAGGCAGGTCCCGATCATCATCGGCGACACCATCGACAACATGCGCCTGGGCATGGCCGAGGGACGCGTCCCCCCCCGAGCGGTCGTCGCCCCGGCGATCCCGCAAGCCATGAACCAGGGCGACCCCGAGTACGCCGCCGACCCCGCCCGATCGCCCTTCTACCGCCCGTTCCTGGCGATCGATCAGGACTCCGCGACCGCGCGGGAAGCCAGGGCGGTGATCGCCGAGCGGATCGTGCCGACCTATCAGGAACTGGCCCTGTTCCTGCAGAACGAGTATCTGCCCGCGTGCCGCGAGACGTTCGGCATCTCGCAGGGGGTGGACGGCATGCGGGCCTACGACATCGCGCTGGGCGACCACACCACGCTCTCCGACGCGACGGCCCGATCGATCCACGACACCGGGCTCGGGCAGGTCGCCCTGATCAGGGCCGAGATGATGGAGGTCATCGAGCGCACGGATTGGGCGATCACCGGCCCGGGCGCGGCCATGCGCTCGGCGACTCCCGAGGACCGCTTCGACGCGTTCGTCGAGTACCTGCGCACCGATCCGCGCTTCTACTTCGACAACCCCGAGGATCTGCTCGACCGGTACAAGGTCATCAGCAAGGACATCGACGGGGAGATGCCCAGGCTGTTCCGACGGTTGCCCCGTCTGTCCTACGGCGTACGCCCGATCCCCGCGTTCGCCGCCGCCGCCGCCCCCACCGCGTACTACTACCCCGGCTCGATCGAGTCCGCGATCCCCGGCTACTTCATGGCCAACCTCTCCAGCCTCGATCAGCGTCCGAAGTACGAGATGGTCGCCCTGACCCTCCACGAGGCGGTCCCCGGGCACCACCACCAGATCGCCCTCGCTCAGGAACTCGAGAACCAGCACCCGCTCCGCTCGACGTACGGGTTCACCGCGTTCGTCGAGGGCTGGGCGCTCTACGCCGAGCGCCTCGGGCTCGAAGTCGGGAGCGGGGAACGCGGCATGTACTCGGACCCCTACGACGACTTCGGTCGCCTCAACTACGAGATGTGGCGCGCCATGCGACTGGTCGTCGACACCGGGCTCCACGCCTTCGAGTGGGACCGCCAGCGGGCGATCGACTACATGACCGCCAACAGCGCGCTGTCCGCGCACAACATCCGCTCGGAGGTCGACCGCTACATCGCCTGGCCCGGGCAGGCGACCGGCTACATGATCGGGCAACTCAAGATCCGCGAACTCCGGGCCAGGGCCCGCGGATCGCTCGGGGACCGCTTCGACCTGCGCGACTTCCACGACACCGTGCTCGAGTCCGGGGCGATCCCGCTCCCTGTCCTCGAAGCCAAGATCGACCGCTGGATCGGATCGAGGTAACCCGGTCGGGCAGCAACGAACAACGCCGACCCCACCGGGGTCGGCGTTGTGGTGTTCCAGCCGGGATTGCGCGGCTCAGCCGATGGTCAGGTCGTCGTAGTTCTTGGGCGACTTCCACTGGTTCTCGGGCTCTTGGCGTGCCTGCGTGTCTTCGGTCCGGTTCAACGGGCGAGCACGCCCGTACTGGGAACGCTTGGCCTGCACGGGCGGGGGGGGCACCGGGGTCGCCCCGGGATCGCCCGCGGGGCGGCTGCTCGCGTTGCCCCCGCCGATCCGCCGGTCGAGATCCGATCGGGCGGGCTGCCCGCCCGCGGTGTCCCTCGGGGCACGTTCGGGCTCGTCCTTGGGCCCCACACGCTTCGTGCGGGCCTCGTCGATCGAACGATCGAGCTTGGACAGCAGGGCCCGGACCTCGTTGAACGCCTTCTTCTCCTCGGCCATGCGTACCTCCGTGTCGCTCTCGACCCTGCGGGTATCGGGCCGAGAAGGGCCGGTCTTTGGCGTGCCGCCCGCGAGCCGCGGACTCGCGTGAGAAGGCGTGCGGGATATGCCGCCTGGTCAAGGTTTGGCTCCCGCCCCGATCCCCACTACCCTGTTCTGCCGAGCGCCCGACGAGGGGCGTAACAGTTGCAACGCCGGAGGCATCCATGGCCCGAGTCACCATCGATCGTGTCGAGAAGACCTACAAGGGCAACGTCCGCGCGGTCAAAGGCATCGACCTGACCATCCCCGACGGGCAGTTCGTCGTCCTGGTCGGGCCCTCGGGCTGCGGCAAATCCACGACGCTCCGGATGATCGCCGGGCTCGAGGACATCTCGGGCGGCACGATCTCCATCGGCGATCGCGTCGTCAACAACGTCCCGCCCAAGGACCGTGACATCGCCATGGTCTTCCAGAACTACGCCCTCTACCCCCACATGACCGTGTACCAGAACATGGCGTTCGGGCTCAGACTCCGCAAGGCCCCCAAGTCCGAGATCGAGAAACGCGTCCGCGACGCCTCCTCGATCCTCGGGCTCGACGAGTACCTGCAGCGAAAGCCGAAGGCGCTCTCCGGCGGGCAACGCCAGCGCGTGGCGCTCGGGCGGGCGATCGTCCGCGAGCCCGCGTGCTTCCTGTTCGACGAGCCGCTCTCGAACCTGGACGCCAAGCTCCGCGTCACGATGCGATCGGAGCTCAAGGCCTTGCACCAGCGCCTCAAGACGACCACCGTCTACGTCACCCACGACCAGGAAGAGGCGATGACGCTGGGCGATCTGGTAGTGGTGATGGCCGACGGCGAGATCCAGCAGGCCGGTTCCCCGGACCAGGTCTTCCGCGCGCCGGTCAACCGGTTCGTCGCCGGGTTTGTCGGCATGCCCCCCATGAACTTCCTCGAAGGCCGGCTCCAAGGCTCGGGCGACGCGATCGTGTGGAAAGAATCGGCATCGAACGGGGCCGAGATCGCGGTGCCGCCCCCGCTCGCCCGGCACGCCGCGGGCAGCAGCGGGCAACCGGCCGTGCTCGGGGTTCGGCCCGGCGCCATCACGCTCGACCCCGACGCACCGGACAACCGGTCGTTCGAGGCAACCGTCGAGGTCGTCGAGCCGCTGGGAGAGATGACCGACATCCGCCTGACCACCGCGTCCGGGGCGGCGCTCACCGCCCGAGTCTCTTCGGTCGACGGGTCCAATCCCGGGATCGGCGACCGGGTCCGCGTGACCCTGGACGCCGATCGGATCCACCTGTTCGAGCCCGGCCCGTTCGGGCGATCGCTGGACGCTCCCGCGACACCCGCGAGCACTCCGGGCGGCACGGAGGCGGCGTGATGGACCCCCTCAGCGAGGTCAACGCCACCCCGGGCGACGCCGCCGATCGGGCCGAGACCCTGCGAACCGGCGCGAACCTCGGGAGCGTGCCCGCCCCGCGGACACCGTCCGGGCGGCCATACGGCCAGAGCCCGGCGGGCCCGAACCCGGCGCCCAACAACGCGGCTGTGCCGCACTCCGCGTCGATGGTCCAGGCCAGGCGTGATGTGTTCTGGCAGAACGTCACCCGCGAGGTGCTGATGGCGATGGCCGCCGCGGCGGCCGCGAACTCGGGGCGGATCTCCGCGACGCCCAAAGGGGCCGCGAGCAGCCCCAGCCCGGTCGCGGACATGTTCGACGGGCGGATGGGCATCATCACGACGCTGGGCCAGCGGATCCCGATCGCCGATGTCATCCCCGTCTTCGCGGTCTCCAAGCCCGGATGCGCCGAGGACCGGCTCCGCTCGAACGACGTCCAGTGCTCGGTGTTCCGCATCTCGACCCCGACCGGGGAGAGCTACACCCTGCCGATCCACCACATCGCCGGGATCCACTCGATGTCGGACGCCCTGGCGAACCAACTCGAGGCCGCCGCCCGGTCGATGGAAGAGAAGGACGACGACGGCAACCGGCTCCCGTTCGGGTTCGGGGCGTACACATCGCTGGCGCGGTCGGAAAGCGAGGCAGTCTCCGAATCCGACCGGACGCCGTCGAGCGAAACCCTCCCGCCGGCGGAATAATCGCCCCCGGGCATCCGTTGAACCCCCACGCCGCGGTCCGCC
>DIYM01000105.1:0-9878 GCA_002429045.1 Phycisphaerales bacterium UBA6054
ACACCTGCTCCACGATCCGCCCGGCGCTCAGATTGCCGTCCAGCCCGCCGATCCCCGTCGCACAGAACCGGCACCCGACCGGGCAGCCCACCTGCGAAGAAATGCACGCCGTCCGACGCGCCCGCGTCGCCCCGCCGTCGTCATCCACGTCCGCCTCGGAGGGGATCATCACGCACTCGGTCTGCCGGGCCGTGTTCGAGTACGGCATCCCGCCCGGCGAGCCGTCCGCGTTCAGGATCGGCAGCCGCGTCGAATGATCCACGCTCGCCTCGTCCGCCGACACGCCGGACCCAACCAGCCCGTCCGACCACTCGACCAGCAGCTTCTGCGTCCCATCCGTCGCCACCTGATGCGCCACCGTCGGCCCGCTCAGGAACGTCATCTCGCGCTCGAGCAACTCCCGATCCTGTTTCGACAGATTGCTCATCCGCTCCGGGTCGGCCACCCCTTTGAGATACACCCACTCGAGCAACTGCTTTGCACGGAACCTCGGCATCCCCCGCTCCAGACACCAGTCCGTCAGCGTCCCCGGCGTCAACGAAAAGAAATGGTGCTCCGGGTGCTTCAAGCCTGCTCCGAATCTGCTTCATCTGGGCCAGTCAGATCCATGTGCATCACGTGCGCGTCCGTGTACCGCCCATCTTTCACCCGAAAGATCCCCGGCACCGTCCCGATGATCCGGAACCCCTCCGATTCATACAACCGCACCGCCCCGACATTCGACACCACCACCAGATTGAACTGGATCCCCCGATACCCGATCTCCCGCGCCCGAGCGATCGAATCCCGCACCAGCACCCGCCCGATCCCCCGCCCCCGCATCGCCCGATCCACCACATACCCCACGTTGGCCACATGCGACCCACGCCAGGGCTGGTTCGGCTTGATCAGGTACCCCCCAACCACGCGATCCCCATCCACGGCCACCCGGATCTCGCCCTTCCCGAACCAGTAATCGAGAAACTCGCCCTCGGTGGTTTCGTCGTCGAACGGGTACGAGTCCCCCTCGTCCGCAACCTGCCGGGCCAACGCGAGAAACGTGTTCCGATCCCGATCCTCAAGCCGACGGCACCCGAGAGCCGGCGTGCTCACTCCTTCGCACTCACTGTCAACGCCACCGCGTTCATCCCGTACTCGCCCGCCGTGATCACCGGCGGCTCGACCCGCACCTTCCGATCACCCGGGTCGATCCCGTTCGCCTTCATCAACTTCTTCAGCGTCAGCGGCAAGCCGAACTCCACCGCCTCCTCGAACACGTCCGCCAGATGCAGCGTCGCACCGTGATGCTCGACGAAGTGCCGGCAGATCTCAGAAACCAGATCCTCCGGCGCGCTCGCCCCGGCCGTCAGCAGGACCGTCTCGTCCCCATCCGGATACCACGCAGGATCCAACTCGGAAACATCATCGATCCGGTACCCCGGCGTGCCCACGTTCGCCGCGATCTCCGTCAGCCGCACCGAGTTCGACGAGTTGCTCGACCCGACCACCAGCACCAGGTCGCAGTGGGGGGCCACCTGCCGCACCGCCTGCTGCCGGTTCGTCGTCGCGTAACAGATGTCCTCGTCCGGCGGCGCCTTGATGTTCGGGAACGCCTCCTTGAGCGCCGCGATGATCACCCCCGCGTCATCCGTCGAAAGCGTCGTCTGCGTCAGATACACCAGCTTGTCCGGGTCGTCGATCCGGAGCTCCGGGATATCCGCCGGCGACTCCACGACCTGCGTCGCTTCCGGAGCCTCACCCCGAGTCCCGATCACCTCCTGGTGGTCCGCGTGCCCGATCAGCAATATCTGGTACCCCTGGCGCGAGTAACGGATCGCCCGCGAGTGCACCTTGGTCACCAGCGGGCACGTCGCATCGATCGACGTCAACCCCCGCTCATCCGACTCGGCCCTCACGCTCGGCGGCACGCCGTGGGCACTGAACACGATGATCGACCCCTCCGGCACATCCGCCACCCGCTCGACGAACCGCGCCCCCTTCTCCCGCAACCGATCCACCACGTGCCGGTTGTGCACGATGTCGTGATACACGTACACGACCTCGTCCTCGCCGAGCACGTCGAGCACCTGCTCGACCACATCGATCGCCATCCGCACGCCGGCACAGAATCCCCGCGGGTTCGCCAGAACGATTCGCATGCCTCATGTTAGGGGGCCCGCGATCCCGCGCCGCGGGCCCACCTACCGTTCCGCTCGTCAACGGAGGACCCCATGCGACCCATCTACACCGCCGCACTCGCCGCCATCTCGGCATTCGCGCTCACCGCCCACGCACAACCCGCACCAGGCGCCGCCCCATCCCTCGAAGAAGCCCACCCGGAACTGATGGCCGAGATCGAAGCCTCCCAGGTCATGCGCCGCTTCGGCATCGAATCCGCGACCGCGAAACCGGACGGCGCCGTCCGCATTGCCACCTACAACATCCTCAACCTCTTCGACGACGTCGATGACCCGGCCCTCTCCGGCGAACGCCACGAAGACATCGACGACACCAAAGCCCTCCACGAACGCCTCGCCGTCGCCAAAGCCATCCGCGACCTCGACGCCGATGTCCTCGCGCTCCAGGAAATCGAATCCCTCGACGCCCTGATCTGGTTCAAAGACGAGTTCCTCGCCGGCATGGGCTACGACCACGTCGCTTCGATCGACGCCGGCGACGCACGCGGCATCGAACAGGCCGTCCTCTCACGCCACCCCATCCTCCACACCGAGAACTGGCCCCAGAAACCCCTCGGCGGGATCCACCCCGACAACTACGGCCCACGCGCCAAAAACTGGTACGCCGGCCAGCCCATCAACTTCCACCGATCCCCCCTCCGCGTCGACATCAACCTCGGCGCCGACACCGACCCCCAGCCCCTCACCCTCTTCGTCGTCCACCACAAGTCCGGCCGGTACTCGGGCTACTGGCGCGAAGCCGAGGCCAGGGGCGCCGTCGAACTCCTCGCCCGACTCGCACAGGACCACCCCGACCGACCCGTGATCGTCCTGGGCGACTTCAACGCCCTGCCCACCGACACCTCCGTCAAAACCTACCTCGACGCCGGCCTTGACGATATCTTTGCAAACCGCAAACAAACCAGCGAGATCGTCACCCACGAGTCGGGCCGACGCATCGACCTGATCCTCGCCAACAAGCCCGCCATGGCCCATCTCCTTGCCAACCAAGCCTTTGTGCTCGGCACCCCCGCCCGCCCCCAGGGCATCAACTGGCGCGATCTGCCCACCTTCCCAGGCCTCGCTTCCGACCACTACCCCGTCGCCGTCGACATGAAACACCCAACCGACAGCCTCCAAGACGACCCCCGGGCGAACTCCCACGCCCCCTAACTTCACCTCCCCGCATTCCGGCGTAGAATCCAAGCCACCCCTCGCCACGATCAGGCCCGACCCGACCAGACCGAGACGAAAGGCCACAGATGGACGACCTGAAACCCTGGCACATCGTCCTCATCATCGCCGCCGTGGGCGTGCTGGGCTTCTCCGTATTCCGGTTCGGGATCGGAAGCTCGCCCGAAGCACAGATGGCAGACTCGATCACCATGGTCGATGTCGAGACCGGACAGCTCTACAACTTCAGCCTCAAGGGACGCAGAGGTGTCTTGGTCCCAGGGAAGAATCCCGAGACTGGCAAGTTTACCCTGATGCCCGTGTACCAAGACGACAACGACGATTGGATCGTTGGCCAACGAGACCTCGACGCCATGCAGTACCTCGAAGGAACGCCGAGCAACGTCGACAGGGCCACGGGCAGGGCCACCACCAACGGTGAGTCCGCCGTGACAGTGAGCAACTAACCGGCAGCCCACGCACAAATCGATGACGGGACGAAGACGGAGAGATCCAAACCATGCCGAAGACCAAGAAAAACGCGTTCACGCTCATCGAGTTGCTGGTCGTGATCGCGATCATCGCCCTGCTGATCGGAATCCTGCTCCCAGCGATCGGTAAGGCCAGGGAAACCGCCAAGGCACTCGTCTGCGCCTCAAGCCTGCGGGGGATCGGGCAAGGTATCTACGTCTACGCAAGCGACAACCGGGAGTTTTATCCCGGAGTCAACAGCTCTGGAGCGGCATACCGGAACCCCCTCGGCGGCCCGGATCTGTTCGGCATGCACGGCGACCGAGACCCGACCACCCCAACAACACATTGGGACTGGTTCAGCCCGATGTTCGGTGACTCCTTAGGGCTTTCATCCAATCGTGCCCAACGCACCGCCCAGATCTTCAACGAGTACGGATGCCCCTCATCATCCGTCTTCAACGACAAACTCTACGGAGGCTGGGTCGATCGCGCCGACTTCAGCGATGTGCTCGCCGTCGACGGGTTCAAGCAGATCAGCTACCTTTCGCCGGCCGCGTTCCACCTCTGGTCCTCAGATGCACCAGACGTCACAATCAACCAGGCCCGCGGCGGCGCAGAGTACAGGAAAGGCTTCGCCGATCCTGTCACCACCCCGCGCACCTTCCGCCCCCGCCTCGATCGAGTCGGAGTCTCCCTGTCAAACAAAATTTTCGCAGCCGACGGCACCCGCTACGTAGCCAACGAGCGAGGCGGCTACATCCTCGACTTCGATATCACCCCCGTCGCGGAGTTCTTCAGCTCGTTCGCAACACAAGGACCGACACGGGAAGTCGGCACCGCATATGGCCGCGGCTTCTACGAAGACACCGACTTCAACGTCGAACTCAGCATCCGCCACAACAACGCCGTCAACGCGGTCTACTTCGACGGCCACGTCTCCTCGATGACCAACCAAGAGATGTGGAGCGATCCCAACCCGTGGTACCCCTCCGGATCCGTGTTCACCGGTGAGGACGCCACCGAAGAGTCCATCCAGTTCATGGAAGAACAGCAGGGCAACCGCCCCGAAGCCAGGATCAACTGACACCCAGTCCAGATCGCCCCCCCAAGCCGCGGCCCCGCCGCGGCTTGTTTGTTACTCCCAGCCATCCCAGATTGCCCAAACCAACACCGCCCGCCCCATCCCATCGGCACGCCAAACCGCCCCCGCCTCCGAACATAACCTTGTTGTTGACAGGTTGGTACCGCCGCCCTTCGACGCTACACTTCCCCCAGAGAGACATCGGCAATGTACCGGTTTCGGGGATTCCCTGACCCCCTTCCTGACCCGAAGGACCCCCGTCCGGCACGCTGCCGTTGCACCATGTGTCCCGTCTTACCACAAGAGAGATTTGGAGAGATTGAAATGAAGACCGCATTCGCCCTCGCCCTCGTGGCCGCCGCCGGCGCCGCGAACGCCGACGTTCTCGTCAACGAAGTCGTCGGTTCCACCACCGGCGGTGATGTCGAGTTCATCGAACTCTACAACACCGGCGCCTCCGCCATCGACCTGACCGGCTGGAGCATCGAGCTCTGGGATTCCGACATCGACGCCGGAGGCTCCGGCTTCGGCGGCGCCGACGGCACCGCCCCCTACGCCCTCTCCGGTTCCATCGCCGCCGGCGGCTACTGGACCATCGCCAACGGCGAAACCGCCAGCCAGATCGGCTTCACCGGTGACGCCTTCTTCGGCAACAACTCCATCGAGAACTCCTCCTACACCCTCATCCTCCGTGATGGCATGGGCAACATCGCCAACTCCATCTTCTTCAACGACGGCGACGCCGGCGACCAGGCCAACGACGCCGGCGCCGCCATCACCGCCGATGTCACCGTCGGCCCCGACGGCTCCTTCCTCCCCGCCGGCTTCTACCGCTTCGGTGACGGCTCCGACATCATCGAACTCCACAACTTCTCCGACTTCACCGACTACACCCCCGGTGCCGCCAACGTCCCGGCCCCCGCCGGTCTGGCCATCGCCGGCCTCGGCCTCATCGCCGCCGGCCGCCGCCGCCGCTAATCGCAGAACGCGATCACGCAACCCAAAGACCGCCGCTCGCTCCGAGCGGCGGTCTTCCTTTTGCCACCCGACACCTATCCTCACCCATGACCACAACAAACCCCACCAACAGCGAAGCCAACGCCGCCGCCCTCGACCAACTCGCCAAAGACGAACCCGCCGCGATCCAACGGCTCATCGACTGGCTCAGCATCCCCTCGGTCTCCACCGACCCCGCCTACAAAGCCGACGTCGCCAACGCAGCACACTGGGCCGCCGATCACCTCAAGCAGTCCGGCTTCGATGTCAGCGTCCTCCCCACCGGAGACCCGGACGGGTCCGGCCACCCCATCGTCCTCGCCACCGCCGAAGGCGCCCCCGACTACACCGGTCCCCATGTCCTCTTCTACGGCCACTACGACGTCCAGCCCGTCGACCCCATCGACCTCTGGCACTCCGACCCGTTCGATCCCCAGCACAAACCCGCCGACGACGAAGCCCCCGAGCGCATCGTCGCCCGCGGCGCATCCGACGACAAAGGCCAGGTCGCCATGTTCCTCGAAGCCGCCCGCGCCTGGTCCGAAGCGACCGGCAAGCCAACCAACGGCGTCAAGATGACCGTCCTGCTCGAAGGCGAAGAAGAGTCCGGATCGGTCAACCTCGAACGCTTCGTCGCACGCCACGCCGACCAGCTCAAGCACTGCGACGTCTGCCTCATCTCAGACACCGGCATGCTCGCGCGGGGCAAGCCCGCCATCACATACGGCGTGCGCGGCCTCGCCTACACCGAAGTCACCCTCCACGGCCCCAGCCACGATCTCCACTCCGGCATGTGGGGCGGCAAGATGCCCAACCCCATCAACGAACTCACCAAGATCCTCGCCCAGCTCTGGGACCAAGACCGTCGCATCACCATCCCAGCGTTCTACGAAGGCGTCCGCGACCTCACCCAGGCCGAGCGCCAAGAGTGGCAGTCCCTCGGCATCGACGAAGCCGAAGCACTCAGAGGCATCGGCATGCCGCCCCAAGCATCCGTGGGGGAGGCGGGCTTCTCCATGACCGAACGCGAATGGGCCAGGCCCACCGCCGAGATCAACGGCATCGTGGGCGGCTACACCGGGCACGGCGCCAAAACCGTCATCCCGACCCACGCCACCGCCAAGGTCTCATTCCGCCTCGTCGATGACCAGGATCACGAGCAGATCCGCGACGCCTTCTTCGCGTGGCTCGACGAACGCACCCCGCCCGGATGCCGCTGGGAAAAAACAGACCACGGCGGAGGAGCGCCCGCCACCTGCGCCACCGACTCGCCGACCCTCACCGCGGCACGCGACGCCGTCGAACAAGCCTGCGGCGCACCCCCCGCGATGATCAAAACCGGCGGCTCCATCCCCGTCGCCGGACTCCTCAAAACCCAACTCGGCATCGAGACCATCTTCATGGGCTTCGGGCTCGAAGACGACCGTGTCCATTCCCCCAACGAGAAGTTCGAAATCGAGTGCTTCAGGATGGGGGCACGCTCACACGCGGCGCTGCTCGGCCAACTCGGCGCGAAGAAGCCCTGACGATCAGGCCGCCGCCCTGACCTCGGCCCCCACCCCCGGGATCTCGCCCGCGGGCGGATCCTCCGGCTCATCCACGATGTCGACCTCGCCCTCCTCATCCCCGCCCACCTGGCCCTGGAGCCGGGCCAGCCGCAGCGCATAATCGTACTGGAGCCCCGTGACCCGGTTCCGCAGCGTGTGCAACTGCGACTCGTACCGGATGATGTTCGCAAACACGCCCAGCATCGCGAGCACGCTCACGCCGCCCGTGCACCCGACCACCAACAGAACCAGCCAGTCCTTCTCCATCGAACTCCCCATCGGCACAACCGCCATCCCGCTTGCACTCCGAACCCGATCTTCCAAACAAACGGTACAATCTGCGCGACCCCACCCGACCGCCAGGAGCACCCACCCCTTGAGCCCTCGCGAACACGCCGCGGACCCGCCAGCCCGCCTCCGCGCGGTCGCCGCAGCCCTACTCACGCTGCTCGCCCTTCTCGCGACACACGCCCACGCCCAGGTCGCCGACGAAATACAGGTCGATCTCGTCCAGTACGGCTTCGGAGGAGCCGCACGGGCCGGAGACTGGACCGGATTCCAGGTCAACCTCCTCGACACCGCGCCCCAGCAACGCGAAGTCATCATCCGCATGCCCGTCCGCGACGCCGACGGCGACCGCGCCGCGTACGACCGCGTCGTCACCGCCAACCCCGGCGTCCAACAATCGTTCTGGATCTACGCCCGCCTCCCATTCAACGCCGCCAACGACCCGCCGCCCATCCTCGTCTACGAAGCCCTCCCCGCCCCCGACTCCGTCACCTCCTACCGCGCCGGCAGACTCCTCGGGCGATCCGATCCGGGCGTCGGCAACCAGGTCAACATCCTCTCGCCGAGCATCTCCCTCGCCGCCGTCGTCGGGCCCTACACCGCCGGGCTCGAGCAGTACGCCTACACCGTCAGTTCCTCCAACCCATCGATCCCCTTCGCCCACGAGCCGACCAACGTCGAGGTCGCCGATATCCCGGGCCTCCCCGACCAGTGGCAGGGGCTCGCCGCGACCTCCGTCATCGCCTGGACAGAATCCACCACCCGCAGCACCGAGCCCACCGCGCTCACCCCGGAGCAGGCACGCGCCATCCGCGCATGGATCAACCGCGGCGGGCACCTCGTCATCACCCTGCCCCCCGCCGGAGACCCCTGGTTCGGCGCCGCCCACCCCCTCTCCGACATCCTCCCGGCCGTCAGACGCCCCGAGCGACGCGACGCCTACGACCTCAACGCCATCCGGGCGCTGATCACCGAGTCCGCGGACATCGCCCTCCCGACCAACGCCGTCGTACACACCTTCGAACCCGCCGAAGACGCGCCCCGCGCCGACGCACAAGCCATCCTCGCCATCCCCACCGGCGAGACCATCGCGGTCCGCCGCACCATCGGGCTCGGCGCCGTCACCGTCATCGGCATCGACCTCACCGCCGGCCCCCTGCGCAGATTCAACCTCCCAGACGCCGACGCACTCTGGCACCGCGTCCTCGGGCGCCGAGGCGACCTCCGCAAAGCCGAGCAACTCACCCAGCAAGACCGAGGCGACGCACAGTCACGCACCGCCGTCGATTTCGACCACGATATCTCCTCCGCCATCGACAGCACCGGACGCGCCGTCCAGGGCATCCTCTTCGGGCTCGTCGTCTTCATCACCTACTGGCTCGTCGCCGGGCCCATCGGGTACTTCCTGCTCAAAAAGCGCAACCTCCACCACCACGCCTGGGTCGCCTTCGTCGCCTGCACCGCGGCCTTCACCGCCCTGGCATGGGCCGGCGCCACCACCCTGCGCCCGAAACGCGTCGCCGCCACCCACCTGACCATCATCGACGCCGTCGCGTCCAGAGACTCGAACGACGTCACCGCACGCGCACGCAGTTGGGTCAGCGTCATGCTCCCGTCCTACGGCCGCTCCACCGTCTCCCTCGAACCGGCCCCGGAAAACGGAACCACCCGCGACCGTTCCGAGGCGCTCCTCACCCCCTGGGAGCCGCCCGCCACCTCCGTCGGCTGGAACAAAGGATTCCCCGACAACACCTCCTACATCATCCAGTCCCGCCAGCCCGACACCGTCACCGTCCCCACACGGGCCACCATCAAGCAGTTCCGCGCCGACCTCAACCCCGCGACCGACTGGCAGTTCCCCGCCGTCCAGCAGCAGACCGGCGTCCTGCAACGCGCCACCATCACCCGCAACGGCGCCTCGCTCTCGGGCGTCATCGCCCACGACCTCCCCGCCCCCCTCACCAACGTCCGATTCATCCTCTCCCAGGGACAGACCCCCATCCGCCGCGCCGGCGTCCCCAACCGAGGCGAGCCCACCGCCCGCACCCTCGTCCTCGCCCCCCGATTCCCCGACAACCGCTGGCTGCCCGCCCAACCACTCGACCTCTCCACCGTCACCACCACCCAAGCCGTCCGAGACTCCGCCCGCTTCGACTACTTCCG
>DIYM01000105.1:9948-20424 GCA_002429045.1 Phycisphaerales bacterium UBA6054
GCCGCCCGCTTCGACTACTTCCGCGGCGCCGTCCGCGACGGCATCAACCCGATCGCCCTCAACCCCAACGCGGGCAGACCCCTCGCCGACCGCCTCATCGCCGCACGCTTCCTCTCCCAGTTCGCGAGCCCCAACTACCGCGACGACCGCGACACCGTCGCCAACCGCCTCGCCCGCCGCTTCTCCACGCACGGCCTCGACCTGGGACGATGGCTCACCACCCCCTGCCTCATCATCGTCGGCTTCGTCGAGGTCGAACCCCCCGACGCCTCCCCCGAAGGCATGCCCTACACCCTCTATGTCGACAACCAGCCCGCGCCCGCCTCCGGCCTGACCATGATCACATGGATCTACCCGCTCGACGATCAGCCCCCGCAGTGGTTCGGCACGCCCCTCGATGAGCCCGAATCAACCCAGAACCAGCCGTAAGGACCACCCACGTGCCCATGATCGAAACGATCAACCTGACCAAGCGTTACAACGACCTCGTCGCCCTCAACGCGCTCAACCTCACCATCAACGAGGGCGACTGCTTCGGCTTCATCGGCCCCAACGGCGCCGGCAAAACCACCACCATCAAAATCCTCGCCACACTCCTCAAACCATCCTCGGGCCAGGCCCAGATCAACGGCCTCACCGTCGGCTACCAGAACCGCCAGATCCGACCACTCATCGGATACGTCCCCGACTTCATGGGCGCATATCAGGACATGGTCGTCCACGAGTACCTCGAGTTCTTCGCGGCCGCATACAACATCAACGGAGCCCAACGCAAGAAGGTCGTCGCCGACGTCCTCGAACTCACCGAGCTGACCTACAAACAAACCGCCGAGGTCTCCTCCCTCTCACGCGGCATGCAGCAACGCCTCTCCATCGCCCGCGTCCTCCTGCACGACCCCAAGGTCCTGCTGATGGACGAGCCCGCCTCGGGCCTCGACCCCCGCGCCCGCATCGAGATCCGCGAACTGCTCAAAGAACTCAAACGCATGGGCAAGACCATCCTGATCTCTTCCCACATCCTCCACGAACTCGCCGAACTCTGCAACACCGTCGGCATCATCGAGAAAGGCCAGCTCCTCTTCTCCGGATCCGTCAACGATATCCTCAAGAAAGCCAAGGTCGGCCACGTCATCCATGTCGCCGTCGCCGAACGCATGGAAGCCGCCACACAGGTCCTCACACAGATGCCAGGCGTCTCCAAGGCCGAAGTCGTCATGGGCGACGGCACCGCCGGACAGACCGACCAGCTCATCCACGTCGCCTACGACGAAGCCGCCGGCGGGGTCTACACCGACATCCCCAATGTCCTCATCAACAACGGCTTCCGCATCACCCACTTCCAAGAAGAACCCGTCAACCTCGAAACCGCCTTCATGCGCCTCACCAAGGGGCTCGTGCAGTAGCACGCCACCGAAACGCATCGGGCCGGTAGAATCGGCTCGAACGCTCTCAAGAGGGAACCCCATGCTCATCAAGCTCACCCACATCACCGCCGCCATCGCGACCTCAACCGCCCTCGCCGCACCCCCGGCCACCGAATCCCGCCCCGTCACCGAAAACATCCACGGCGTCGAGATCACCGACAGCTACCGCTGGCTCGAAGGCGACAACTCGGACGCCTCCAACATGGGCATCCTCACCGACGACGTCGCCGCCTGGACCGACGCACAGAACGACTACACCCGCTCCGTCCTCGACACGCTCCCCGGCCGCAAGGCGCTCGAAGAACGCATCGGCGAACTCCTCGAAGTCCCCGCCATCGGCACGCCCTCCGTCTACGGCAACCGCTACTTCTACTCCAAGCGCGAGGGCACCCAGGCCCAGTTCGTCCGCTACGTCCGCGACGGCATCGACGGCGAAGACCGCGTCCTCCTCGACCCGACCATCATCGATCCGACCGGTCTCACCACCGTCTCCTGGACCGCGCCAAACAAAGACGGCTCGCTCATGGCCTTCGGCATGTACCGCTCGGGCGACGAGAACTCCACCCTCTACATCATGGACGTCACAACCGGCGAGTGGCTCGCCGACGAGATCCCAGGCAAGGTCCGCCTCAACGCCTGGGACCCGGACGGCAAAGGCTTCTTCTATTCCGCCCTCGAAGACCTCGACAACGCCTACTCCGGCGTGATGAAGCACCACACCATCGGCACCCACCACATCCAAGACCCGGTCCTCTTCCGCCAGCAAGACATCGAGTTCTTCTACGGCGACTCAGGCTACTCCGACGAAAAACTCGCCCAACTCAAAACCACATGGGGCCCCTGGGGCTCGCCCTCCGAGGACGGCCGCTGGATGGGCGTGGGCTACTGGACCGGCACCTCCAGCCTCGACCTCTGGGTCGCAGACCTCGACGAGTGGCGCCGCACCGGCGAACTCAACCTCGTCGAAGCCGCCAAGGGCATGTCCGGCCGCGTCGGATCGTCCCACTACGACGGCGACCGCCTCTACCTCCAAACCTCCATCGGCGCCCCCAACGGCCGCGTCGTCGAGATCGACCTCAACAACCCCGCCTACGACAACTGGACCGACATCATCCCCGAACGCGACGACCTCGTGCTCAACTCCGTCTCCTTCGCCCGCGGCATCATGGCGGCGAACTACCTCGAGAACGCAAAGACCAAAATCGCCCTCTTCAACCTCGACGGCACCTCCCGCGGCGACCTCGAACTCCCCGGCATCGGCTCCGCGGGTCTCTCAGCCTCCGACGACCGCACCGAAGCGTTCCTCAGCTTCTCCTCCTACAACATGCCCCGCTCGATCTATCACATCGACCTCGCCTCCAGCAAGCGCGAGCTCTGGGCACGCCCGGACGTCCCCGTCGATCCATCCCAGATCGAGGTCAAGCAGGTCTGGTACCCCTCCAAGGACGGCACGCAGGTCTCCATGTTCCTCGTCCACAAGAAAGGCATCGAACTCGACGGCAACAACCCGACCATGCTCTACGGGTACGGCGGGTTCGACATCTCCATGACCCCGCGCTTCTCCTCCACCATGTTCCCCTGGTACGAGAACGGAGGCGTCTACGCAGTCGCCAACCTCCGCGGCGGGGGCGAGTACGGCGCCGCGTGGCACGAAGCCGGCATGCTCGAGAACAAGCAGAACGTCTTCGACGACTGCATCGCCGCCGCCGAATGGCTCATCGAGAACGGCTACACGAACCCCGACCGACTCGGCGTCGCCGGGGGATCCAACGGTGGGCTCCTCACCGGCGCCATGGTCACCCAACGCCCCGACCTCTTCAGCGCCGTCATCTCCGCCGTCCCACTCCTCGACATGCTCCGATACCAGAACTTCCTCATGGCACGCTACTGGGTCCCAGAGTACGGCTCGGCCGAGAACCCAAGCCAGTTCGAGTACATCCGCGCCTACTCGCCCTACCACAACATCAAGCCGGGCACCAAGTACCCCGCCACCTTCATCACCGCCGGGGAGAACGACACACGCGTCCACCCACTCCACGCGCGAAAGATGGCCGCCGCCATGCAAGCAGCCACCGCCTCCGAGCCCGACGCCGAGCCAGTCCTCCTCTGGGTCGACCGAGACGCCGGGCACGGCGGCGGAAAACCACGCCACCTCCAGATCCGCGACATCGCCGACAGCCGCATCTTCATGATGTGGCAACTCGGCATGCTCCCCGAGTGATCAACCCGCGCACAACCCAGACACACCACCCAAAGAACCGGCCCACGCCGGTTCCTTTTCTTCACCCCAGCCGGACAGGACACCCCGCTCGCGGCATCCATGCGTCACGACATCCCAACGCCCAGGAGCCCGAATGACCACGACCCGTCTCAGCCTCGCCGCCGCACTCCTCGCATCGCTGACAGCGTGCGCACCCACCCAGCGCCCGGGCATCGACCACGCCGCGATCGCCGATGAGATCAACCGGCTCGCCGCGGATGACCAGCACTACGACCGGCTGGTGATGAACTCGGACCCGGGCGTCAGCGAGCCGGGCTTCTTCGAGCGCAAACGCCGGCTCCAGATCGAGCGGACCGCCCGCATCAGGGACATCTTCGCCGACACCGGATTCCCGGCGCCCCCCGCGTTCGACGCCGGCACCTCAAGCGACTTCTGGCTGCTGGTCCAGCATTCCGACAACGACCCGGGCTTCCAACAGCGCGTCCTCGACGCCATCGGCGCGCTGCCGCCCGGCGTGGTCAGCCCGAGCGAGACGGCCTATCTCGTCGATCGGGTCCGGATGAACACCGATCGCCCGCAGGTCTACGGCACCCAGGTCGACTACGACTTCGACCACGCCCGTGCGTTCCCCAAACGGCTCGAAGACCCGACGGGCGTCGACGCGCGGCGGGCGTCCGTCGGGCTCGCGCCGCTGTCGGAGTACATGAACGAGATGTCGGAACTGAGCTTCCGGATGAACCGCGCGATGTACGAAGGCAAGGGCGTGACCGAGCCCTGGCGCTACGAGCCGGGCTACTCGGGCTGGTGAGCCGCGGTGCCCCGGGCGCGGGTGCCGCTGTAGATATCGAATGTCAGCAGGCGGCACTCGATGGGCCCGTTGAAGAACGGCATGCGGCTGGCGGGCTTGAGCCCGATGCGTTTGGCGAGGTCGCGAGACCCGGTGAACACGTGGCAGCGCCAGCCGGCGGCGTGCTGCTTGAAGAAATCGCCCATGTCGGCGTAGGTGTCTTCGAGTTCTTCGGTGACGCCGAGACGCTGGCCGTACTCGGGGTTCAGGACGATGTGGCCGGGCTCGTCGGGCAGTTGCGTGTCGATGAACGGTTCGACGGCGAATCGGATGAGATGATCGACGCCCGCGACCTTGGCGTTCTTCTGGGCGGCGTCGACGGCCCGCGGGTCGTGGTCGGTCGCGGTGATGAGCGGGATGCCGGCGGGCGGCTTGGTCTGGGCGTCGGCGCGGGCCTGCTTCCAGAGGTCGGCGATCGGCAGGGCGGTTTTGAGGATGGCGTAGTCGGAGCGGAGCAGACCGGGGGCGCGATGGGCGGCGATCAGGGCGGCTTCGATGGCCAGGGTGCCCGAGCCGCACATGGGGTTGATGAGCGGGGTGGTGCCGTCGTAGCCGGCGGCGAGGAGGACGCTGGCGGCGAGGGTCTCGCGCATGGGGGCATTGTGGGGGAGGCGCCGGTAGCCGCGGTTGGAGAGGGGGGCGCCGTTGAGGTTGAGGAAGATCTGGGCGCGGTCGGCTTTCCAGTAGAGGTTGAGGCAGACGCCGGTGCGGTCGGGCCCGGCGTCGGGTCGGCGTCCGGCCTTTTTGAGCATGCGGTCGCAGATCGCGTCCTTGCAGACCAGGGCGGGGTACATCTGATTGTCGACGGTGGGCGTGTCGGACGCGGCCCGGATTGTGAGGTAGCCGTCGGGCGGGATGACTTCTTCCCAGGGGAACGCGGCGATCTCGGTGTAGAGGGCTTTGGGTGACGGGCAGCGGAAGCGTTTGAACTGCCACATCGCGTGGGTCGCGGTGCGGAGGGTGAGGGCGAGGCGCATCGCGTCGGCGAGGGTGGCGCCGGTGTCGACGCCGGTGGGGTGCTCGTCCTGGGTTTGGAAGCCGAGCTGTTCGAGTTCTTGTTTGAGGTATGGAGCGCAGTGCTGCGCGCACGCGAGGCGGGTGGTGGCTCGTTTGTGCGGGTCGATGGGCACGGGTGAGGGTAGGTGGGCGGCGGGCAGGCCCGGAGGATGGCGGCGGCGGCTTTGCGTTTGGTCTCGGGGGAGGCGGCGTCGGACCAGCAGACACTGGCCGCGGTGTCGATTGCGGTGCGGCGGGCGTCGGGGGCGGCGATGGTTTCGCGCTCGGCTTCGATGCGGGCGAGTGCGCCGAGCTGGGCGCGGACTTCGGGGCGGTCAAGGCATGCCGCGAGCTGGGCGGGGGTGAGGCGGAAGAGGCGGCAGAGCCCGGGGGTTGAGTTGGCCGGGTCGGTCAGGGCGAGGGCGAGTTCGGCGGCATCGATCTCGGGTTGGGCTTGGTCTGTGTGGTCGTCGTGCGTCTGCATGGTGGGAATTGTCGCAGACGGCGTGGGCGGCACAAGGGCGGCGTGCGGAGGACGCGAACGTAGCGCACACATCATGGGATGCGTGGATGGATTGGTGTGATTGGGGAGATCGCGTGCTTTGCCCTGCGGGCAAAGCACGGCACTGTGGGGTTACCAGTCGGGGTTCCAGTACTGGTGAGCCCTGATGTCGTGACCGAAACCGGCGCCGACGAGCAGGTCGCGCCAGTCATGATTCGCGAGCTCCGCGCATTCGTACAGCATGTCGATCGACCCACGCGAGCCTTTGAGTGCCGCGATGATCACGCGGTCTCCTTGTGAGTTGTCATCGATGATTCCAAGAGCGGTGCGAGCATCTTCCCGATTCTTCAGGGCAAAGCATCGATCTATCAGCTCATCGATGTCGCGTTTGATGATTTCGTCAAAGACTTTGCCTGACCAGTTGCGGTAGATCAGGTGGTCGCCTGGTTGCATGCGGGCTTCTTGGTTGTGCCAGTGTTCACTATCAGTGTCTCGTACTGGTGAGCACTCGCGGATTGCTTTGTTTGTCTTCTGGATGGCGAGCGTTGTGTGATCTTTGAGGATTGCTGCGATGAATGCCTCTGGGTCACCGAGCGATCGTGGGTGTGTGTGCCAGGGGCCGGGTTCGAGGGCGATGATCCAGTCGTCGAAGCCGACGGGGTGGTCGGCGTCGATGGTGACGGTTGGTTCGCTGATGAGTCTGAGGAGACCGTCGGGGGATGTGTGAGTCTGTGGTTTCATTCGCCTCAAGCCTTTGTTGGGGCTATGGTTGTGTCGCCTCGTTCCGGGCCGTCCGGCGGGGGGATCGAGTTGATTGAGGCTCGGGGCGGTGGTTGCCGGCCGGGCGAGAGGAATGCATGCCGAAGCAAGACGATAAGTTCACGATGGAGGCGGTGGTGATCGAGGCGCTGCCGAACGCGATGTTCCGTGTGCGGCTGCCGAACGAGCAGCAGAGCGAGATCATCGGGTATGTGTCGGGGAAGATGCGGAAGAACTACATCCGCATCCTGCCGGGCGACACGGTGACGGTGGAGATCAGCCCGTACGACCTGACGAAGGCGCGGATCACGTACCGTCGCTGAGTTCGTTGGGTTGGGGATGAGTGAGTGGATGTGCCCGCGGGTGGCCGCGGGTTTTTGCTGCGCGTTGTTGGGGGTCAGGCGTCGGTCTTGGCACCGGCGATCTTCTTGGCGAGCCAGGCCCGGGCGAATCGCCAATCGGAGGAGGCGGTCTGGCGGCTGACGCCGAGCATGTCGGCGACCTGGGCTTCCTGGAGCCCTGCGAAGAAGCGGAGTTCGACGACCTTGGCGCGTCGCTGCGAGAGAGAGGCGAGTTCGTCGAGGGCGGCGTTGAGGGTGAGGATGGTGGAGGCGTCGGCGTGTTCGAGGGCGGGGAGGTCTGAGACGGTGCCGGCGCGTTTGGCGTCGCCGCCCCGCTTTTTGGCGTTGGTGGCGCGGGCGTGATCGACGATGGCCGAGCGCATGACCTTGGCGGTGAAGGCGTAGAAGGCGGCGGGCGATTCGAAGGTCAGGTCGGATCGGCCCGAGAGTTTGACGAAGGCCTCGTGGACGAGGACGGTGGGGGAGAGGGTGCCGTCGGCGGCGGGGCCCATAACGCCGCGGGCGACCTGGCGGAGTTCGTTGTAGACGTGGGGGAGGAGTTCGTGGGCGGCGGACTCGTCCCCGGCGAGGAAGGCGTCGACGGCCCTGAGTAGGCTGGCGTTGGAGGGTGTCTCTTGGGGCATCCGGGGTGTCATTCGCCCCGGGTGGGGATGGCGGATGCGAGCTGGTCGAGCTGCGCGTTCCAGGCGGTGGCGTCTTGGGGGCGGCCGACGCGGGTGAGGTAGTCGGTCATGTCTTGGCGGGTGCGTTCGATGTTCTCGCCGGCTTTGTGCTCGGGGATGGCAGGGTCGCAGAGAGCGATGGCTTGGCGCATGAGCTGTTCGCCCCGGGGGTCGTCGAGGCGGGCGAGGAGGCGGCCGAGGTTGGCGAGGAACTTGATGTGGAACTCGGCGTGGGCCCGGGTGTCGATGTTGGTGATCTGGGCGATGAGGTGTTCGATGTAGATGTCTTTGGAATCGAAGTACTTCTCGCACTCGCTGTAGGCCCTTTCCAGGCTTTCGAGTTCGTCGGGGCCGGCGTTGAAGAATCGGAGGGTTGACTTGCGTTGGCGTGACCGGCGTGCTTCCTCGGGTCTGCCGGCGTTGGTGAGGATTTGTGCGAAGTAGCCTGCGTTGCGTTCGTTCTCCCAGTGGTATGGTCCGAGGACGTCGTGGGTGACGTCGACGCCCTCTTCGAAGAGCTCGATGGCTCGGTCGAACTTGTTGTTCATGGCGTGGACGCCGGCGACGTTGATGAGGGTGTCGCGATACTGGACGGAGCCTCTGTCGTATGAGCTGCGGACGATCTCGAGGCCTTTGAGGCGGGCTTCGAGTGCCTGTTCGACGCGGCCGTTGATCTCGTGGACCCAGGCTTCGAATGACGTCGCGGTCATTCGCGCCGCGGGGTCGCCGAAGTAGTCTGAGAGTTCGATGATCCGTGCGACGAGGGGTTCGAGTTCGTGGCGTTGGCCCATCTGCAGCCGTGCCTGATAGAGGTAGCTGTAGTAGGGCAGGATCTCGCGGGGGTATGGTTCTCCGCGTGACTCGATGCGTTCGATGAGGGTGGAGACGGCTTGCTCGGCTTCTGCGAGCTTGTCGGGGTCGCTGCCCTGGGATTGGAGGGATGACGCGAGTTGTCCCAGGATGCGGTCTCTGAGCCTGCTTTCGTCGGGCAGGCCGATCGCGTCCGCGATGCGGAGGGATTCGCGGGAATCGGCTTCTGCGAGAACGGGGTCGCCGAAGTTGGTGCGTGCATCGGCGCGTCGTATGAGGGTTTCGATGGTGGCGGTGGATTCGTGGTTGCCGCTCTTGTCGAGCGCGTCGAGGGCGAGATCGAGGTTGGCGAGTGCGGCGTCGAGATCGCCGATGAAATCGTAGATCAGGGCGACGGTCCTTCGGACTTCGGCTTCGCCGACGGGGTCGTCGGCGAATCGTTCGGCGATCTGTGGTTCGGCGGCTTGGACGGCATCGACGATCGTGGCGTCGCGTCCGAGTGCTTGGGCGTGGGCTGCCTGGATCATGTCAACGACCAAGAAATCGTTGATGTTGCGGACGCGTTGGGCGGCCAGTTCTGATTCCGCGAGGGCGTGCTGGGCGGCTTGCTCGGACCTTT
This sequence comes from Phycisphaerales bacterium UBA6054, assembly GCA_002429045.1. GTDB lineage: Bacteria > Planctomycetota > Phycisphaerae > Phycisphaerales > UBA1924 > UBA6054. The sequence goes on from DIYM01000105.1 coordinate 19,151, forward strand.
TGGATTCTGCGAGCGCATCGCGTGCGGTGATGGCGCTCCGGGTTGAGACGCCGGACGCGGCGACCAGTGCGGTGGCCGCGACGCATGCGGCGGCGACCAGCGCTTTGTTGCGTTTGGCGAAGCGGTTGAGCAGGTAGAGGGCGCTTGGGGGGCGGGCGCTGATGGGCAGGTTGTTGAGGTACCGGCGGACGTCGTCGGCGAGGGCTTCGGCGGTCTGGTACCGCCGGTCCTTCTCTTTCTCGAGTGCGTGGAGGATGATGGTCTCGGGGTCGCCCCGGAGTGCGGGTGCGACGGCGGAGGGGCGTTTGGGCGCTTGTTCTTCGATGACCCGGGCGGCGGCGCCGATGCTGAGGGTGGTGACGTCGTGCGGGAGCGTGCCGGAGAGGGTGTAGAACATGATGACGCCGAGCGTGTAGACGTCGCTTCGTGTGTCGATGGCGGCGGGGTCTCCGAGCAGTTGCTCGGGGCTCATGTAGGCGAGGGTGCCGACGACCTCTCCGGCGGCGGTGTGCATCGACACGGTGTTGGACGGGTCGGTGATGCGTGCGACGCCGAAGTCGATGAGCTTGGGTGAGCCGTCTGGTGTGACGAGGATGTTGCTGGGTTTGAGGTCGCGGTGGATGACGCCCCGGGTGTGGGCGTGCTGGACGGCGTCGCAGGTGCGGGCGATGAGTTCGAGTCGTTGGGTCTGGGTTGGGTTGTTGCTTTGCAGCCACTTGTCGAGGGGGAGCCCGTCGACGAGTTCCATGACGAGGTAGGGGCGTTCTCCGGCGGGTGTGCGTTCGATACCGGTCTGGTGGACGGTGGCGATGCCGGGGTGGCGGAGGCGGGCGAGGGCGTCCGACTCGGCGCGGAATCGGCGGAGCAGGGCGGGGGTGCCGAGCCCGGCGCGGATGACCTTGATGGCGACGTCGCGTTTGGGGTTGGTCTGCGACCCGCGGTAGACCAGGCCCATCGCGCCCGAGCCGAGGACCTCGTGGGTCTCGACGCCCGGGATGGAGGGGGCGTGTTCTGCGCCCTGGGTGAGTGTCCTTTGGATGATGCGTTCGACGCCCGCGATGGCCGCGGTCTGGTCGTGGTCGAAGAGGGAGAGGACCTCGGCGCGGAGCGAGTCGTCGTCGGTGAGTTCGGCGAGCCGGTTGGGGCGTTCGTCGGCGGGGATGCTCTGGACGGCATCGAAGAGCCCGTGGACGGCGTCGAAGCGGTCGGCGGGTGAGGCGGGATCGGGGGGGGCGGTCATGGGTGCTCGATCGGGTGTGCGGGTGAGGGTGGCA
>DIYM01000058.1:0-28707 GCA_002429045.1 Phycisphaerales bacterium UBA6054
GGCCGAACACCCTCCGATCCGTCGCCCGCACAGCCCCACCGCGCGGACCGATCGCGCGCCGATCGGCGTCGCCGGGCCCGCAGAGCCGGCAAGGTCGCCCTTGGGCGGGGATTCCCGGACCCGGGCCCGCCGGGTCAGCCCCCCGGCTCAGCCCCCGAAGCCGCCCGGTCCCGCGCTTCCACCGCGAGATCGTCCACCCGCTCGTTCTCGGGATGACCGTCGTGCCCCCTGACCCAGTGGAAGCGGACGTCGTGCCCCTCGGTCAGCCCGTCGAGCCGCTTCCAGAGGTCCACGTTCTTGACCGGCTGCTTCGACGCGGTCTTCCACCCCTTCCTCTTCCACCCCGCCATCCACTGCTTGAGCCCGTTGAGCACGTACTGCGAGTCCGAGTACAACTCCACGACGCTCGGACGGGTGAGCACGCTCAGGCCCTCGATGACCGCGGCCAGTTCCATCCGGTTGTTCGTGGTCATGGGGTCACCCCCGGACCGCTCGACCGACTTGCCGGTTTTCGGGTGCCTCAGCAGAAACCCCCAGCCGCCCGGGCCCGGATTCCCCGAGCACGCGCCGTCGGTGAACAACTCCACGGTGGGCATCGGCGCTTCGCGGGAGGCGGCGTGCCCGGCTTCTTTCGGATCTGGTTCAGTCACGCCGCATCGTACACCGCGCCGATCCCCCGCCGGGTTGACGCCCCCTCGACCTACGATCGTCCATGCCCACCGCTCCAGCCGCCGAGACCGCCGACTCGTCCGCCGCGAACCGGCGCGTCCACCGCATCGAGGTCCGCCCCAAGCCCAACGCGGGCGACCCTCGGGGGCAGGACCTGGTCCAGCGTGCCGCCGCCCTGGGGCAGCCCGCATCGCACGCCCACTCGGCCCGCGTCTACCTGATCGAGGCCGACCTCTCCGAGACCCAGCTCGGGCGGATCGTCAACGCCCTGCTCGCCAACCCCGTCACCGAGTCCGCCGCTGTCGGCACGACCGACGCCCTCGGCGTCTCGGTCGAGGTCCATCCCCTCCCAGGCGTGATGGACCCGCCCGCGCAGACCGTACGCGATGCGATCGATGAACTCGTGGGCGTCGACGCACGCGTCTCGACGGGATGGCGCTACGACATCGAAGGCGTCACCCCGGATCAGGCCAAGGCCATCGCCGAGCGTCTGCTCGCCAACCCCGTTGTCGCGGGCGTGCACACCGAACCGTTCCACCCCAGCGAACTCCCGACCGGGCACGCGTACGAGTTCGAGCTCCGCCACATCCCGATCCGCGATCTCGACGACGCGGCCCTCGAGGCGCTCAGCCGCGACGCCCACCTCTTTCTCGATCTCAACGAGATGCGGGCGATCCGTGATGAATACATCGAGCTCGGACGCGAGCCGACCGACATCGAGCTGGAGACCCTCGCCCAGACCTGGTCCGAGCACTGCGTCCACAAGACCCTCAAAGCCACCATCAACTACAGGAGCGACGACCCGAACGACCCAGTGCTCAAGCCCGGGCGCCCGGGGCACGAAACCAACGCGGACGGCTCGGTCACGATCAGCAACCTGCTCAAGTCCTCCGTCGCGGCCGCCACGTTCGAGCTCATCGACGAGGGGCTCGACTGGACGCTGTCCGTCTTCGTCGACAACGCCGGGATCGTCCACTTCGACGACGACCACGCCGTGTGCATCAAGGTGGAGACCCACAACCACCCCAGCGCCATCGAGCCCTACGGCGGCGCCGCCACCGGCATCGGCGGCTGCATCCGCGACATCATCGGCACCGGGCTGGCCGCCAAACCCATCGCCAACACCGACGTCTTCTGCGTCGCGATGCCCGACACCCAGACCGTCCCCGCGGGCTGCCTGCACCCCAAGCGCATCCTCAACGAGGTCGTCGCGGGCGTCCGCGACTACGGCAACCGCATGGGCATCCCCACCGTCAACGGAGCCGTCTGGTTCGACGACCGCCACATCGGCAACCCGCTCGTCTTCGCCGGCTCGATCGGCGTCATGCCCCGCGATCTGATCTCGGGCGACGCCAGCCCGGGCGACCTGATCGTCGCCCTCGGCGGGCGCACGGGACGCGATGGCATCCACGGCGCGACCTTCTCGTCCGCCGAGCTCACCGACACCCACGCCGACGAGTTCAGCCACGCGGTGCAGATCGGCAACGCGATCGAAGAAAAGCGCGTGCTCGATGCGATCATGCGGGCCCGCGACGCGGGCGACAGGCCGCTCTTCAGCGCCATCACCGACTGCGGCGCGGGCGGGTTCTCGTCGGCCGTCGGCGAGATGGGCGAGAAGATCGGCGCCGATGTCCGCCTCGAGAAAGCCCCCCTCAAGTACGACGGTCTGAGCTACACCGAGATCTGGATCAGCGAGGCCCAGGAACGCATGGTGATGGCCGTGCCGGAAGCCAACCTCCCCGCCCTCCAAGCCATCTGCGACGAGGAGCACGTCGAGGTCTCCGTGCTCGGCACGTTCGGCACCGAGAACAAAGAGCTGATTCTCAACTACAAGGGCACCGAGGTCGGGCGCCTGCCCATGCCGTTCCTCCACGACGGGATCCCCATGCCCACCCGCGAAGCGGTGTGGACCACGCCCGAACCGACGCCGGCCGCCGAAACACAACCGCGCCCGAGCACCGGCGAAGCCCTGCTCAAGCTGCTCGCCCACCCAAACATCGCCAGCAAGCACTGGATCGTCCGCCAGTACGACCACGAGGTGCAGGGCAACCTGGTCGCCAAGCCGCTGGTCGGGCCGCGGGGGCGCGGCCCGGGCGACGCGTCGATCATCGAGCCCGTGCCCGGCACGGGGCAAGGCCTCGCAATCGGCTGCGGGCTGGCGACCGGGCTGGAATCCGACCCGTACCGGATGGCGCTGGCCGCGATCGACGAGTGCGTGCGCAACCTGGTCTGCGTCGGCGCCGACCCGGACCGTATCGCGATCCTCGACAACTTCTGCTGGCCCAGTTGCAAGAAGCCGGAGAACCTCGCCGCGCTCGTCCGGGCCGCCGAGGGCTGCTACGACGGCGCGAAGGCGTACCGCACGCCGTTCGTGTCTGGCAAGGACTCTCTGAACAACCAGTTCACCACCGAAGACGGCGAGACCATCGAGATCCCGCCCACGCTGCTGATCACCGGCATCGCGCCGGTCGCGGATATCAACCGATCCATCACGATGGACGCCAAGCAGGCCGGATCGACGATCCTCCTAGTCGGCCCCACTTGCAACTCGCTCGGCGGCTCGCACTACGAACGATTGTTCGGCGGTGCAGCGGCCTCGCAGCCCGTCGGCCCCGAGCTCGGTCAATCCGTCGCACACGCGGTGAGCGCGTTGATCCGCACGGGACTCGTCCGCAGCGCCCACGACGTATCCGACGGCGGCGTGCTGTGCGCTCTGACGGAGATGCTCATCGCCGGCTCGACCGTTGGGGCGCCTATCGGTTTCTCGGGGACCGCTCAACCCGACGATGCGCTCGCATTCTCAGAGGGCCCGTCGCGGTATCTGCTGGAGGTGACGGATGTTGAGCGCGCCAACGACACCCTCGGTGCACACGCAGGCGTCGCGCTCGGAACCCTGACAGATTCGGGCAGGCTCGCTTGGGAAGACGCCGACCACGCCGTCGAGGACCTCGCCGCCGCGTGGCGGGCCCCGCTGGACTGGTGAGTCACGCGGCCTTCGCGTCGCCGTTCGCCCGGATGATCACGTTGATCCACTGGCCGATGTCCTGAACGAACTGCTGCTTGGGGATGAAGCCGGTGGCGCCGAGCCTGAGACACTCGGTGCTCGACGTCGTCTCGTCCTCGCCGCTGAGGACGAAGAACGGGACGCCGTGGAGCGCGGGGATCGACCGGGCGATCTTGAGCAGCTCGAACCCGCTGGTGCCGGGCAGGTTCAGGTCGCAGAGGAACACGTCCACGTGGGAGGCATCGCCTGACTCGATGGAGGCGAGCTCGGTCCGCGCCCGCGTGCCGGACTCGATCCATTGGACCTCGACATCGGTCTTCCGCTTGAGCAGCGTGGTGATCAGCGTCGCCGCGAGCGGATCGTCCTCGATCAGCATCACCCGGAGCGATGCGCTCACGCCCGCCTGGGGGGTCTCCGCCGTGGCCGAAACGCCGTTGTCCGGCCTGTGCATGAACACGCGGTTGCGTCCCGCCCCCTTGGCCTCGTACACGCAGGCGTCCGCGTCGGACAGCAACGCTTTGAAGTCCTGGTACCGCTCCGGCGTGTCGCTGTCCGTGGACGCGACACCGACCGAGACAGTCACCGCGAGCTCGTCGGGAGCGTCTTCGATGTTCGAAAGATCGAAGGGCTCTCGATCGACGCACGCGCGGATCGCTTCTCCGGTCGCCGCGGCGACATCCACGCCGATCCTCGGCAGGATGACCGCGATCTCCTCGCCCCCGTACCGGCAGACAAGCCCGTCATCACCGACACACTCGGTGATCCGGCGGGCCAGCTCCATGAGCACCACGTCCCCCGCCGAGTGCCCGTAGGTATCGTTCACGCTCTTGAATCGATCGGCGTCGGTAAAGATGACCGTGCAGTGCTCGCCGTGCTCGCGGAAACGGACCGCGGCTTCTTCGAGCTCGGTGTCGAACTTCTTCCGGTTCGCCAGCCCCGTCAGGCCGTCGGTGGTGGCCTCCTTGGCGAACGTGTCGTTCTCGCGTTGCACCGCGATCTGGTGCTCGAGGTTCCGCTCGGAAGCCTCCGCCAGCAACCGCTTCGAGTCCTGCAACTCGCCCATGTCCTGATCGAACATCTTGGCGAGCGTCTTCGCGTCCCCCGTGACCGCTTCGATCAGCCCCTGCGCGTCGGGGGCACGCTGCCCGAAGAACTCGCGCCCCATCCGCGAGACCTTCCGGACCGACCCGGGAGGCAGAGGCTCCCCGAGCACCTCGGCGACCATCGCGCCCATCGCCACGGCCTGCGCCATGGCCTGGCCCTGATCGGCCACGCTCTGCGGGTCGTGATGCCCGCGGATGCCAGAGATCACCGCCTCGGGCAGCTTCCACTTTGCGGCCAGTTCGGTGCCCACCTGGACATGCGTGAACCCGAGATGGTCCTTCTCGATCTCTTCCCAATCCGAATGGACCGCGCCGGAGACGACCGATGTGTAGTCCGTCTTCATCGCCGCGAAGCACGCCAGCACCCCGATGTCCTGGAACAACCCCGCGGTGAACGCCTCGTCGGGATCGCATGCACGGGTCTGCTCGGCGATGGTCCGGGCCGCGGTCGCACCGAGCAGTGCGCGGCGCCAGTGACCCATAAGATCGAAATCGGTCCCCTCGGTCACCTTAGCGACATCCACCAGACTGAAGCCGAGCACCAATGATTTGACCGTGTTCATCCCGAGATACGCCATCGCGCGATCGATCGATGCGCATCGCTTGGACAGCCCGTAGAAGCTCGAGTTGACGGTCTTGAGCACCTTGGCCGCCAACGCCTGGTCCTGCTGGACCACGCCCGCGATCTTCTTGATCGGCACGTTCGGATCGTCTGTCAACTCCAGAATCTCCATCGCCACCGCCGGCAGCGAGGGGAGATTGGGACACAGCAGAACGTCTTCGAAGCTTTGAGCGGGCATGAAGGTCCTCGGGCAATGTAGTCCGATGCTGCCAGAAATCTGGCATCCTGCCACAATATCGACACCCTTGCATAGGGAGATCACCCGGGTCGCCAGCGATCACCAATATCCGTTGGTGCAGACGGCCAATCCGTACAGACATGACCGGTTTGCCCCCACCGCCCGCCGGCGGCATACGCCGATCACCGCAACCCGTACTCTTTCAGCTTCCGGTACAAGGTCCGCTCCCCGATGCCGAGCACTTCCGCGGTTTTCTCGCGGTTCCCACCCATCATCTGGAGCGTCTCGCGGATCGCGCGCTTCTCGATCTGCTCGAGCGGGGTCCCCGCCAGAGATCCCCCGACCCGCGAAGCACCCGAACCGGAGCCCGACACACCGTCAGGGCCCTCATCATCCCCCGAGACGACACCGCCGGGGATATGCGACGCGCCGACACGGACCGGGCCCGCCCCGTCCGAATCGCCGATCGCGGTCACCACCGCGTTCTGAACCGCGTTGAGCAGTTGCCGCACGTTGCCCGGCCACCCGTACGCCGTCAGGCGCATCATCGCGCCATCGCTGAACTCGGGCACACCACGCCCGGGCGTGAGCGACTCGCTGAGCTTCGACGCGGCGTGACGCACGATCCGGGGGATGTCCTCGCGACGGTCCCGCAGCGGAGGCAAATGCACATGGCTCCCGTTGATCCGGAAGTACAAGTCCTGGCGGAACGTGCCCTCGTCGACCATCTTCTTGAGATCGCGGTTGGTCGCGCTCACGAATCGAACATCGGTCTTGCGCACCTCGTTCGAACCGACCCGCACGACCTCGCCCGACTCGAGCACGCGGAGCAGCTTGGCCTGCATCGTCAGCGGCATGTCCCCGATCTCGTCCAGGAAAAGCGTGCCGCCGTCGGCGTACTCGAACACGCCCTCGCGGTCCTTGTCAGCGCCGGTGAACGCGCCTCTGACGTGACCGAATAGCTGATCCTCGAGCAGGCTCTCGGCCTGCCCCGCGCAGTTCATCGTGACATACCGCCGCCGATTCCTCGGCGAGTGATCGTGCACCGCCTTGGCGATCAGCTCTTTGCCCGTCCCGCTCTCGCCGGTGATCAGCACCGGGATCTGCGAGTTCGCGACCGTCCGCACCGTGCCGAGGATCCGACGCATCGCGTCCGAGCCCGCGACGATGCCCTCGAACCCGTCGTGCTGGACGAGTTCCTTGAGTTCGCCCGACTCGCCCCGCACCACCGCCGCGTCCGCGGCCCGGTTCACCACCGAGCGGAACACCGCCAGGTCGATCGGCTTCTCGACGAAATCGAACGCCCCGTGCTTGAACGCGGAACGCGCCGTCGGCACGTCGCCGTGCGCCGTCACCATGATCGTCTCGGCGTCGGGCTGCAACTCGGACGCCATCGCCAGCACCCGCATCCCCGCGTCCGAGCCCTCGGCGTCCACGCCCTCCTGGCCCGCGCTCTCGGGCATCCGCAGGTCGGTCACGATGACATCGAACGACCCGCCCCGGAGCTCTTCCGCCGCGGCCGACACGCTCCCCACGATCGTGCACACGTGCCCCGGACGCCGGAGCGCCTCGGCCATCACGTCCGCGTGCTCGGGCTCGTCCTCGACAATGAGAACCTGGGCGGTGACTTGCTCTGCGTTCGGCTCGGGCATGCTTCCTTAAGCGTATCCGCGCGAGCCGGCTCTGATGCCGCTCGACGCCCCCACCGCGGCCCGGCGGCACGCCGACACCGCGATCGCCAGCGCGTCCGCCACATCGTTCGGCTTGGGGACCGCTTCGAGATCGAACAGCTGACGGACCGACTCCTGGACCTGCTCCTTCTTCGCGGCCCCGGACCCCGTCAGGCTCTTCTTCACCTCGGCGGGCTTGAGCTCGATGATCTCCACCCCCGCCTGCCGGGCGGCCAGCAGGATCAGCCCGCGGGCGTGGGCCATCTTGATCGCCGTCTCGGGGTGCCGGTAGTGCGCGAAGAGCCCCTCGATCGCGATCGCGTCGGGCGACAGCCGCCCGATGATCGCCCGGATGTCCGCGTCCAGCTCGACCAGCCGGTCCGCCACCGTGGGCGTCGCCCCGGACGACGGCACCAGCCGCACCGCCCCCGCCTCGACGATCGCCGGCGCCATCTCGCTGCCCGAGACGCACCCGTAGCCGGTGATTCGCAAGCCGGGATCGAAGCCGAGGACACGCATCGAACTAGTGTACAGGAGGCTCACTCATGTAGTGCTCCACCATGTGCGCGACCGTCTTGGCCGTGATGTCGCATTCGATGTTCACGCCGTCTCCAGCCGACAGCCCCTCCAGCGTCGTCCGCTCCAGCGTCTCGGGGATCAGCGCCACCTCGAACCACGGCGTGCCCTCCTTCACCCCGCCCGTGCCCGCCAGCGTCAGGCTCACGCCGTCGACCGTGACCGAGCCCTTGGGCACCAGGTACCGCCCCATCTCGGCGGGCACCGAGACCCGCACCCGCCAGCCGTCGGACTGATCGATCGAATCGACCGTGCCCACACCATCCACGTGCCCCTGGACGATGTGCCCGTCGAGGCGGTCGCCCATGCGGGCGGCGGGCTCGAGGTTGATCCGCGTATCGGCCGCCCACCCGCCGAGCGTGGTCTTCGCGAGCGTCTCGGGGATGGCATCGAAGGTGAACATCCCGTCGGCCGAGCCGACCGGCTCGACCAGCGTCAGGCAGCAGCCCGAGCAGGCGATCGAGTCGCCCGGCTCGGGCAGGTGCCCCCAACCCAGCGGGTCGATGGTCAGGCGTCGACCGGACGCGGTCCGCTGGCTGGAGACGACCCGACCCACATGACGCACGATCCCGGTGAACATGATGGATGATTCGCCCCGGACCGCCGCCGGACGCTCTCGGCCCGCAGAAAGGCCCGGGATGGAGCGGCCCTGGAACCGGGTCTGATGCCGGGACGGACCGGCTCTATACTGTCAGCCCGGCCGATCGGGCCGGTTCTCTGACCCTTCCCGTCCCCATTGCTGCCCCAACAGCGGAGCGAGTCCCGATGCCCACCCGCCCCTCGCGCCTTCTCAACGCCCTGGCCTGCCTGTCCGTGGCCGGGCTCGCCGCCTGCTCGACCACCCAGACCTCCGGCTCGGGCAGCGGGGCCGCCCCGTCGGCCGTCGGGGGCGTGGTCCTCGCGCCGACGTACGACGTCGACCACGACGCATGGCAGGACCTCGGCTACCGATGGGAATGGAACGCCCGCCCGCCGATGGTCGCCGGCGCGCAGATGGAATACGCCCAGGCCTACGACGATGTCATCGTGGTCCAGGACACCGGCTCGCTCGTCTCGGTGATCGAATCGAGCACCGGCAAGGTCCGCTGGTTCAAGCAGGTCCGCGACACGGTCACGCGTTTCGTGGGGAACACCCGCCAGGGCGACTCGCTCTACGTCGCCAATGAAACGGAACTGTTCGAGCTGGCGATCCAGACGGGCAACACACTCGACCGCACCGAGCTGAACACCATCGCCACGACCCGCCCGGTGATGTTCGACGACATGGCCGTGTTCGGCAACGCCTCGGGACGCCTGCTCGCGATGGATACCCGGAACGACGTCCGTATCTGGGAGTACCAGTTCGATGGGCTGTTGGAGAGCCCGCCCGTCATGGTCGACGACTTTACCGTGGCCGCGGTCAGTACCAAGGGAGAGATCCGCGTGCTCGACGTGGACACCGCCCGCACCAAGGCGAGCGCCCGCATCGCGGGCAACGCCGGCGGAGACATGGTCACGGACGGCGAGTTGCTGTTCATCGGCTCGCTCGATCAGTCGGTGTACGCGTACGACCTGTTCGACAGCAGCAGGGCCTGGCGCCACCGCTCCGCCGGAGAGGTCACGATCCAGCCCACACTGATCGACGAGACCCTGTACGCGAGCACCGCGGACTCCGGGCTCATCGCTTTCGACGCGTACACCGGCGAGCAGCTCTGGAACAACCCCGGCATCGGGGGATGGGTCGTGACCACCGACGACGGGGATCTGATCGTCTGGTCCGGACGCGAGCTGGCCCGGATCGACGCCGACCGCGGCGACGTCATCGCCAAGACGGGACTGCCCGACGTTTCCGGCATCAGGTCAAACTCCCCAATCGACGGCGAAATCTTCGTGATTTCCTCCGAGGGCACTGTCGCCAAGTTCGCGGCACGCTAGTATCTGTTGCAACTGCTAATCAGCCCCCCCCGTGCCCCGAGCCACTCCCCCCACCCCGGCTCGGGGCACACCTTTTTTGGACTCACGCCCTTTGGACTCCACGCCAGCGCCGCGTCCAACAATCCACGCACATCAGACCCGCCCCGCCGCCCCGTCACGCGAGATCACCCCGATGGACGCGACCATGACCGCCGACCAACCCCACGTCTGCCCCGAGCACCCCGTCCGAGTCACCCGCGCCCTGCTGTCCGTGTCGGACAAATCGGGGCTCATCGAACTCGCCAGCGCCCTGCACCGACGCGGTGTTGAGCTGATCTCGACGGGCGGCACAGCCCGGACGATCTCCGACGCCGGGATGCCCGTCACGCCGATCGATGACGTCACGGGCTTCCCGGAGATGCTCGACGGCCGTGTCAAAACGCTGCACCCGAAGGTACACGGCGGGCTGCTCGCCAGACGGGACCTGGAAGCGCATGTCTCGGCGATGCGCGCGCACGGCATCGAGGCGATCGACCTCGTCTGCGTGAACCTCTACCCGTTCGAGGCCACCGTCGCACGGGAAGGCGTGACCGACGCGGAAGCCATCGAACAGATCGACATCGGCGGGCCGAGCATGATCCGCTCGGGCGCCAAGAACCACACGAGCGTCACCGTGGTCACCGATCCGTCGCAGTACCCAGAACTCATCGGCGAACTCGACGCCAACAACGGATCGACCTCGTTGGGCCTGCGTCGCCGGTTCGCGATCGACGCGTTCGGGCGCACCGCCGCGTACGACGCCGCGATCTCGCACCACCTCGGGCGGGACGACCCGATGCCCGCCCGCCTGAACCTGAGCTTCGTGCGTCGGGACACGCTCCGCTACGGCGAGAACCCGCACCAGCCCGCCGCCGTCTACGCGGCGGCCAACGCGCCCGCGGGCACGCTGGTCGGCGCCGCGCAGCTGCACGGCAAAGCGCTCAGCTACAACAACCTCAACGACGCGAACGCCGCGCTCGAACTGGCCCGTGCCTTGCACCGTGCCTCCCCGACCCGGGCGAGCGCCGTGGTCGTCAAGCACACGAACCCTTGCGGCGCATCGACCTCGGGCGACGCCCGCGGCGCCGTCGACATGGCGATCGCGGGCGACCCGATGGCGGCGTTCGGCGGCATCCTCGCGGTGAGTGTCCCGATCGATGTCTCGGCGGCCGAGCGCATCGCGGCGGAGGGCACGTTCTTCGAGGTCGTGATCGCCCCCTCCTTCGAGCCCGACGCCGCGGGCGCCCTCATGCGCCGCTGGAAGAACGTCCGCCTGCTGGAAATCGGGAGCGCCTCTCCGAAGATCACTCTCGAGCACAGGTTCCTGCCGGGCGGGCTGCTGGTCCAGCAGCGAGACCTGACCGAGCCCGATCCGTCCTCGTGGGTCCACGCCGCCGGTCCGGAGCCGAGCGGCGAGACGCTCCGCGCCGCGGGCGTGCTCGAAACGGTGTGCCGGGCGCTGTCCAGCAACGCGGTGCTGATCGGCGGCATCGATGGTGACGGTGACGCGGTCCGGATGTTCGGCGCGGGCGCCGGCCAGATGGACCGGGTGGCGTCGTGCCTGGGCGCGGTCCGCAAGGCGGGAGACGCCGCCCCCGGCGCCATCGCGGTCTCCGACGCGTTCTTCCCGTTCCCCGACGGCCCAGAGGCCCTCATCGACGCGGGTGTGGCGACCATCGTGCACCCGGGCGGCTCGAAGAACGACCGGCAGACCTTCGATCTCTGCGCACAGCGGGGCGTCACCTGTCTGACCACCGGAGTCCGCCACTTCCGGCACTGACGCCGGCAGCCCCAGAACCGCCCGGGACAGACCCGATCACTTGTCGCGTTGATCGAGCCCCGCGTGCAACGCCTTGAGTTGCTCGGCGCTGGCCCGGGGCATCACCAGGGTCGCCCGGCCCGTTCTGACCACGATGAGATCGCTGCACCCCACCAGCGAGACCAGATGGTCCGGGTCTGCACCGTCCCCGATCGCGACGCAGTTGGTCGACTGGTGAGCCGCCAGGCGGACACCCGCGGAGCGGTTCTCGTGTTCGTCCGGGGTGATGGTCTCCCCGTAGCTGGGCCAGGACCCCACGTCGAGCCACCGGGCGGGCATCTCGACGCCGACGATCGACGCGTTCTCGGCGTTCACCGCGGGCTCCATCACGCCGTAATCCACGCTGGTCTTCTTGAGGTCCGGGTAGATCTCATCGAGCGCCCGGCGCTGCCCGGGCGTGCCCCAAGCCGCGGCGATCCGGCGCATCCCGTCCTTGTTCTCCGGGATGTACTGCTCGTACAACTCGAGGAACTTGCGTGCGCTGAACACGAACATGCCGGAGTTCCAGAAGTAGCGATTCGACGACACGTACGCCTCGGCCTTCTCGAGCGAGGGCTTCTCGACGAACCGCTCGACGCCGAACGCCCCGACGTCCTCACCCCCGACCCGCACCGGCCCGCCCTTGGCGATGTAGCCGTACCCGGTCGCCGGGTGAGTCGGCGTGATCCCGAACGTGACCAATCGCGTGGGGTCCTCCTCGACCAGCCTGTAGCCGGTGTGCATCGCGTCTGTGAACACCTCGGTCGGGGTGATCAGTTGGTCGGCGGTCAGCACGGCGAAGACCGCGCCGGGATGCTGCTTGGCGAACACCGCGGCCGCGAACGCCACGGCGTTGACCGTATCGCGGGGCTCGGGTTCGCCGAGGATATGAGCGTCATCGAACGATGGGAGGGCCTGCCTGATCTGGGCACGGTACCGCTCGCCCGTGCAGATGTACCCCCGGTCCTGCGGGACGAGCGCGGACATGCGTTCGGCCGCGATCTCCAAGAGCGAGGCGACCGGGCCCGCCCCCGCCCGATCATCGCGGTGGATAAACCGGATGAGCTGCTTGGGTTGTCCGTCGCGGCTCATGGGCCAGAGCCTGGTCCCCGAGCCACCCGCCATGATCATCGCGTATCGCATGCGGGAGGATAGGGATCGGGGGCCAGCCATCAGGAGTCCCGTCGAACAGTGTGTTTCGTGCCCCCGATGGCTGATCGCCGACCCGGGATCCCGTATCCTCCCTCCATGCTCACCCGCCTGACCGGCACCCTCGAGTCCGTGGACGACGCGCTGACAATCACCCTCGGGGCCTTCGCGGTCCGGGCCGAGGCGCCACGCTACTTGCTCGACCGGCTGCGCGACTCGGGCCTGATCGGCCAGGAGGTCACGCTGCACACACGGACCGACCTCGAATCCCAGAACCAGGGCACGAGTTTCACGCCCCGGCTGATCGGGTTCACCTCGCCCGAGGACCGGCGCTTCTTCGAGATCTTCACCTCGGTGAAGGGGCTGGGTGCCAAGCGGGCACTGCGAGCGCTCGCCGAGGAGCCCGCGTACGTCGCCGCGGCGGTGGTGGCCCGCGACGCCAAGGCCCTTCAAAGGCTGCCGGAGATCGGCAAGCGTCTCGCGGAGACGGTCATCGCCGAACTGGCCGGCAAGGTCGATCGCTTCGCGGACGGGGCGTCGATCGGGCAGACCGGCCCCGGGCCACACCGGGCTTCATCGATCGAGCCGGGCAGCCTCCCCCCCGCCGCCCAGGAAGCCATCGCGGCCCTGCTCGCGCTGGGCGAGACCAGGGCCGAGGCCGAGCGCAAGGTCGCGGCCGCCGCGTACCGGGCCGGGTCTTCCGCGGACGCTCAGAGCCTCATCAACGCGGTGTTCAGCGGGGCCCGCTGACGACGAGCGTCGGCGCGGCACAGGACAGGCAAAACAGCGGCACGAAGCCGCGCGTTCTGCTCTCAAGAATCCCGAAACAGGACCCGTTTGTGGACATTCTGGTCAAGAGGCCGCCCGGCTTCACCGACGAACCCGCCATGTTTTCCGGCGCCATCCAGAGTGTTCGAAGACTTCCGCGGGGTCCGGCGGTCGCGACCAGCGCTCTTGTTGCGCTGGCGGCGGCATGCCTGTTCGGGTACGCCTTGCTCTCCCCGCCCAAGCAGCCCATCCGGCTCGCGATCAACGCGTGGGTCGGCTACGAGTTCGCCGTGCTCGCATGCGAGCTGGGCTACTACGAAGAGGAGGGTGTGGACGTCCGGATCCTGGAACTGAGTTCGCTGGACGATGTCCGCCGGACGTACGAGCATGGGCGTACGGACGGGATGTTCGGGACCTCGATCGAAGTCGTCCAGTCACGCGAGTCGGGTCGCGATGCCGTCCCCGTGCTTATCGCCGATTTCTCGAACGGGGCCGACACGCTGATCGTCAATCGGGCGGTCGCATCGATCGCTGGATTGCGTGGCATGCGGGTCGGCTGCGAGGTCGGGACGCTGGGAAGCTACGTGCTGATGAGGGCGCTCGAGTCAGGCGGATTGGGCTGGGACGACGTCGAGATCGTCCACACACCGTACTCCTCGCAGCACACGTGGATGGAACTCGGGCTGATCGACGCGGTCGTGACGTTCCCGCCCGTGTCGACCGATCTTCTGGCGACCGGCCGATACCGCATCGTGTTCTCGAGCGCGGATATCCCGGGCGAGGTGGTCGATCTGCTGGCGATCGATCCGGGGTTGATCGAATCGCGACCGCATGACATCGATGCGATCCGGCGTGCCTACTTCCGCGCCGTCCGGTTCGCCGAGGCGAACCCCGCGCACGCGCACGCGATCATGGCCGAACGCCTGGGCATATCCGCGGAGGAAGTCGGCCGATTGCTGGACGAGGAGATCCGCCTCGTCTCCGAGCGAGAACAGCCCGCGTACCTGGGCGATGAAGGGACGATCTCCGAGGTCATCGAACGCACCCGCGCCATCCTCAACGCGTACGGGTCCCTGGCGGACACCGTCGTCAGTGCACCGGCCGGAGAAGGCGGATGAACCCGGGGACCGAGGATCACGGGACGCTCGAGGATCGGTATGGCCCGTTCCGCCCGCTCGCATCCAGGCTCGCGATCCCCGTCAGCCTGACCGTCGCCGCCATGATCCTGCTGGCGTCGTGCTTCGTCGCGATGATCACGCTCAAGAAATCGCTGGATCGGATCGAGCGAGAAACGGAGATGGTGGCGATATCGATCGGGCACGCCGCCGAGTCTTTGGCGAGCGACGCGGACCTGCAACGGCTGGTGGGGCTCATGGCGGCCGAGCCGGGCGTTGAGCAGATCGCGGTGGTGTACGGTTCGCCTCCGAGGGTCCTCGCCTGCAGCCACACACGCCTGATCGGAAACCCGTACGACGAAGCCGCGGTGTCCGAGAGCATCCGGAGTGACGCCTGGACCGTGACCCGATCTGCCCCGCTGAAGATCACGCGTGCCGACAGGCCGCTGGAGAACGTGGAGGTGATCGTGCGGATGGACGCTCGCCCGGTGCGGAACGAGGCCGCCGCCTGGACGTTCGGGATCGCGGCGATGCTGCTGGCATCACCGGTGGCGACGCTCCTGATCGCGTGGATCACCCTGCAACGCCGCGTGGTCCGCCCGATCGAAGACATGGTGACGGCGGTCCGCGAGGGCGGCGAGTTCGCGCACATCCCGGTTGTTTCGAACGACGAGATCGGGGTTCTGGCCAGCACGATCAACCGGTCGCACAGAGAGGCGGCGGTCTCCGCGATCGAGCTGGCGACATCGCGCGAAGAGGCAGAGCAGGCGTTGCGTGAGATCGCCGCGTTGCGCCGCGCCCTGGACGAGCACCTGATCCTCTCGATCGCCGACAGGTCCGGCAAGATCATCGACGCCAACAAGGGCTTCTGCATGATCGCCGGGTACACGCGCGACGAGATCCTCGGCGAAGATCACAAGATGCTCAACTCGGGCCATCACCCCAAGTCGTTCTGGATCGATGTGTGGAAGACCATCGCCAGCGGACAGGCGTGGCGGGGCGAGGTGTGCAACCGCGCCAAGGACGGGTCGCTGTACTGGGTCGACAGCACCATCGTTCCGTATCTCAACGCGCGGGGAGAGATCGAGCGGTACGTCTCGATCCGGTTCGACATCACCGCCCAGAAGAAGGCGGAGGAAGCCCTTGTGGCCGCGCAGGAGCGGGCCGAGTCGATCAGCCGGTCCAAGTCCGAGTTCCTCGCGAACATGAGCCACGAGATCCGCACCCCGATGACCGCGATCATCGGCTTTACGGATCTTCTCAAGCTGATGATCGATGAGTCTCCCGAGCACGAACGCCACCACGAGTACGTCGAGACAATCCAGCGGAACGGCAAGCACCTCCTCGAACTGATCAACGACATCCTGGATGTTTCGAAGATCGAGGCGGGCGGCATCTCGCTCGAGAAGACGGACGCCAATCCCGCCGAGCTCCTGGGCGACACCTGCGAGCTCATGCGGGTCAAGGCGGATTCCAAAGGCATCACCATCGAGTCGGAGTGCGCCGAGGATGTGCCCGCCTGGGTCTCCACGGATCCGGGCAGGCTCCGCCAGATTCTCTTGAACCTGATCGGTAACGCCGTCAAGTTCACGGAGCACGGTTCCGTCAGGGTGCGGTGCGAGTACGACGCCCCCGCCTCGGACGGAGAGGCCGGCACGCTGCGTTTCTCGGTGCGAGATTCCGGCATCGGCATGACCCGAGAGCAGGTCTCGCACTTGTTCGGCGCGTTCATACAGGCGGACAGCAGCACCAGCCGGAAGTACGGGGGGACGGGTCTCGGGCTGCACATCTCGCGAAGGCTGGTGCAGATGATGGGGGGCGATATCTCGGTCGTCAGCGAGCCGGGCGAGGGCAGCACGTTCGCCTTCTCCGTCAAGGCGGCAGTCTCACGCCCGGCCTCGCCCGGGCCGATCCCGGGCGGAGCGCACGCGGACGGGTCGGCCTCGCTGGCCGACGCCTTCGATCGGCGGGACACGCCCAGACTGCGCGGGGTGCGCATCATGCTCGCCGAGGACGGCCCCGACAACGTACGCTTGATCCGTTTCTTCCTGACCAAGGCGGGCGCGACCGTGGATGTCGTCTCCAACGGGCGTGAGCTGGTCGAAGCCCTGTCGGACGACGGGACCATCGACGGGCGGTTCGATCCCGCAACCCCAGCCGACCTGATCCTGACCGACATCCAGATGCCAGAGATGGACGGGTACGAGTCGACAACGCACCTGCGCGAGATGGGCTGCCCGCTGCCGATCATCGCGCTCACCGCGCACGCGATGTGCGGCGACGAACAGCGTTGCATCGACGCGGGGTGCGACGCGTACGCCAGCAAGCCGCTGGACTGGCCGGCCCTGATCGGGCTGTGCGCCGACGCCGCCGCCGGCAACCTCCGGCGATCGGACGCGGCGTGACCGCCGAGCTCGTGGGCCCGGAGCCGGGAGGATTCGCGGATCCGGTCGATGTCGGGGCGCGGATCAGCCGATAACAGCAGCATGAACCCACGCGAGCCATCAGACCGACCATCCCGCACCGCCCTGATCGGCACCGCCCGATCGTGCGAGGAGTTGGGCGGCGTGCTCCGCTCGCTTCCCGGACACACCGAGGTCGCCGGGGTGATCACCCTGGACGGCGCACGGCCTGGCGATGAGCGTCTCCCCCTGCTCGGCTCCGTGCACACCGCCGGGCTGCTCTGCAGGCAGCACGGCATCGGGTGCGCCATCGTGACACTGCCGTCGGACAGACGCGCCTGGCACGCGGAGATCTCCCGTCAGCTGCGCGCCGAAGGCGTGGCCGAACGCGTGGTGCCCCCGCTCAGCGAACAACTGAGCGGGGGAACGGGCCTGCCCGATCCGGTCGAGCCCCCGGGCGGCGATATCGCCAACACCTTCCGCGGGATCGAACTCGCCGACCTGGTCGGGCGGACCCCCCACCGCATCGACGAGGTGCTGATCTCGCGCACGCTCCGCGAGCAGACCGTGCTGGTCACGGGCGCGGGCGGTTCGATCGGGTCGGAACTCGTCCGGCGTATCGCCCGGTTCGGGCCCGAGCGGATCGTGCTCATGGAGCGATCCGAGAACGCCCTGTTCGAGATCGACCGCCACCTGGGCGAGGCGTTCCCGGGCGTGGCGCGCACCGCGTTGTTGCACGACGTGGTGGACGAACCGGGCACGCTGGAGCACCTGCGACGCTGGCGTCCAGGCGTGGTGTTCCACGCCGCCGCCCACAAGCACGTGCCCCTGATGGAGGACCACCCCGCTCACGCGGTGACCAACAACCTCTTCGGGACCAAATCGATCGCCGACGCGTCGGCCGCGGTGGGCGCCGACCGTTTCGTGCTGATCTCGACCGACAAAGCGGTCAACCCGGCGTCGGTGATGGGCGCGACCAAACGGCTCGCCGAACGGTACGTCCAGAGCCTCGGCGAGCGAGTCTCTACCAGGATGAGCATGGTCCGTTTCGGGAACGTGCTGGGGTCGAACGGCTCCGTGCTGACCATCTGGGCCGACCAGATCGCGCGCAACGCCCCGATCACCGTGACCGACGAACGGATGACCAGGTTCTTCATGACGATCCCGGAAGCGGCGACGCTCGTGCTGCAGGCCGGCGCGATGGCCGGCCGCGAGGGACGCTGCGGAGAGGTCTTCGTGCTCGACATGGGCCGACCGCTCTCGATCCTCTCCCTCGCCAAGCGCTTCGTGCGCGCGTGCGGCCTGGAACCCGCGGTCGGCCCCGGCACCCACGACACCGGCACGCCGGGAAACGGACGGGCATCGATCGTCGTCACCGGGGCCAGACCGGGCGAGAAACTCCACGAAGAGCTGTCATACGAAGCCGAGCAACTCCGCGCCACGGCCCACCCGGGAATCCGCCGGCTCGACCACGAGAACGCCCCGAACGCCGACGCGATCGGCGCGATGATCGAGGACCTGAACGCGGCCCGCAACGACCGGTCCCGCCGGGCCGTGCTCGACGCCATGTCGCGCCACCTCCCCGGGCTGCTCGCCGCGACCGGGACACCCGCGGCGGCGTGACCGCTGAATCGAACCCGCCCGCCCGCGATACCGCGCGGGCACACGCACGCATCGATGCGCGGGCCGATCGGTCCTCGGGCCCGACCCACGCCCCGCACGCGGAAGGTGGCATGCCGCCATGAGCGCCGAGAACCAGTTCAGACCGTTCGATCCGGAGGGCGGGTTGATCTTGGCGACGGCGTTGCCGGGCTCGGCCGGGGCGTTCGAGGGAGAACGCCTGTCATGGGAAGCGCTGGGTGTGCCAGCCGATGGATCGCTGCGGGTGCATCTCGATCGGACGAAGGAACGCGCGCAACACTGGGTCCGGGAGCGCTCGGGCCTGGATCCGTTCGCCGTCGAGGCGTTGCTCGCAGAGGAAACCCGGCCGCGTGTCGAATCGATCGGCGATGGGCTGCTGGTCATCCTGCGCGGGATCAACATGAGCGAAGGCGTAGAAGCCGATGAGTTGATCGCGATCCGGATGTGGATCGAGCCCGGGCGGGTGATCACGCTCCGCCAGTTCCGGTTCCAAACGATCGCGGATCTGCGGCAGCGCGCGCAATCGGGGGACGCGCCGGGCGGGTTCTTGGCGGCGGTGACGAGCGGGCTCAGCGCGCGGATCGTACCGACGCTCAACAACCTGCGCGAGATGCTGGACCGGATCGAGGACGACATGGTCGCCAGCGAACAAGACGATGACTCCTGGCGCGGGCTGCTGGGGACGATCCGGCGCCAAGCGATCACCTATCGCCGGTACCTCATGCCCCAGCATGAAGCCCTGGCCACCCTGGCGAACGGACGGTCGCGCCTGCTGGACGAGCGGGACCACGCCGAGATCCGCGCGGCGCTCGAGCAGACGGCGCGCGAGTGCGAGTCGCTCGAAGAACTCCGCGATCGGGCGGCGGTCACGCAGGAAGAACTCCGCGCCAGGCACGAAGCCCGGGTCGGGCGGACGGTCTATCTGCTGACGCTCGTGGCGACCGTCGCGTTGCCGCTCGGGTTGCTCACAGGCCTGCTGGGCGTGAACGTCGGCGGTGTGCCCTTGGAATCAACGCCGCTCGGCTTCTGGATCGTGTGCGCGACGATGCTCGTCATCGTGGCGCTCCAGGTCTGGTGGTTCAAGCGGAAGCGATGGATGTAGGGCATCCATCGAACCCCCGGGGGCTCGGCGCCGAACGACGAATCCGCTCAGGCGATCGAGCGGTCGGCGTTGGGCTCGGGGGTGTCCGCACGAGCGTCCGGCCCGATCTGGGCGGCCGGCGCGTGGCTGGCAACGGGCCACCCGGTCCAGCCCGCGAAGCGGTGCTGGAGGTCCGCGGCGATCTCGGCCGCGCTCAACGAAGACTGCTGATAGCTCACCGGACGCATGAAACGCACGGTCGCGTCGGAACGCGTCCAGATCGATTGCCACGCGTTCTCGGCCTGGGGCGTGCCCTCGATAATGACCGGGAGCACCCGGGCGCTGGTGCGCTTGACGAGCATCCCCACACCCGGGTTGAAGGGCAGCAGCCTCCCGTGCGGGCGCTCGAGCCGCCCCTCGGGGAAGATGCCGATGCAGCCGCCGTTGGCGAGCACCTCCCGCGCCTGGCGGAGCCCCTTGCGTCCCTCCTTGGTGCGGTTCACGAAGATGACCCGCTGCCAGTTCCAGAACCAGTCGAGCCTGGGCAGGCGCATGTCCTCGGCCATGATCCACGCCACACGCCGTGGGCAGCCGGAGGACACCAAGATCGGATCGACACCCGCGGTGTGGTTGCAGACAACGATGAGCGGGCCGGACAGGTCGGAGAGGGCCCCGGGCTCGGTCCGAACATCGAGCCGGTGGAGGAGCCTGGCATACGCGCGCCCCAGAAGGTACAGCAGACCGGTCGCCGGATCGGTGGGGTCACGGAGCCGGCGCGCCGCAAGCAGGCCTGCCAGCAGGGGCAGAGCCACAGCCGCGAGCGCGATGGAGAGCGTCCAGACCAGCATGAGACCCAAGTATGTTAGCGATTACAAAGCCGACGGCTCCATCGATCTGAGAAATTGTGGACCAACGCCCCCGGTTTCTGCGCCGAACCGGGCACCACAACCCGTACAGTTCCCTAGTTATGAGCGACCTGTGGGCGTCGAAACGCGAGAGCCAGGTGAAGCGTGCCGAGCCGCTCGCGGTGCGGGTTCGCCCCCGCTCGATCGACGAGGTCGTCGGGCAGACCCACCTGCTCGGGGAAGGCAAACTGCTGCGTCGGATGATCGACGCGGACGCGATCACGAGCCTGATCCTGCACGGGCCCCCCGGCACGGGGAAGACCACACTGGCGGGCGTCATCGCGGGGAAGACGAGGCGTCGGTTCGTGCGCGAGAACGCGGCGAGCGTGGGCGTGAAGCGGATCCGGGAGATCATCGACGAGGCCGAGCGGGTCCTGGGCGACGAGGGCAAGCGGACGATCCTGTTTTTGGACGAGATCCACCGGTTCACCAAGGCGCAGCAGGACGTGCTGCTGGGCGATGTCGAACGCGGGCTGATCACGCTGATCGGGGCGACGACGGAGAACCCCCTGTTCAGCGTGAACTCTGCGTTGATCTCGCGGTCGACGCTGTTCCGTCTGGAGCCGCTGACGGAGGACGAGACGGTCGAGTTGCTGCGACGCGCGATCGCGAGCGAGCGCGGGTACGGCGCGCTGGACATCGACGCGACGGACGCGGCGCTGCGTGTGTGGGCGATCAAGAGCGAGGGGGACGCTCGCCGGGCGCTCACGGCGCTCGAGGTGGCGGTCGAATCCCAGCGCGATGACACCGATTGTCGGCGGTTCGTGATCGATGAGAAGGTGGCGGAAGAGTCGATCCAGCAGAAGATCGCGGTGTACGGGGACGACGGGCATTACGACGCGATCAGCGCCATGATCAAGTCCGTGCGCGGCTCCGACCCGGACGCCGCGGTGTACTGGATCGCGCGGATGCTCGACGCCGGCGAGGACCCGCGGTTCATCGCCCGGCGGCTGGCGATCCTGGCTTCGGAGGACATCGGCAACGCCGATCCGCGCGGGATCGTGGTCGCCCAGGCGGCGTGGGACCTGGTCGAACGGATCGGCATGCCCGAGGCACGCATCACGCTATCGCAGTGCGCGTGCTACCTGGCGCTCGCTCCGAAGAGCAACGCGGCGTACGCCGCGATCGACGCGGCGCTCGGGGACGTGAAGGAAGGCCGCGTCCTTCCGGTGCCGATGTTCCTGCGCGACGCGAACAGTTCCCCGGTGTCGGACGCCGACGGGGACGGCTCCGGGCGGCGCGTGAACGGGATCGGGAGCGAGCGGTACGAGTACTCCCACGACGCGGAGGGCCAGATCACCGGGCAGGACTATTTGGGCGTCGAGAAGAGGTACTACGAGCCGAAGGACATCGGCGCCGAAGCCTCCATGCGGGCACGCCTCGACAAGATCCGCGCGTCCCGCCGCGACCGCCGGGATCGATCGGGACACGCCCGGTGAGCGGCTCCGGCTCGAAGGGATCGGTGCGCGACGCGGTGCGTGCGCGGGTTGCGCGTCTGACACCCCGAGACCGGGAACGGGCGGCCGAGATCATCGCCGAACGCATCACCGGTTCGGGGTGGTGGCGTGACGCGACCGGCGTGATGCTCTTCGCGGCCGACGCGACGGAGCCGGACGTGGATGCGCTGATCGACGCGGCCCATGCCGAGGGCAAAGCCGTGGCGTTCCCCTCGGTGGACTGGGCCGGCAAGTCCATGCGCCCCAAGCGCGTGCGTTCGATGCGTGACCTCACCGAGGGGCGGCACGGCATCCGGGTGCCGGGTGAATCGTGCCCTCCCTTGGATCCAGCGGGGCTCGATGCCGTGCTCGTGCCGGGCGTCGCGTTTGACGCGAGAGGCGGGCGGCTCGGGCGGGGCGGGGGTTTCTATGATCGGTTCCTCGCGGCGTGGCGTGATCACCCGGTGACGGGCCGGAGCGTTCGCAGGGTCGCGATCGGCGTGGGGTTCGCGGCTCAGGTCGTCGGGCGGGTGCCGTCGGACCCCCACGACCAACGCCTCGACGGGCTCGTGACCGACGCGGGCGATGGAGCAGCGGGCGGGCCCGCGAACACGGAGGTGCGCCGATGAGTCTTCCCAGTCAGAGCTCGCGCGTGGGGATGCGTGGAGGCGCGGTGTCGACGAGGCGTCGGCGCAAGGGGCCTTTCAGATCGATGCTGCCCGCGATCGTGCTGCTCGCGGTCGTCGCGATCGCGTGGTTCATCCTCCGCCCGACCGGGCAGCCCGGCGGGGACGCCGATCGACTCGCTCAGAACGGCACCGAACTCGACACCGACACGAACGACCCGATCGGGAGACCCGAAGGCACATCGGGCACGCCCTCGTCTCCGCCTCGGGCGTTGCCCGGGTCGGCCGACCCGGAGCCCGACGAGGTCGACCGGGCGCTCGAGATCGATCCGGAGCGCACCACGCTGACCAACACCGAGCGCCCCAGCGGTGCCCGCACCACGGGCGGCGTGCTGGACCGGGCGATGGACCGGGCGATGGACCGGGCGGCTTCGGAACCCGGCCGTCCAGAAGCCAGCCCGCGGAACAACGAGAGCGGAAGCACGGGCGCGACCCGCGTGCGTCTCCAGATCGATACCGCGCGGCGTCTGGTCGCCGAGAACGACCGCGTGGGCGCGAGGGCGCTGCTGAGCCGGGCGCTCCGCGACATGGGAGCGGACGAGGACAGCGCGCGCCTAGTCCGGGACGAGTTGGGCGAGATCAACGAGCAGTTGGTGTTCGGGCGCCTGGTCGAGCCGGGCGATCCGATCGTGGAGGAGTACCGGGTTGTGTCGGGCGATTCGCTGTCGCGGATCTCCAGCCGACGGGAACTCGCGACGCACTGGAAGCTCATCCAACGCGTCAACAACCTGAGCGATCCCACCAGGATCCGCCTGGGCCAGAACCTCAAGCTGGTCCGCGGGCCGTTCCATGCCGTGGTGGACAAGAGCGAGTTCCGGATGGACATCTGGCACGGCCCGCCCGGTGACCCGAGCCGGTGGGTGTACATCCGGAGCTTCGACGTGGGGCTCGGCGAGTTCGGTGGCACGCCCGTGGGGACGTTCGTGGTCAGCGCCAACAAGCTCGAGAACCCGGGCTGGGTGAACCCGAGGGACAGCCGCGAACGGTACGAGCCCGACGACCCTTCCAACCCGATCGGTGAGTACTGGCTCGGGCTCCGCGGGGTGGGCGAGAGCGCCGGCGTGTCGGGCTACGGGATCCACGGGACGATCGATCCTGCGTCCGTCGGGCGGAACATGTCGATGGGGTGCGTGCGTCTCCGAGACGCGGATATCGCGGTGGTGTACGAGCTGTTGGCCGAGCGGATCAGCCGCGTCGAGATCGTGCCCTGACCGGGCGATCTGGCGACCGCGAAACCGCCCGTAAACACCTGGAAAACAAGCACGGATTCGTCATCGGGACAGACTGTTCCCGTGCCGTGTTCGGGCGGTTCGGCGCGGGGGTTGCGCCTATGATTCCCGACGGTTCACGGCGTCCTTGTGGAGGTCCGCGGACGCGTCCTTTGGCCGGGATCACCACGCATGAGCGACACGCCGAACACGAACGAGAACGCCCCCGGGGCGCCCGCGGCGGGCGGGTACACGTCCGACCAGATCAAGGTCCTGGAAGGTCTCGAGGCGGTCCGGAAGCGCCCGGGCATGTACATCGGGGGGACCGGGCTGAACGCGCTGCATCACCTCGTGTACGAGGTGGTCGACAACTCGATCGACGAGGCGATGGCGGACCACGCCACGTACGTCGCGGTGAGCATCCAGGCCGACGGCTCGGTGCGGGTCTCGGACGACGGGCGGGGGATCCCGGTCGATCCGGTCAAGAACGAGGACCCCAACCTCAACGGCAAACCGGCCGTCGAGATCGTGCTCACGAAGCTGCACGCGGGGGGCAAGTTCCAGCAGGAAGGCTCGGCGTACAAGGTGTCGGGGGGGCTTCACGGCGTCGGCGTGTCGTGCGTCAACGCGCTGTCCGAGTTCACCGAGGTCGAGGTGTGGCGGGACGGGGAGATCCACAAGATCGTCTTCTCGCGCGGCGTGGTCAGCGAGCCCCTGACCAGGGTCGGGCCCATCCCCGGCTCGAGCGATCGGAAGAGCGGCACCACGGTCACCTTCCGCCCGGACGACACGATCTTCCCGGAAACGGAGTTCAGCTACTCGACGCTGGCGAGCCGGCTCCGCGAGCTGAGCTACCTGAACCCGGGCGTGACGATCAAGCTCAGCGACGAGCGCGTCGGTTCCGACGGGAAGCCCAAGCACGACGTGTTCCGGGCCGAGCACGGGCTGCTCGAATACGTCGGGCACCTGATGACGGGCAAGACGCCTCTGTCCAGCCCGGTCTTCCTGACCAAGCACATCCCCGAGAAGGACATGATGTGCGAGGTGGCGCTGCAGTATCACGACGGGTACAGCGAGACGCTGATGACGTTCGCGAACAACATCAACAACGTCGACGGCGGGACGCACGGGCAGGGCTTCAAGATCGCGCTGACGCGGAGCATCAACGGATACTCGAAGCGCACGGGGATCATCAAAGAGAAAGACCCCACTCCGACCGGCGACGACCTGCGTGAGGGGCTGATGGCGGTCGTGAGCGTGAAGCTGCCGGATCCGCAGTTCAACAACCAGCCCAAGGAGAAGCTGCTCAACCCGGAGATCGAGGGATTCGTCTCCCAGGCCGTGGGCGAAGCGCTCACCAACTGGATGGAAGAACACCCCGCGGAGGCCAAGAGGCTGTGCCTCAAGGGGATCGTCGCGGCGCAGGCGCGCGAAGCCGCACGCAAGGCGCGGGAGCTCACCAGGCGCAAGACGGCGCTCGATTCGGGCTCGATGCCGCACAAGCTGCGGGACTGCAAGACCAAGGACATGGACCTGGCCGAGCTGTTCATCGTCGAAGGCGACTCGGCGGGCGGCTCGGCGACGCAGGGACGCAACGTCGACACCCAGGCGATCCTGCCGCTGCGCGGCAAGCTGCTCAACGTCGAGAAAGCCCGCGTCGACAAGATGCTGCACCACGAGGAGATCCGCACGCTGATCAGCGCGCTGCGCTGCGGCATCGGGCAGGACTTCGACGCGACCAAGCTCCGGTACGGCAAGGTCGTGATCATGACCGACGCGGACGTGGACGGCAGCCACATCCGCACGCTGCTGCTGACGTTCTTCTTCCGCCAGATGCCCGAGCTGATCCGGCGCGGGCACGTGTACATCGCCCAGCCCCCGCTGTACCAGATCATCAAGGGGAAGACCTCGCGGTACGTCATCAACGATCGCGAACTGGAGGGCGTTCTGACCGAGCTCGGCCTGGAGGGGTCGACCCTTCTGATCCGGGATATCGAGGGCGACCACCGCGCCGGCGAGGCGCCGGTCGTGGGGCGGATCCACGGGCCGGACGCGGCCAAGGTCATCAGGCTGCTCTCGAGGCTGCGCGAGCTCTCTGAGATCGCCGAGCGCCGGGGCGTCCGGTTCCTGGATCTGCTCGCGTCGCGTCGCGACGGGGCGCTCCCGACGCACCGGGTCACCACGCGTTCGGTCGGCGAGTACGCCTGGTCCGAGCCGGAGGCCCACGAGATCGTCGAGTCGCGGGGCTGGCGCCTGGTCGACACCGAAGGCGACAACGACGAGGCTGGGCAGGGCGAACTCGCCACGGTGCGTGAGTTGCACGAGAACCGCGAGCTGGCGGTGATCTTCAGGGAACTGGCCGACCTAGGGCTCGATGCCGACGACTACGGCTTGATCCGCGAGGAGAGCGTCACGGGCGAGGTGATGCCGGCCAAGTTCGCGTGGGAGACCGAGAAGGTCGGCAAAGCCACCGTTAAGACGCCCGAGGAGGAGGACGCGGACGTCTCCGCACCATCTTCTTCGAACGCGAAGATCGTCGAGGCCGCGAACCTGCTGTCGATCCTCGACGCGCTGCACGAGATCGGGCGACGCGGGATGGAAGTCAAGCGCTTCAAGGGGCTGGGCGAGATGGACGCGATCCAGCTCTGGGAGACCACGATGGACCCCGACGCCCGCGTGCTCATGCGGGTCAAGTGGGAGCAGGCCGGCGAGGCCGACGGGCTCTTCAGCCTCCTGATGGGCGAGCACGTCGAGCCCAGGCGGAAGTTCATCGAAGACCATGCGTTGGAAGTCAAGAATCTGGACGTTTGAGTCCTGAGTTCCCGTTTGTCCGGGCGGCAACGGATCTGACGGGCAGATCCGGGGGGCGATGCCGGGTCCCGGCACGGGCCTGTGCCGGATGGGGGCCGTGCGACACCGCGCCGGGCCCGAGAACGCGCGCGAACGCGCGGTTACACCAATCCGGTCGATTGGCAGGCCCGACGAAGTACACCGATGCCGTGTGCCGCGCTGCCGCAAACCGAAGGGTTGTCGTTCGGCCCGAGTCTCTGGGAAGACCCGTCTTCCGGAGGTACACGCATGCCGAATCAACGACGCGAGAACTCACTGCGCTTGGGGGAGCGGGAGCTGAAGAAGCTTGCGGGGATGCTCGAGGATGGCAGCACACACAACAGCAAACAGCGCGAGCACGTGAGATGGCGCTTCTGCGAGGTCCACGCCGGCCTGGTCGTCGATCACCCAGGCGGCACACGCCAGACCCTGGTCGTGGCCACGCGGAACCTCTCACGCCGGGGGATCGGGCTGCTGCACTCGGCGTACATGTACCCCGGGACCAAGGCCGAGGTGATATTCGCGGCCGGAGACGGCGAGCCGGTCCGGGTGACGGGGCATATCACACGCTGCGCGCACGTCACGGGAAGGGTCCATGAGATCGGCGTCTGTTTCGACGAGGAGATCTCGATCCGCGACGTGCTCGGGCTCGACCCGATGCGGGAAGCCTACAGCCTCGAGCAGGTCGATCCCGCTGCGCTGCACGGGCGCGTGCTGGTGGTGATGGGCAGCGAGTTCGAGCAACGCATGATCGTTAAGATGCTCGAGGAGACCAACCTGGACCTGCGTGTCGCCGGGGATCTCGGGGCGGTCTGCGAGAAGGCCCGAGAGGGCTGCGACCTGATCCTCTGTGACACGACGCTCCAGAGCGGGGAGTCGGGGGTCGACCTGCTCGCCGAGTTGCGTTCGTCCGGGTGCGACGCGCCCGTCATCATCGTCGGGGTCGGAGCCGACCCGTCCGCTCTGGACGATCTCCGCATGGCGGGCGCCAACGGGTACCTCGGCAAGCCGCTCCAGGCCAGCCGGGTGCTCCAGGCGGTGGGCGAGTTCCTGATCGCGGACGGCGACGGCGGCCCGATCTTCAGCGACCTCAAGTCGGACGACCCGATGTGGGACCTGGTCCAGGCGTTCATGCGCGAGCTGCCGGGGCTTGCGCTGACGATCGAGCGGGCGATGCGGGAGAACGATCTCGCTTCGGCGTTGGGCGCGTGCCGGACGCTGAGCGGATCGGGGGCGCCGCTGGGGCTCGACGAGCTGTCGAAGCTGGCGTCGCGTGCCGAGCAATCGCTCACCGAGTCCGGGACGCTGCGGGGCGGCGGGTCGGACCTGCGGGCCTTGCTGATCACCTGCCGGCGGGTCAAGCACCGGCCGACCGGTTGACACGGAGAGGAGAGTCATGGCTGCATCGAACCAGGACAACAGCGGGCATGTGACGAGGAACTCTCTGGGCATCGGCCCGGCGACGTACGAGCGGCTGCTCGAGAAGCTGCAGGAAGACTCGGAGTACGCCGAGGCAGCCGCGTCCCGCAAGTTCACGCGCATCCCGCTGCAAGACCCGTTCGTGCGGGTCGCGGTCGAGAACGACAGCGGGATGAAACGCGACATGGTGCTGGCGTGCCGCAACCTTTCCAGGGGTGGCGTCGGGCTGCTCCACTCCTCGTTCATGTACCCCCAGACGACGCTGACCGTCTACCTGACGCGGTACGACGGCAAGGTGGTCGGCAACCGCGGCAAGGTGGTCCGCGTCGAGCACCGCGGGGGGGTCGTGCATGAGATCGGGATCAAGTTCGATCGCGAGATCAACCCCCGCGAGTATCTGTCCAACGATATCACCGAAGCCGTGCCCACAATGGAGAACGTCGCGCCCGAATCGCTCAAGGGCAGCGTGGTCTTCCTGACCGGGAGCGAGCCGATCGCCGCGTCGATCCGCGAATC
>DIYM01000058.1:28765-48971 GCA_002429045.1 Phycisphaerales bacterium UBA6054
GCGTCGATCCGCGAATCGCTGATCGACACGAGCCTGAACTTCAAGATCGTCGGCACGACCGAGGAACTCGAAGAATCGCTCGAGAGCAACCCCGAGATGATCCTGATCGACCTGGACCTCGGGGACACATCGGGCCCGGAACTGGTCAAGCAGCTTCGCGTGCGCGGGCTGAACTGCCCGATCGCGTTGATCGGTGCGACCGCCCAGGAGCTGGACCGGTCGATGATCCGGGTGTGCGGGGCGGACGCGCTCGTCCGCACCCCGATCGACGAGCACGAGCTGCTCCGCACGCTCGCCGACTACCTGCTCAGCGCGTGGGACATCGATGCGCTCGACAAGGCCCGGTCCCGCGTCGATCGGGGCACGCTCGTCTCCTTGTGCTTCGAGCTCAACAAGCTCGGCGTCGTGATGGACCAGCAGGTGCGGGTGAACGATCGCGTCGCCCTGTTTGGGACGTGCCAGAACATCAAAGGCCTGGCGATGCTGGTCGGGATGCACGGTGTCGCCGGCATGGCCGAACGCCTCGGAGAGGCGGCCGCGAAGTCCGGGGACGAGAGCGAACTCGACGAACTGATCGAGCAGGTGCGTCTGGGATGCGCGGCTGCCGGCCGGGCCGCCGCCTGATCGCCTCCGACGATATCATGACCCCGTGGATGCGCGGGGGGTCATCGAAGATGCGCTCGGGGAACCGGTCGACAGGCTGCGCCCCCTGCGTGGTGGCTGCATCGCCGAGGTGTATCACGCGCAGACCGCGTCGGGTCGAGACCTGGTCGCCAAGTGCGCGAGACCCGGCACGGACGGGGGGTTCGTCGCGGAAGCCGAGATGCTCGACGGGCTCAGCCCGGTCGCACCGACGCCGGTCGTGCTGCTGGCCCGACCGGACCTGCTGGTGATGGAGCACATCGCCAACAGCGGGGGCGGTTCGGCCCTCGGAGAACGCGGGCTGGGCGAGATCGTCGCCGCGATCCACAGCGTCACCGGGGACCGGTACGGGTACGGGCACCCGACGCGGATCCGCGAGATCACGCTGGACAACACCTGGTCGGGAGACTGGGCGTTGTTCTATGCCTCGACCAGGCTGAGCCCGATGGCCCGCCGGGTGGCCCGGCTGGGCGCAGTCTCCGATGCGTTCGCCGCCAAGGTCGATCGCCTGTGCGAGCGTCTCGGGGACGTGCTCGGGGATGTCGGTGAGCCGAGGCTGGTGCACGGCGATCTCTGGTCTGGCAACATGCTCTGGTCCAGAGGACGGATCGCGGCGCTGATCGACCCGCTGAGCCTCTACGCGGATCCCGAGATCGAACTGGCGTTCATCGATCTGATGGGCGGTGTGTCGCGAGCGTTCTGGGAGGGGTACGAATCGGTGCGCGCGATCCGGGCCGGTTTCTGGGACACGCGGGTCCACCTGTACCAGATCGTCCCGCTGCTCGGCCACGAGATCCTGTTTCGAGACGGGTGGGCGTCCCGCGCAGAAAACGCGATGGTTCGGCTCGAGGAATCGCTCTGACGGGCCGGCCCCGGCGAAACTACTTGCCGGCTTCCGGCGCCGGGGCCGCTTGCAACAGGGCACCCCGATCGCAGCGGGATTACCGGGCCGGACTCCTCGCCCGGGCTAGAAAGATCGGCTGTTCTGGGGGGGCCCGTTTGGTGCATCGGTCTCGGGCTGCCGATAGACGGAAGGGTGACCAACGGGACTTGAACCCGCGACCCCCGGGATCACAACCCGGTGCTCTAACCAACTGAGCTATGGCCACCATCTCGACGCGTGGGTCCGCGTCGTGGAGACATCGTAGCCGACCCCCCCGCGAGAAGTCACGCGTCCGCGCGGGCTCGGGCCGGCCTTTTGGGCCTAGCGGGGGCTAGCATCGTTCACTTCGCCGAGTCGGCCGCGTGCGATGTGTCGGAGGAGAGGGATTCTCCGACGCTTCCCCGGCTGTTTTGGCTGTTACGACGCTCGGTTTCATCGAGCGGTGAGGAGTCGATCGCATGGGTGCTGTCAGCGTTGAGCAGCTGGATCTGTCGTCGGGGCACGCGCACCGGAACCTGTCCACCGCGGATCTCGTCGAGCGGGTGCTCTCGCGGGGCGAGGGGATCCTCGCCTCGAACGGGGCGGTGGTCGTGAAGACCGGGGACCGGACCGGGCGGAGCCCGAAGGACAAGCTGCTCGAGGACACGCCGGCGATCCACGAGAAGATCGACTGGGGCAAGGTGAACCAGCCGATCACGCCCGAGAAGTTCGATATCGCGCAGCGGATCGCGACCGAGCACCTCAACAAGCAGGGCGAGGTGTACGTGTTCGAAGGGTTCGCCGGCGCCGACACCGCGCACCGGCTGGGCGTGCGGGTCATCACGCACATGGCGTGGCACGCGCTGTTCGCCGAGACGCTGTTCATCAAGCCCGGTTCCGCGTCGGACGCGGGCGACGGTTCGTGGAAGCACGACTGGACCGTGATCAACGCCGGCACGCACAAGCTGACCAAGGAAGAGCAGGACGAACTGGGGCACGGCTCGCAGACGCTGATCGTGCAGTCGCTCGAGAAGAAGACCGTCGTCATCATCGGCACCGAGTACGCGGGCGAGATGAAGAAGGGGATCTTCTACGCGATGAACTTCGACATGCCTGAAGAGGGCGTGTTCCCGATGCACTGCTCGTGCAACGTCTCCAAAGACGGCGAGAACGTCGCGCTGTTCTTCGGGCTGTCGGGCACCGGCAAGACCACGCTGAGCGCCGACCCGGACCGGGCGCTGGTCGGGGACGACGAGCACGGCTGGGGCCCCGGCGGGGTCTTCAACTTCGAGGGCGGGTGCTACGCGAAGGTCGTGGGCCTGACCCGCGACAAAGAGCCTCAGATCTGGGACGCGATCCGCTTCGGTTCGGTGCTGGAAAACACGAACGTCGATCCGGCGACGCGCGTGCCCGACTACGAGGACATCTCGATCACCGAGAACACCCGGGTGACCTACCCCGTGGACTACATACCGGACGCGCGGATCCCCAGCGTCGCCGGGCACCCCAGCAGCGTGGTGTTCCTGACCGCGGACGCGTTCGGAGTCATGCCCCCGATCAGCAAGCTCACGCCCGAGCAGGCGATGTACTACTTCATCAACGGGTACACGAGCAAGCTCGCGGGGACCGAGGACGGGGTGACGGAGCCGCAGGCGGCGTTCTCGCCTTGCTTCGGCGGGCCCTTCATGCCGAGGCGTGCCAGCGAATACGCCGCGATGCTCGCCGACCGCATCAGGCAGTACGGCGCGAACGTGTGGCTGCTGAACACCGGCTGGTCGGGCGGGCCCTACGGGGTGGGCGAACGCTTCAGCCTGCCCTACACCCGCGCGATGGTCAGCGCCATCCTCAGCGGGAGGCTCGACAGCGAGCCCACGACCGAGCACCCGGTGCTCGGGCTGCACTTGCCCAAGGCGGTTCCCGAGGTCCCCGACAACGTGCTCGACCCGCGGAGCACGTGGGCGGACAAGGCCGCGTACGACGAGGCGGCCGCCAAGCTCGCCAAGCTCTTCCGCGAGAACGACGCGAAGTTCGAGATGCCCGACGCGGTCCGCTCCGCCGGGCCCAAGGGCTAGCCTCCGAGATACACACCACCAGGCCCGGGGCACCACGGCCCGGGCCTGTCCCTTGGTCCGCACACCCGTACCTCCCGAGCAGGGGACCGGTTGCCATGAGCGAACAGGGCGATATCCCCCACATCGATGCCCAACAGCGCCGGGCGAGCGCCGTGGCGCGTCCCGAAGACGCCACGGGGATCCTGACCGAGACCGCGGACGGGATCTCGATCGAACTGCCGGCACGCGGGTACTTCAAGGGCAGCCGCGGGCTGGGCAGTTTCTCGCTGATGTGGATGGGCTTCGTGGCCGTGTTCTCCGCGGTGATGCTGTCGGGCAACACGAACAGCCCCGCGTCGGGCGGCGACGCCATGCTCGCGGTGATCCTGGGCGTGTTCGCGTTCGCGGGGGCGCTGATGGTGCTCAGCGCGGCTCGGAGCGGGCGCCGGAGGGGGCTGATCGATGCCGTCGGTCCGGACCTGCTCATCACCCGCCAGGCGCTCGGCAGACCGAAAGCCCAGCACTGGGCAGGGGACCAGATCCGCGAGGTCGTCGTGGCGAAGAGCAACGTCGAGGTGAACGGCAAGCCGGTGCTCCACCTCGAAGTCCGGCTCCGGGACGGTTCCGAACTGGGGTTCTTCCCGGAGCGTGACGACAAAGAACTGCGATGGATCGCGGCGGAAGTGTCCGCGGCGTTGGGGCTCTGACACCCCAGCCCGCCCGCCGACACGGGGGGACCGGGACGCCCTACGATCGCGCTGATCGGCACCGATCACGCTCAGCCCATACCACCCACGGAGCAACCGCATGACCTCGGAACAACGCAGACCGTTTGTCGGCGGCAACTGGAAGATGAACGGGGACCGCGCCCAGGGCACCGAGTTGGCCCGCGCCGTGGCGTCCGAGGTCGGCCAACTCACCGACGCGGTGGATGTCGCGGTGTTCCCGGCGTTCCCGTACCTCTCCGGCGTGGGCGGAGCGCTCGCCGATTCGGGCGTCATGCTGGGATCGCAGGACGTGTACCACCAGCCAGACGGCGCGTTCACGGGCGAGGTCTCGGTCGCGATGCTCGCCGACTGCGGGGCGCGCGCGGTGCTCGCGGGGCACTCCGAACGCCGGCACGTGATCGGAGAGGACGACCGGACCGTGAACAAAAAGGCGGCGGCCACAGTCGCCGGGGGCATGATCTCCGTGCTGTGCGTGGGCGAGAGCCTCGGGCAGCGCGAAGCGGGCGAGACCGATCGTGTCAACGAGCGGCAGACCAGGCTCGGGCTGGGCGGGATCAGCCCCGAAGACCTGCAACGCGTGGTGATCGCCTACGAGCCCGTCTGGGCGATCGGCACCGGCAAGACCGCGACGCCAGAGGACGCCCAGGACGCCCATGCCAAGATCCGAGCGGTGGTCGCGGATCTGTACGGCGAAGGCCCGGCGTCGGCGATCCGGATCATCTACGGCGGGTCCATGAAGCCC
Source organism: Phycisphaerales bacterium UBA6054 (assembly GCA_002429045.1). Lineage (GTDB taxonomy): Bacteria > Planctomycetota > Phycisphaerae > Phycisphaerales > UBA1924 > UBA6054. The sequence goes on from DIYM01000058.1 coordinate 33,791, forward strand.
GCGAACGCCGAGGCCCTGATGGCGATGCCCGACATCGACGGCGGGCTGATCGGGGGCGCGAGCCTGGAGGCGGCGGACTTCGGGACGATCGTCCGGGCGGGGGCGGCGGTCGCCCGCTGAACGGGCCGACCCAGGGCCCGTTGGTCGGGCATCGGGCCTACGATCCCGGCCATGCTCCGGACCGTTGGCCCGGAGTGACAAGTGCTTCTCCCCGCCCCGTTTGGAGCGATCCCGTGCTGATCCTGGCCGAACTCAATCCGTATCTCGTCAAACTCGGCATCGTCGCGCTCGTGGGCGTGTGCGTGCTGATGATCCTCGTGGTGCTGATCCAACGCCCCCAGGGGGGCGGGCTGTCGGGCGCGTTCGGCGCGGGCGGCGGGGGCGCCGGGGCGGGGCAGACCGCGTTCGGGACCAAGACCGGCGATGTGCTGACCTACGCCACCATCGCGGTGTTCGTGCTGTATCTGCTCGTCGCGATCGGGCTGAACTTCGCCACCCGACCGTACACGGACAACGCCAACACCCTCCCGGCCGCCACAGCGCCGGGCGCGCCCGAGCAGCAATCAGACGGGGGCGCTGAGACCGAAACCACGGGCGACACGGCGGGCGATACGGCGGGCGACGGAGCGGGCGACGAGGCACCCCAAGAGGACGTCACCGGACCCGCGGGCGACCCGGCGGGAGGCGTCGACCCGTCGGAACCGGGCACGCCGAGTGCTGATGTGCCAGAGACCGATCCGGCGGTCGACCCCGCGTCGGCCGAGCAACCCTGACCGGGCGGACGCCGCGCCGCTCGCACCCCGGGCGTGCGCCGATCGCTCCGGGTATGCTCGCGCCCGTTGGGGCGAGATGATCGGGACGAGACCCAGGAGAAGCGATTGATCCGCAGCATGACCGGCTTTGGTGACGCGTCCAGCCACGACGGAGACCTCGCGTTCGGCGTGGAAGTCCGCTCGGTGAACAACAAGTTCCTGAAGACGACGATCCGCGTGCCCGAGCGCCTCGCGGCGCTCGAGCCCGAACTCGAGCAGATGATCCGCACGTGCATCGGTCGCGGCTCGGTGACGCTGACGGTGACGTGCTCGGAGACCGGGGAAGCCGCTGCACACACGGTCAACGCCGACGCGCTGCGCAAGTACGCCGAGCAGATCTCCCGGGCGTTGGGCCTGGACGCGACGGACCTGGACATCGCGCACCTCGTGACGCTGCCTGGCGTGCTCCAGCCCCCGGGAGACGAGGAGAGCAGGCTCCAGAACTCCCGGAACGCGATCCGCCCCCTGGTCGAACTGGCCCTGGACCATCTGGTGCAGATGCGGACCCGGGAGGGCGTGGCGTTGGCCGATGACCTGTCGGGGCACCTGGACTTCATCGGGGTTCGGATGGAGCGTCTGACCGAGATCGCGCCGCGTGTGATCGTGGACTACGAGCGCCGGCTCAAGTCCAGGATGGACGCGTTGTTGACCGACTCGGACGTTGCGGCGGAGGCGGACGTCTTGGTGAGGGAGATCGCGGTCTACGCCGAAAAAACGGATATCGCCGAGGAACTGGCGAGACTCAACGAGCACCTGCGCCACTTCCGAGACCTGCTCGCGTCGAAGGAAGACCGCCCGCTGGGGCGCACGATGGACTTCCTGAGCCAGGAACTGCTCCGCGAGGCGAACACGATCGCCAGCAAGAGCCCGGACGCGGAGATGAGCCGCCTGATCGTGGAGATCAAGGGCGCGATCGACCGCATCAAGGAGCAGGTTCAGAACGCGGAGTAAAGGCGCGGGCGATCCCCTCGCCCGCACGCCCAGCCTGTCCGTTGAGCGAAGGGATGCGCGGTGGACCAGCCCTCGAACGCAAGCCCGGTTCCCCGCGGGCCGTTGGTCTCCGGAACGGCGCCCAACGGGCGGGAGCGGTTCACGCCGCGAGAACTCGACGAGGTGCTGGCGCGGTACGAACTCGGCGAGGTGACGTCGGTCCGGGAGGTCGCGCTGGGCTCGCCGATCAGCCCGAAAGCCTTCGTCGAGTGCGCCCGCGGCAAGCTGCTCCTCAAGCGGCGCGCCAGGGGCGTGGACGCGCCGGGCGTCGTCTCGTTCTCCCACCGGCTCGGGCTGGGCTCGCTCCGCCTGGGCGTGTGCGTGCCCCCGCTGGTCGGCACGAGAGAGCGGAACAACTCGATGGTCCAGATCGACGACCGGGTGTACGAGTTGTTCGTGTTCTTGGACGGCAACCCGGATCCCAGGTCGCCCGCGTCGAGCCTCCGCAGCGGCGCCCTGCTGGGGGAACTCCACTCGGCGTTCGACCGCCTCAGCGACGAGGACCCGGGGTTGCTCGGCGCCGCCCCGCGTGAGCCCATCGCGATCGACCCCTCCCGCGTGGATCGGTCGGGCATCGATCGGGAGATCGCGGGCCCGGTGCGCGGCGTGCTCGAGCGTGCCGCGGGCGGTCCGGCTTCTTCGGGCGACCTCCGCCTTGTCCACGGCGATTGGCACCCGGGCAACGTGATCTACCGGGGCGATGAGCCCGTGGGGGTGTGCGACTTCGACAACGCCCGCCTTGGCAGCCGCGAGCGAGAGCTTGCCCAGGGGCTGGCCCAGTTCTCGCTGGATCGGGGGCAGGCGGGCGAACCGCCCGCGCGGTGGCGGTCGGAGGCGGACCTCGACCGGGTTTCCGCCCACTGGCGGGGGTACACCGGGTCGATCGGCGAACATCCGGACCCGGCGCCGGTCGCCCGCTTGATGCCCGGCGTGCTGATGGAGGAAGCCCTGGGCTCAAAGAACCCAGAGATCACCTGGGCGGTTCTCCGCAAGGCGCAGTGGCTGGAGGACCACGCCGATGAGATCCGGGCGGCATTGGGCTGAACGCCCGGGTTATGATCCGGGCATGCCGCTCAACGCAGCCCCACCATCCCGAGCGACGCTGGCCCTGTGGCTCGCTCTTTCGCTCTGCGCGAGGTGCACGCTCGCCCAACCGGACGAGACCTTCACGGGGGTGCTCGAGCGACTCGGCTCGGCGGACTGGTACGAGCGTCAGAGCGCGACCGAGGCGCTCATCGCGTCGGACGATGTGCCGGTGTCCGCGATCGACGAGGCGCTCCGTTCGGGTGACCTCTCGCCCGAACAGCGGGCGAGGCTGAGCCTGGTGAGCGTGCAGCGGTTCCGCCGGGAGTCGCTGGCCGGGCTCGGCGTGCAGTTCGGGAACCAGGGGCGCGGCGCGGTGCATATCCAGGCGGTGATCCCCGGGTTCCCCGCGGCCGAGTTGCTGCGGGCGGGCGATGTGATCCTCTCGGTCGGCGAGGACCTGAGCGCCGGTCTGATCGGTGGGCGGGACGATCTTCGCGCCGAGATCCTCAGCCGACGCCCGGGCGAGATCATGCCGGTGCTGGTCCGGCGCGGCACCAGAACGATCGAACTCGACCTGCCCCTGGGTTCCTACGCGAACCTTCAGGGCGCGGCGATGCTCGACGATGAGACCATCCGCGCGGCGATGACGCGTCGGAGTGACCGCGAACGGAACGCCGCGGGTCGGGCGGACCCTGCCGTCGCGTCCGGGCTGGACATGATCGACTGGGTGCGCGGCTCGTTCCCGGATGGCACGTGGGACGGCCTGACCGGCGGCGGGGAACGCCGGGATCCGATCGTGGTGCCCGGGGGTCCAGCGGGGACGCTCTCGGCCCGCGGCAGACGCTCGCTGCTCCGCACGTTCTGGCCCGGGGTGGAAGAAGCGCTGGGCGAAGCCTCGCGTCAGGTTCAGGACCGCGTCAACCGGGCGATGACGGACTCGATCGTGCTGCGCGGTGTCTATCTCGAGCACGAGCGTTCGCTGGCGGCGCAGATCGAGCAGGCCCGGGCCGAGGGGCAGGACGCGACGGCGCTCGAGTCCTCGTTGGTCACCCTCCGGGCCCAGCTGGCGGCGCTCGATCGGCGTCTCGCGGCAGAAGCCGGAGAGATCGACGACATCCTCGATCGGGTCGAGCGGGCGCTCGAAGGCGCGGGCCCTGGCTGGACTGAGAATCCCTAGCGAGACCGCAACTGCTCGAGCAACGCGCTGACCTCGGCCCTTGCCTTTCCGAAGCAGGCGCGGTCGGCGTCGGATTCGGTGAGCGCGAGGGCCCGCTCGCAGCGCTCGATGTGCCGGGCCGGGCGCATGGTCTTGGTCATGTCATGCCCGTTGTCGTAGACGTCGGCGAGCTTGACCAGGCGTGCCTGCCACGGGCCCGACGCGAGCCTCGCGTCGTAGTCCGGTTCACGCAGGTCCTCCCTGAGGAGCATGTTCTTGGTCATCGCCGCGACCGCGTCGGCGACCTGCTCGCCGAATCGCCTGTGGATATCGTCGTAGTCGGTCGCGGTGTCCTCGATCGTGTCGTGCAGGAGCGCGCAGCAGATCGCGACTTCATCGTCGCAACCGAACACGTCGCGGAGGGCCATCGCGACGCGGAACGGGTGGGCGATGTAGGGTGTCTTCCCGTCCTTGCGCAGCTGGGACCTGTGACAGCGGGTCGCGAATGATGCCGCTTTCTGCCATGCCGGGACCGTCATACGCACCCACCTCCGCTCGGTACAGAGCGTACGCGCGGCGGGCTCGGATGTCGAAAGGCGTCGCAGCCTGCCGGACGTCGGTCACGCATGCTCGACGGTGACCTTGATCCGCCCGGGGTTGCCGCCGTGCTCATCGAAGATCACCAGCTCGTTGCCCTTCCCTTTGAGGTACGGCCTGGGCAGGGGCATGGGCAGTTGCGGGGGGACCTTCTTGCCTCCCGCGGTTTGCGAGAAGTACCGCCCGAGGTTGTGCCCGTTGAGGAACACGACGCCCTTGGTCATGCCCGACAGGTCGAGCTCGACGGCGACGCGTCCCGTCGGGGCGTTGAAGAATGCCCGCCACCACGCCGGCAGATTCTCTTTGCCCAGATTGGACTTGGCGACTTCCTTGTACGCGTTGTCGGCGGGGGGTTCCCACTTCGCGAAACCCCAGTCGCCCTTGTCCGTCGCCGGGGAGCTCGCTTCGGCGAACTTGCAGGCGCTGACGATCGCGAGCGACTCTTCCACCTTCGCGTCGGCTGCGTCCCCCTCACCCTCGTCCGTGTGGAGGGCGAGTTGCAGCGTGTTATTGCCGCGCTTGGTCTCTTCGGTCTGCAGGACGAGGCGCTTGGACTGACCGGCATCGATGAAGTCGTAGGGCTCGTCGTTGAGGATCACCAGGGCCCGCGCGGGGAGCGGATCGATGTGGATCACCAGGGGTGAATGCCTGCGGTGGGCGAACTCCCACGTGATCCGGCTGGGGTGCGTCTGATCGCCCTCGCGAACGCCGAACAGCGGCGCGTGCCACGCCAGAAGATCGAACGGGTCGGAGGTGACCAGCTTGGGCTTGGGCGTCCGGAAAGACTCCATCTCGTACAGGTGCCCGTAGAGACCCTTCCGGTCTTTGATCACCGAACCACCGGACGGGTATCCCATGTTGTCCGAAAGACCGATGAGCGTGTGGGTGCCTTTCTTGAGCGACAGCGCCACCGTTGGCTCTGCGCCGGGCCCGCTCCCGAGCACGCCGACAGGCTCGGAATCCAGGAACAGCTGCAAGCGGTCGTCCATCTCCGGGGCACCGATCTTGAGCTTGCGGGTCGCGCCGGCGCGGAGGTTGACCCGGTACCAGCCGTAACCCCGGGGGGCGCCGAGGTTCGGGAGTGTGTCCGGCTCGTTGATCTGCGCGAACCTCGGGGAGTCGCCCGAGATGTTCGCCGCGTCGGGCGCGAGCTCCCAGTGTTCCAGGGCGATGCTCGGGAGCTTGGCGGGCGTGTCGTCATCCGGGGCCTTGCTGGTGACAGGCGAGGCGTTGCCCTCTGCGTCGATCTCGACGTGCGTCTTCGACGACCCCGGCAGCGGCTCGCCGAGTGTGGTCAGCCCGGAGACGCCCACGAAGGCTTTGGTCTCGTTGTAGAAGGTCTCGTCCGCGAGCGACTCGGACACCACACAGATCGTCACGTCATCGACCCGGACCGTGACCGGGCGGCGACCGGAAGGCACCTCGAGCACGGTGGGCGTCCCGTTGATCGAGACGCTCCCGCTGCTCCCGGACGGGCCGAACACGACCAGCGTGTTGTTGGCGAAGAACAGCGGGCACAGCGTCGAATGGTCGAGCACGGAACGCGGCGTGAGCTGCACATCGAACAGGCACCACTGGGCCTGCTGCGTGCCCAGCGGGACCTCCAGGGACGAACCGTCGGGCATCAGCAGGGGCAGCACGCCGGGCTTGGACTTGGGCGGGCTGAAGATGAACAGCACGGAACCCTGAGGCCCCTTGAGCTGGGTCAGCGTCCGTCCCGCGACCTTGCCCCCGCGGTCGGCGGGATCGATGACGATCGGGGGCTCTTCCGGGATGTGATTGGCGAACACCCGCGCGAACGACGAAGCGAACGAGTTGACCTTCCGGATCGCGTGGTAGAGCCGGGTCGGGCGTCCGTGCTGATCCAGCGCGGCGTCCAGATCCTGCGCCGGGGCGAGCATGGTGTGCTCGCCGCGCGGGGACTGGCCCGCCCAGAATCCCTCGGCCGTGCCGCAAGCGAACGTGCTCAGGTTGTACTGCCCGGCGCACGCGAGGATCTCGGCGAGTTGGCGCTGCATCACGCCCGGCGCGATCGGATCGGGCGCCGGCTCGCCGAACCTGGGACGCCGGACGGGCCCGAAGTCGATGGCGATCTGCGGCTGATCCGGGCGGACGGTCCGCAGCTGGCGGAGCAGCGTGTACATGTCGCCCTCACCCGACCAGCCGTCGATCTCGCCCTCGACGCCCTGCCAGAGGTTGTTTGCGTTGATGCGGGGCAGGGTCAGCCCCGCCTCGCGGAGGTACCGCGCCAGTTCGGCGAGGTACCCGGTGGCTCCCGCGGCGTGGTCGCAGTTCCAATGCGACTCGTTCTGGATCAGGATCAGCGGGCCGCCCCCCGCGCTGTTCGCCTGGAGGTCTTTGACCTGCTTGGCAACCTGCGTGAAGTACTTGCCGGTCGCTTCGAGGAACGGCTGGTTCTGGGCCCGGAGTTGGACGGGGTCCTGCTTGGGCTGCTGGGGCTTGTGGTGGAGCCAGGCGGGGATGCCGCCGAGATCCCAGCCGTCGCCGATGAACGGGCCCGGGCGCAGGATGGCGTACATCCCGGCTTCCTGGACCAGATTCAGGAAGTGGCGGACATCGTTGTCGCCCTTGAAGTCGAACGCACCCTGCCTCGGCTCGACGCGGTTCCAGAAGATCGGGGTCTCGATGGTGTTGAACCCCGCCTGTTTCGCGGCGTGGATCCGATCGAGCCAGGAGTCCCTCGGGAATCGTTGGAAGTGGAGCGAGGCCGAAACGACCCAGACACGCTTGCCGTCGATTGAAATGGACTTGCCGTCGAAGGTGACCGCTGGCATGGAGATGGACTCCGGAAGGTGCGGCGTCTCCCAGGGGGAGAGCCTCGTGTCGTGTTCGGGTCTCCGTGTCCCGGAAACCCCTATCGAGAGCGGACCGAGACATTAGGAAGGCACTTTGCAGATCGCAACATCAGGCCCGCCGGCGGGTACAGTTGCCCCCCCGACGACCCGCCGGGAATCGCCCCCCTCCGAGACCTGTAATTCATGCAAAATACAGCATTTAAAGCCGAATTCCGATCGTCGGACCACCCCGTCCATCGCCCTCACCGCGGATCGCAGAGAAAGTTGAACTTGTCCCGATTTTTTGCGACGGCGGGGTTCGGCGGATGCGGATTTGTTTGCATGATGGCTGGAGGATGTTCGAGCGCGATGCAGCGTGTGGACCGCGACACCACGGCATTGATCGCCGAGCGCGTCCGAGCGCTCGGGGATAGCGCGGCCGCCCCCCGGGCCTTCACGCCCGGGGGCGAGGGAGAGCGCTCTTCGTGGTACGAAAAGACCCCGATCACGATCAACCCGCCCGCCGAGGCGTTGGGCTATCAGCCCGCGGACGAGGCTCGGGATGTGGCGTCGCTGCTCGAGGGGTACGCGCGCAACTCGACCGAACTGGACGGCCAAGGCGCGGAGCCCGGCGATGTCCTGCTGTTGGATCTTGACACCGCGTTCAGGATCGCGGCGTCGTCCGGGCGGGAGTACCGCCAGGCCGAGGAGGATTTCATCCTCAGCGTGATCTCGCTGCTGGTCGAGCGCCACCGGTGGAGCCCCCGCCTGTTCAACGACACGTCGGTGTTGCTCGATGGGCAGGGCGATTCCGGGACGTTCGATGCGGCCTCGTCGGTCATCAACACGCTGCGTGTCACCCAACGGCTGCCCTTCGGCGGCGATGTCGAGGCACGCTGGGTCACCCGTGCCGCCCAGGAACTGGTCAACGAGTCGACCAACGCCTACACGTCCTCCAGCGAGTTGGTGCTCAGCGCCGATGTCCCGCTGCTGCGCGGCGCGGGGCAGATCGCGCGCGAAGACCTGATCCAGGCGGAACGGAACACCGTCTACGCGTCTCGCGATTGGGAGCGGTTCCGTCGGACGCTGCTGGTGAACATCGCCGCGGACTACTTCCAGTTGCTGCAGTCGAAGGCGGGCATCGCCAACCAGCAGCGCCAGTTGGATTCTCAGATCCGACGCCAGCGAGAGACCGCGGCGAAGGTGCAGGCCGGGCGTTTCGAGCCGTTCCAGAACGACATCGTCGCCGACGCGGTCAAGCAGAGCGAGGCGCAGCTGGCGAACCAGCGCGAGTCGTTCATCCTGCAGTTGGAGCGGTTCAAGGTCCGCCTGGGGCTCGACCCGCTGACACGGATCAAGCTCGGCGAGCCGAGGCTGGAGTTGCTCGAGCCGAGCCAGTCGCCGGACGCGGCGGCCGAGGCCGCGTTGCTGTACCGCCTGGACCTCCAGAACCGGCGTGACCGCCTGATCGACTTCGAGCGTGCGGTCGCGAACGCAAAGAACAGCGTGCTGCCGGATCTGGACTTGTTCGCCGATGTTACGGTGCCCACCGATCCCAACGACGACCAGGGCGGGCTGGGCCTCGATCAGGAGGACACGTCGTATTCGGTCGGCGCGACGTTCAGCCTGCCGCTGGACCGGCGCATCGAGCGGCTCTCGGTGCGGCAGGCGCAGATCTCGCTCGAGCGGGCGCGCCGCTCGTACGACGAGTTCCGCGACAACGTCATCATCGATGCGCGCCGGGCGATCCGCGCGATCGACCTGGCGCGGTTCCAGTTGCAGTTGGCCGAGACCCAGATCGAGATCAACGAGCGGGGTCTCGAGGATCTCTCGCTGCGTGACAATGCGGACCCGCAGTCGGTGCTCGACCGCCAGAACGCGCTGCTCGCCGCGGAGAACGCCCGGGACCGGGCGGTCACCGACCTGCGCAACGCGGTGCTCGGGTACCTCGAGACCACCGGGCAGATGCGTGTGGCCCCGGACGGCACGTTCAACGCCCCGGGGGGGATGGTCATCCCCGAGCCCGCCGCGCCGGACGCGGGCGGGGGCGACGGTTCATCGGGCGCCGGGGGTGCGGGCGGCGGGTGAGCCCGCGCCGCGTCTTGGTGCGGTCACCCCGGGTGGGTGTAGCCCAGGTGGGGGCGATCCACGCCGTTGATGTCGAGCAGGTCACGGTCCCCGGTCTCGCGGAAACCGAGCGACTCGGCGACGCGTCGGCTGGCGGCGTTGTCGGGCTGGATCCAGGCGTTGACGCGGTGGAGCCCGAGCCCGACGGGCAGATCGGCGATCGCGAAGTGGAGCAGGGCTTCGACGCCCTCGCGTGCGTAGCCGTTGCCCTGGTGTGCGGCGTCCACCCAGCAGTTGGCTTCGCAGGACCAGTCCAGCCCGCGTTCGATCTTGATCAGGTTGAAGCAACCGACGAACGTCCCGTCTTCGAGGAACGCCGCCCGTCGCCAGGCGGTCCGGTTGTTGTCGGTCTCGATTGCGGTCTCGACCCAGCGGACGAAGACCTCTCCATCGGTTTCCGTCCGCCCCGACGCGTCCGTGCGGTTGAGGGGCAGACGGTCGATGATCATGGCTCGGGTGCGATCGATGGCGGCGAGGACCTGGGATCGGTCGGCCAGCGCGAGCGGGCGGAAGCTCAGCCGCTCGGTGGTGACCTCGACCGGGGGGAGGACCTCGACCGGGCGTGCGGTGCGCACGCCGGGCGCGGGCTTGGTGAATGGGATGTTCATGACCCGCACAGTCGTCATGGCCGGAGCCTCCGTCGCGTGTGGCCCGAGAACGGCGGGCCTTGGTTCCGAGAGAATCGGGCCGGGCGGGGGGCGGCTTGAGGGATTCTGGGACCCGGGACCCAGACGGCACAGGCGGCAGGGTTTCAGGGCCGAGAACCCGGGGCGGATCGGTGGTTCAATCGGGCGGTCGGATGGGCGTTTTCGGGCGTTGCCAGTTGCATTCGGGGCAGATTGAGAGCCCGGCCATCCGGTAGCCGCACGCACCGCATGCGTCAGAGTCGTTTGATCCATGAGGTTCGTTGAGCAGTCGCAACAGACTCTTGAAACCGATCGGAGTCGCGACGGCCAGCAGTATCAGGAACCAAGGCAGCCCGATGCGCAGCTCTGTGTCGGGGTATCTGAAGCCGGTCGTGACCGTGCCCCAGCGGCTTAGGTCAAAGCGCTTGAACTCGAACACAGGTCGGACAGCATTTCGTGAGCGCCAGTACCAATGGTGATCTCGGATCGAAGTGATGGTCCGGTGCTCCCAGATGCCGTACAACCCAGCCTGTTCCGGATCGCTTGCGGCTGACCAATCGTACTCGAAGCTGATTCCCTCGCCGTTGAGCGTGAGCGTGGTGAGAGATCTGAACGACCCTTCTTCCTGGATTCCCACTTCTTCGATTCGGAGACCGAGCGGGGGCCGCCGGCTCGACAACCACACCCATGCGGCCACCGCGACGAGAACAACGATCCACGCCGCGAATCGCTTGTGTCGTCTCAGCACCGGTCACTCTACGGTGACCGACTTGGCCAGGTTCCTCGGCTTGTCGACGTCGTGACCCCTGAGCACCGCGGCGTGGTACGCCAGCAGTTGCAGCGGCACCACCGCCAGCAGGGGGCTGAGGCACTCGGGGACGTCGGGGATGTAGAGCACGTCCTCGGCCATGTCCTTGATCTCTTCGTCGCCCTCGGTCGCGACGGCGATGACGTGCCCGCCGCGGGCTCGGACCTCGGCAATGTTCGACATCACCTTGTCGTACTGGTTGCCCTTGTTGGCGATGAAGACGACCGGCATGCCCTCGTCGATGAGGGCGATGGGCCCGTGCTTCATCTCGGCCGCGGGCATGCCCTCGGCGTGGATGTAGGAGATCTCCTTGAGCTTCAGAGCGCCCTCCATCGCGGTCGGGTAGTTGTAGCCGCGCCCGAGGAAGAGCCAGTTGTCGCGGTGGACGTACTTCTCGGTGACCTTCTTGATCTGCTCGTCGGCTTGGAGGCATCGCTCGATCTTGTCGGGGATCTGCGCCAGCTCACCCATCAGTCGGGCGGAGGCCTCGGGCGACATGAAGCGCCGGCGGGCCATGAACAGGGCGATCATGGTGAGCACCGCGACCTGCCCGGTGAACGCTTTGGTCGACGCGACGCCGATCTCGGGCCCGACGCGGCAGTAGACGCCCGCGTCGGTGTCGCGGGCGAGTGTCGAGCCGACGACGTTGATGACGCCGAGCGAGAGCGCGCCGCGGTCCATCGATTCGTGGAGGGCCGCCAGCGTGTCGGCGGTCTCCCCGGACTGCGACACCGCGACGACGACGGTGCCCTCTTCGATGATCGGGTTGCGGTATCGGAACTCGCTGGCGTACTCGACCTCGGCGGGGATCTTGGCGAGGTCCTCGAGCAGGTACTCGCCGATCATGGCCGCGTGGAGGGCCGTGCCCTGGGCGGTCAGGATGACGCGCTTCGATTTGACGAGTTGGTTGGCGAGCGCCATGAGTCCGCCGAGCACCACGCGGCCTTCCTTTTCATCCAACCGCCCCCGCATGGTGGTGCGGAGCGCCTTGGGTTGCTCGTAGATCTCCTTGCGCATGTAGTGGTCGAACTCGCCGAGCTCGATCTGCTCGAGATCCATCTCCAGCTGCATGACCTTGGGCGTCAGCTCGATGTTGTCGATGGTCGTGGTGCGGAACCCGTCGCGGGTGATGCGGCAGACGTTGTAATCGTCCAGGGTGATCGCCTGCGCGGTGTGCGAGATGATGGCGCTGGCGTCGGACGCGACGACGTACTCGCCGTTGCCCACGCCGACCAGCAGCGGCGATCCCTTGCGGGCGCAGACCATCACGCCCGGTTCCGCCTTAGAGACCACCGCGATGGCGTACGCGCCGGTGACCTCGCGGAGTGCCGCCTGAACGGACTTCTCGAGATCCATGCCGTTCTCGGGGTCGTGGAGTTCGCCGATGAGGCACGCGAGGACCTCGGTGTCGGTCTCGGAGGCGAAGCTGTGGCCGCGGTCCTCGAGGAAGCGTCGGAGGGTGGCGTAGTTCTCGATGATCCCGTTGTGGACCAGGCAGATCCCGTTGCGGGGGTCCTGGTGCGGGTGGGCGTTGAGCTCGGTGACCCCGCCGTGGGTCGCCCAGCGGGTGTGCGCGAGCCCGCATGATCCGGGCAGCCCCCCCTGCTGCTCGATCTTGGATTCGACGTTGGCGACGCGCCCCACGGCCTTGCAGAGGTGCAGTCCGTCGTCGTCGAGGGTGGCGATCCCCGCCGAGTCGTACCCGCGGTACTCCAGGCGCTTGAGCCCCTCGAGCAGGAGCGGGACAGCCGGTTTGTTTCCGAGGTAGGCGACGATGCCGCACATGGGGCGGGCCCTCCGATGGGACACCCTGCGCGTGGTGAGGGGTCCGGGGTGTGGACACTGGATCGGCCGATCCCGGCGGGGGGCCCGACGGGGATCGTACGGCGGGGGGCCGGGGCGGGTTCGCGGCGCCCGTGGCGCGGCTCAGTGGGGCTCGGACGCGGCTTCTCGGACGGTCACGGACTATGCTTGCCGAGTTTGCCCCCAGCCCGCCACGGGCAGCAGCACCGGGGCAGCGGAAGGACGCCCATGCCCAAGCGCGACGATATCGGGACCATCCTCCTCATCGGGTCGGGGCCGATCGTCATCGGGCAGGGCTGCGAGTTCGATTACTCGGGGACCCAGGCGTGCAAGTCGCTCCGCGACGAGGGGTACCGGGTGGTGCTGGTCAACAGCAACCCGGCGACGATCATGACCGACCCCGCGTTCGCCGAGCGGACCTACATCGAACCGATCACGCCCGAGTCCGTCCGCAAGATCATCGAGAAAGAGAAGGAACTCGACACGCCCATCGACGCGGTCCTGCCGACGCTGGGCGGGCAGACCGCGCTGAACTGCGCGTGCGAACTCTGGGACCAGGGCGTGTTCCAGGAGCACGGGATCGAGATGATCGGCGCGGACCGGGCGGTGATCCATCGCGCCGAGGACCGGCTCGAGTTCGCGCAGGTCTGCGAGCGGCTCGGGCTTGCGACGCCCGAGAGCGAGACGGTCGAAACGCTGGCGGAAGCCGAGGCGTTCGTCGAGAGCATCGGGCTGCCCGCGATCATCCGCCCCGCCTTCACGCTGGGCGGATGGGGCGGCGGGATCGCCTACAACCGTGCCGAGTTCGAGGAACTGGTCACCCGCGGGCTGCGGGCGAGCATGATCGGCCAGGTCCAGGTCGACCGGTCGCTCATCGGGTGGAAGGAGTACGAGCTCGAGGTCGTCCGCGACAAGAAGGACAACTGCGTCATCGTCTGCGGCATCGAGAACATCGACGCGATGGGCGTGCACACGGGCGACTCGATCACGGTCGCCCCGATCCTCACCCTCACCGACAAAGAGTACCAGGCCCTGCGGGACGCCTCGCTGGCGATCATGCGCGAGGTGGGCGTCGAGACGGGCGGCAGCAACGTGCAGTTCGCGGTCAACCCGGACCCCGAGCCCCGCGCCGACGGCACGAGGGCGTTCGAGTTCGTGGTGATCGAGATGAACCCACGCGTGAGCCGGAGCTCGGCATTGGCATCGAAGGCGACCGGGTTCCCGATCGCCAAGATCGCCGCCAAGCTCGCGGTCGGGTACACGCTGGACGAGCTCCGCAACGACATCACCGGGACAACCAGCGCGTGCTTCGAGCCGAGCATCGACTACGTCGTCACCAAGATGCCCCGATGGACGTTCGAGAAGTTCCCCGAAGCCGACGAGACCCTCACGACGCAGATGAAGTCGGTCGGCGAGGCGATGGCGATCGGGCGGACATTCAAAGAGTCGTTCCAGAAGGTCATCCGATCGATGGAGGTCAAGCGGTTCGGGTTCGGCCTGGATCGCAACGACATGTGGCTCGGGCACCGGCGGGGCGACAGCGGCGCTGCCGACGCTTGGCCCATCGACGAAGACCGCCTGATCCGCAAACTCTCCGTGCCCAGCCAGGGACGCATGTACTACGTCCGGTACGCGCTGAAGATGGGCTGGGATGTCGAGCGGGTCTGCCGGCTGACCGGCATCGATCGGTTCTTCATCACGCAGCTGAGCGACCTCGTGTCGTTCGAGGACGAGCTGCTCGGCGCCGGCTCGCTCGACGCCGTCGATGCGGCCCTGATGCTGCGTGCCAAGCGCATGGGATACTCCGATGCGCAGCTCGCCCACGCGTACCTCGGCGAGATCAGCTCGCGGTCGATCCTCAGGGTCCGCGAGCACCGCCGGTCGCTCGGTGTCGAGGCGGTGTTCAAGCTCGTGGACACGTGCGCCGCCGAGTTCGAGGCGGTCACTCCCTACTACTACTCGACCTACCAGCCCGGGCACAAGAAGGTCAACCCGGACGGCTCCGTGGTAGAGATCTCGCCCGAGTGCGAGCTGTCCCTCCGGCTCAAGAACGACCGGCACGCCGAGGCGGGGCAGATGGTCGTGATCCTGGGCGGCGGCCCGAACCGGATCGGGCAGGGCATCGAGTTCGATTACTGCTGCGTGCACGCCGCGATGACGGCCCGCGACATGGGCTTCCGGAGCGTCATGATCAACTCGAACCCCGAAACGGTCTCGACCGACTATGACACGAGCGACCTGCTGTTCTTCGAACCGCTGACGCTCGAGGACGTGCTCAACGTCGTCGAGCGCTTGAGCGCTTCCCCGCGGGCGCTGCCCGAGGGCGTGTCCTCGGCGGGCGGGGTGGAGGTGAGCCCCCCCGAGAAGCACGCGATCGGCGCATCACTGGACCGGGCGGGACACGACCGCGGCGAGGTGCTCGTGCGCCTGACCGGCGCGGG
>DIYM01000058.1:49063-52619 GCA_002429045.1 Phycisphaerales bacterium UBA6054
GCGAGGGCGAGACGTGGGTGGTCGGGGTGCCGGACGGCGGCGTGCTCACGATCCCGACGGACGGGCCGGACGGCGCGCTGGGATCGGCCACGCAGGACCGCGAGCTCGGAGGGCAGCTCGCCCGCCACAACCCCGCGGTGAAGAGCTGGATCGATCGCGGCCCGGTGCGCGGGCTGGTGGTCCAGTTCGGCGGGCAGACCCCCCTGAACCTCGCCCACGGGCTCGACCTGGCCGGCGCGCCGATGCTGGGGACTCCGCTCGACGCGATCGACCGCGCCGAGGACCGCGACCGGTTCGATCAGATGCTCACCAAGCTGGACCTCCGACGCCCGGGCTCGGGCATCGCGCGATCGGTCGAGGAATCCGTCGAGATCGCGGAGCGGATCGGCTACCCGGTGCTGGTCCGCCCGAGCTATGTGCTCGGCGGGCGGGGCATGGAGATCTGCGCCGACGAGGACTCGCTCCGGCACTACATGACCACCGCGGTGGACGTGTCCGGGCTCGACGACGCCCCGATCCTGATCGATCAGTTCCTCGACGCCGCGACCGAGCTCGACGTGGATGTGGTCGCCGATTTCGGAAGCACCGACGAGCCCAAGGCGCTCGTCTGCGCGGTGATGGAGCACATCGAGCAGGCCGGCGTCCACTCGGGCGACTCGACCTGCATGATCCCCGCCGAGACCCTGCGCCCGGCAACGGTGCGGGAGGTCCGTCAGACCGCGCGCAAGCTCGCGGCCGAGCTCGGCGTGTGCGGGCTGATGAACGTGCAGATGGCGGTCAAAGACGACGAGGTGTACATCATCGAGGTGAACCCGCGGGCGTCCCGGACCGTCCCGTACGTCGGCAAGGCCAAGGGCATCCCCTGGGCGAGCGTGGCAGCGCGTGCGATGTTCGCCCAATCGCTCGCCGACCAGGGGATCAGCGAGGTCCCGGACGTGGGGTACTGCGCGGTGAAGGCCCCGGTGTTCCCCTTCCAGAAGTTCCCGGGGGTGGACTTCGTCCTCGGGCCCGAGATGCGATCGACCGGCGAGGTGATGGGCGTCGATGTCGCCCGCCCGATCGCGTACATGAAGGCCCTCCTGAGCGCCGGCACACGCCTGCCCACCGGAGGCGGGGTGTTCCTCTCGGTCAGACGCCAGGACAAGGAAGCGATGGTGCCCGTGGCCCGCTCGCTGATGGCGATGGGGTTCGACGTGTGGACGACCGGCGGGACGGCCGCCCTGCTCGAGCGCCACGGGCTGCGACCGAAGATCATCCAGAAGATCCAGGCCGGGGCGCGCCCCAACGTGATCGACCTGATGCAGAACGGCGACATCCAGCTGGTGATCAACACGCCGACCAAAACCGGATGGCGGACCGACGAGGGACGGATCCGCGCCACGGCGGTCCGGCTCGGCATCCCGATGATCACCACCGCCACCGCGGCGGCCCAGGCCGTCCACGCCATCGAAGCCCTGCGCGCCGGAGACTGGCGGGTCGCCGCGCTCCAGGACCTCAACGCCCTCGCACACGCGGACGCCTGAACACCCCGCCCCGCCACCGGAAGCGGGTGAGTGCATGACCCTAATTCGCATCGCGCGAACGCTCCGAGCGCAGACTTGACCGGATGTTTATCCGTGCCGCCGCGGCGCGTGGCTATGTTTGTTCACTCACACCGCGGCACCGCACGCCGCGTGCACGCTCGCTCTTTCTCTTGCCCGGCGCGTCCCCCCACCTGACGCCGCGTCGGGCGTACACACCGCCGATCGGCCCCGGCAACGGGGCCGATCGGCGTTCCTTCAAACCGGCTTACTTGTTGAGTTGGGAAGCCGTGAACGTCGTGCCCGTGGTGTGCTTTTCCCACGTGTGCGCCGGTCCCTTGCGGGACTCATAAAAATCCCACAGTTCGAACCAGTAGCTCCGGAAACGGTGATCGCCGAACGCGTCGTAGTACTCGGCCAGCTGCTTGCTCAGCTGCGCATCCGTGCCATCCATACCCAGCACAACGCGGGCGTGACGGAACGACTCGGTGTCGATCGCCAGGCGGTCGTAACGCCCGAGCAGCTGCATGATGTTGCCGGCGGCGTACGGCCCGATCCCGGGCAGCGACGTGAGGAACCGGAACACGTCATCGCCGGGTGTCGCCGGGTCGCTCAGCCACGCCTCGTCGATGCGTCCTTTCACATACAGCTTCGCCAGCTCCACGATCCGGGCGTCCCGGTACCCCACCCGACACCGTGACCGCAGGGTCATCGGCTTGGCCCGGGCGAGCCTGCGCGGGGTCGGGAAGGCGTACCCACCGGAGGGCGATCGCTTGCCCATCACCTCGCAGAGCCGCCGGTTCATGGTGATCGTGCTCGGCCAGGCGACGTTGCAACTCGTCACCGTCTTGATCATGTCCTCGAACAGCGTCGGCGAACGGCACAGACGCCCACGCCCCGACTTCTTCCAGCGTGGGTCGGCGCGATGGAACGCCTCCACCTCGCTCCGCGGCACATCGACGCCGAGCATGCGGCTGAGCTGACGCCTCGCCTCGCCCTGCTCGGACCGATCCAGAGAACGGTCGAACCTGGCCCGCAACTGCCCGGAGGGGCGCTGATCGATCACCGCCGCCGCCGCCCCTCCCTCCAGGTGCAGCACACGCCCGGCAGAGCCGGTCTCCGGTTCCCAGTGGTTGGGTTCCAGCAGGAAATAGCCGTAGGAACAGAAGTCCCTGGCGAGGACGTAATCGCCCGGCGGCGTGATGGTCAGGGTTGTGGGCATGGGTTGGTCCGGGACCGGACGCCTGGGGTCGCGCGTGCCAGGTCAGACCGAGAGCAGCTCATCGAAGGTGAACGCGAAAGCCGCGAGGTTCCCGCAGATCCGATCGGCGGCACGATCGAACATCTCGGCGTGCTCCTGCAGCTGCGCATCCATCGTCGCCCGCCCCACACCGGCCGCCTCGGCCAGATCCGCCGAACGGTCGAACATCTCGACCGACATCGGGATATCGCACTCGAAGTGGAACTGGAACGCGTAGGTGCGCAGCCCGGACTTGAACGCCTGAACCCCGCAACCCGGGGAGGTCGCCAGGAGGGTCGCGCCCGCGGGGGCTTGGTCCGAGCCGTACCCGTGCGACTGGAGCATCGGGCATTTCCACGGGATGCCCGCGAAGATCGTCTCGGTCTGTGCCGGGACGGTCAGGTCGATCGGCAGGACCCCGACCTCGGGCTTGGGCATCCGCTCGACCGTGCCGCCGAGCGCCTTGGTGATCTGCTGCGCCCCCAGGCAGATGCCCACGACGGGCAGGTCCGCCTCGTGTGCCATGCGGATCAGTGATTGTTCGCGGCTGAGGAACGCGTGGGACTCATCGACGTTCTGATGCCCGCCGAGGATCAGCAGCCCGTGAAGGTCATCCAGGTCCGCCGGGACGGCGCCGGCGTCCAGATCCGGGCGCCGGATGTCGAGCCGGAACCCGTGGTCGGAGAGGGTCCGCCCGAGACGGCCGGCGTGCTGGTGGTCGTTGTGCTGGAGGACGACGATTCTGGCCATGCCGCGATCGTAGGAAGCCCGCCCCCCCCGCTCCCGATCCGCCGAC
>DIYM01000030.1 GCA_002429045.1 Phycisphaerales bacterium UBA6054
CGCATGTCGTCGGTGGTCGCCTCGAACGCGCTGGCGGCGGCGCTGGACGAGCCGAGTTGCTCGGCTTCGATCGCCTCGAGCCGCTCCCGGCGCTGCTGATCGAAGACGAGCAGCAGCACACCCCACACAACGATCCCCGAACCGAAGAGCCAGACGGCGGAAGACGCGCCGTGGTCACCGGTCATCCGCCCGTACGCGAACATCAGCAGCGTCAGGACCGTCTGGATGACGAGCCCGAGCAGGCTGACGAACGCAGCCCGCCGATACGCGAGGTGATCACCTTTGATCATGGGTCCGGTTGCCCTCCGCGGCCCGGCTCGGGCCGCTCAACTTCGTGTGTGTTTGCCCGGTTCGGCGGTCTCTGGGGAGCCCGAACGAACCGGAACGCCGCAAGGAAGGTATTGTCTCCGGGTCGCGGCCCCGAGTCCACCGCCCCCCCTACGCCCGAACACCCCGATGGGTTCGCCCCACGCAACGATCGACCGGCGGACCGACCACGACACCGGGGCCCCGCGAACCGCGGATCGCCCGAGATCGCCCCATACGCTCCGCCGAATCCGGGAGCGACGTCCCTCGACCGGACCCCTACCATGCGAGCCCCATGATCGCCGCACTCCTCCCCATCGCCCGCAACGCATTCGTCGAAAGCGTCCGTCAGCCGGTCTATTTGGTGGTGATCCTGGTCGCCGGTCTCCTCCAACTGACCAACGTCTGGGTCTCGGGCTTCACGATGGGGTACCGGAACGTCCCGGGCGAGGTCACAGCGGACGACAAGCTCCTGTTGGACGTCTCCCTGGCGACGGTGTTCCTGTGCGGCATGGTCCTCGCCGCCTTCATCGCCACCTCCACGATCTCCCGCGAGATCGAGAACAAGACCATCCTCACCGTGGTCTCCAAGCCGATCGGGCGGACCACGGTCATCCTCGGCAAGTGGCTGGGGGTCTCGGCCGCCATGCTCATCGCGATCCTCATCATGGTCGCCTTCCTGTTGCTGGGCATCCGCCACGGGGTGATGAGCACCGCCGCGGATATCTACGACCAGCCCGTGATCCTCTTCGGCATCGGCGGGCTGATGCTCTGCCTGCTGCTCGGCGCGATCGGGAACTTCATGTACGGCTGGTCATTCTCGCAGACCGCCGCCCTGCTGACCGCGCCGGCGGTCTGGATCGCGTACCTGCTCGTGCTCCTGATCAGCAAGGAATGGGAGTGGCAGCCGATCACCACGGACCTCAAGCCCCAGATCATGCTCGCGTGCATGTGCCTGGGCATGGCACTGCTGGTGATGACGGCCATCGCGATCGCCGCCTCCACGCGCCTCGGTCAGGTCATGACCATCATCGCCTGCCTGGTGTTCTTCATGGTCGGGCTGCTGAGCAACTACATCGTCGGCCGCCACGTGTACGACAACACCCGCGTCGGGCAGATCGCCTACGCCGACCTGATCAGCACACCCGACACGTTCCTGTACGACTTCCACCGCGACAAAACCATCCCCCTGGCCGCCGAGCGGGCGAACGTGACCCCGGAAGTCTTCGAAGCGGAAGGCTATGTGCTCGAGACCTATGTCGAGCCACGCGAGATCCTCCGCATGGGCCCGATCGACCGTGATATCTGGCGTGAGCTCATGCTGCAAGAGCCCGGCGCCGAGTACCGCATCGAACTGCTCGGGCCCCCACGCGCCCCCATCAACGTGGGCGACCCTGTCTGGTACGGCGCCTCGCCCAACGGCGTGTCGCTGGCCGTCGCACCGTTCGATCCCCCTCCGCCGGAAGCCGCGACCAGCGGCGTGCCCAGCGAACAGCCAGGGCTGGTCGTCACATTCGTCAGCGACCTGAGCATCTTCATCAAGCAGGTCGGACGCGAAGCCGTGCCGGTCGAACGCCCGCCCATGGCCCGCGACTCGCTCTTCCTCCAGACCACCAACGTCAACCCGGTCTGGATGGGCCTCTGGGGGCTCGTGCCCAACATGCAGTCCTTCTGGCTGCTCGACGCGATCACCCAGAACCAGCCCATCCCGTTCACGCACGTGGCGCGGATCCTGATCTACGGGGTCTTCCAGATCGGCATCTTCCTGTCGCTGGCCGTCCTGCTCTTCCAGGGACGCGACGTCGGCTGAACGCCATCGGGCCCCGCGCTCTCACCCCTGCCCGGCGATGGCGCGGGCGTAGGACCTGACCGTCTTCTCGGCGGCACCGTCCCAGTTCAGCCCGCGCAGCTCGAACCGCCCGTGCTCACGCAGCGTCTGGCCCAGCGGCGGGTACCGCAGCACCGCGACGATCTTGTTGGCCATCTCGTCCGTGTCCCAGAAATCGACCTTCAGCGCGTGCGTCAGCACCTCGGACACGCCCGACTGCTTGCTCACGATCACCGGCACGTCGTTGCGCATCGCCTCGAGCGGGGCGATGCCGAACGGCTCGGACACGCTGGGCATCACGAAGCAGTTGGCCATACGGAACACCCGGTCCACGTCACGCCCCCGCAGGAAGCCGGTGAAGAGCACCTTGTGCCCGATGCCGAGCCCCGCGGCCTCCTCGATCATCCTGACCGCCATGTCCCCCGAACCGGCGACCACGAACTTCACCTTGTCGTCCTTCTCCAGCACCCGCTTGGCGGCACGCACGAAGTACTCCGGGCCCTTCTGCATCGTGATACGACCCAGGAACAGCACGATCTTGTCGTCGCCCTCGATCGTCGCGCCGCTGGGCGGCTGCACGTCGTCCTGATCCACCCCGTTGTACACCACGTCGATCTTCTCGTCCGGCACCCCGTACCGCTTGTTCACGACCGCCTTCGTCAGGCGGCTGACCGCGATGATCCGGTCCGCGCCCACAAGCCCCGATCGCTCGATGTCGTACACGCCCCGGTTCACGTGCTCGCCAGAGCGGTCGAACTCGGTCGCGTGGATGTGCACCACCAGCGGCTTGCCCGTCAAGGCCCGCAACGCCAGCCCCGCCGGATAGGTCAGCCAGTCGTGCGCGTGGATGACATCGAACCGTTCGTGCGCGCCGAGGGCCGCCGCGAGCCCGGCGAACCGCTCCGCGTCGCCGAACAGATCGCCCCCGTACCCCCCGTCGCGCCCGCCCATGTCCTCGAGCGACCCGAGCACGTCGTCCATCGCTTCGGCCAGCTCGCTCGCCGAGCTGCTCCGCAACGCCGAGAAACGATCCAGACGCCTGATCACCCCCGGTTGCCCGCGGACGACCCCCAAACGCTCAACGACCCTGTTCAGCGTGTCGTTGAAATCGACGCCCGGGTAGGGGTGCGAGCGGACAGCCGAACCGTCCACCGCGGCATCAACCGGCTCCTGCGTGCGGATCACCCGATCCTGCCCGGAGACCCCGACGCTCGACTCGCGGACCGTCTCTGCGGGCGCACCGGGCAGCGGAGCCGGCTCGCCGCGCGTCGCCCTGGCCCGCACCTGCACCGCCCGCTTCTTGAGTGTGTCGGGCCCGAGCAGCGTGACATGGGTCCGGGTGCCTTCGGGCGCGGACTGGGGGAGCAGGAACAGCACCTCGTGGCCCTGACGGACCAGCGACTTGGTCAAGCCGTGCACCGCGGTGCCCAGACCACCCGCCAAGAACGGCGGGAACTCCCAGCCAAGCATGAAGATGCGCATCAGTCGGATCCTTGCTCTCCGCGGTACCCGCCGCGTGCTGTCCGCCGGCATCCCTCGGCCGAATCGGGAAGGTCAAGCGTGTCTCTGGGCTCAGTCCTCGTCGCCGCCCGCCATGTCACCCAACTCTCCGAACACCAACTCGTACGCGAGCAACCATTTGGAGACACCCTCGGGATCATCGGTGGGAATCTTGGAACGGAACGTGTACAGCATGTCCTCCGAGCGGTAGTGCTCGAACGATGACGCCTCGCCGTCCCAACCCAGATCGGCGAGTTCTTCGTCAACCAGTTCATTGATCTTGTCACCCGAGTGGACCAGCTCGCCCTCGATCGAGCCAGAGAGCCACCGATCCTCGGTGACGAGTTCGACCCACAGCGAGCCATCGCCATCCGGCGTGACCCGATAATCCGCGGGCTCGGCAGACTCGGGCGCGGCACATTTGAGTATCCCGCCCTCGATCCGCACCGCCCCGAACTTGCCCGACGACCGGGCGATCTCCGCCACACGACTCAGCACATCCGCGACCTGCACACCCATAAGGATCCGCTCCATTCACGACGGGGCCGCCGAAGCCCGGCGCCCGCCCGGGCGACCGCGGGATCGGCCTCGGGCATCGTAGACCGCACCCGATCAAAACGCGGGCAGAACACCCCCGCACACGCACGGCAAACCCCGCGGCACCCTCGACGCGCCCGGACGGACGGGTATACTTCCCGCTCGCCCGGGCACCCCCGGGCCAGACCATCGCCCAGATGGCGGAACTGGCAGACGCGCCACCTTGAGGTGGTGGTTCCTGTAATGGGAGTGGAGGTTCGAATCCTCTTCTGGGCATTCAGGCCCGGCATCCCCGCGATGCCGGGTTTTTTCGTGCCCCCGCCCGCCCAACGGCACCGCACCACGCACCGCGGAACATCGGCCACGGATCGTCCGGTCACCCTGAAGCCGCCCGCCCGATCGCCCGATCCATCTCTCGAACCCCACCCCAGGCGCAGACCGGAGGATGGCCCGTGCGTGTACTCGTGATCGATGACTCGGCGTTTATGCGGAAGATCATCTCCGGCATGATCGACCAAGCCCCGGGCCTTGAGGTCATCGGGCAGGCCCGCAACGGACGCCAGGGCGTCGAGATGGCCCAGGAACTCAAGCCCGACCTGATCACGCTCGACATCGAGATGCCCATCCTCGACGGCCTGGGGGCGCTCCGAGAAATCAAGATCAAATGCCGCGCCGGCAACCCCGCTGTGCTGATGTGCTCGAGCCTGACCACCCAGGGCAGCACCGAAGCGTTCAAGGCGCTCCGCCTCGGGGCCGCCGATGTCATCGCCAAAGACCCCGCGACCGTCGGCAAGGGAGACGCCGGGTTCCGAGACGAACTGATCAGCAAGCTCAAGGCCATCGGCGGCGGACGCCGCAAACAGCAGCCCCGCACGCCCTCATCGCAGAGACCCCGCGGCTCCGAGACGACCGAAGCGCCCCCCCCCGATCTGCCGGCCCAGCTGAGCATCTCGGGCGTCACCGCGGTCGTCATCGGATCGTCTACCGGGGGCCCGCCCGCCCTGGAAGACATCCTGACCACGATGCCGGCTGGCTTGACGGTGCCCATCTTCATCGCCCAGCACATGCCGCCCGTCTTCACGCAGACACTCGCGTCACGCCTCGATCAGCAGTGCGTCTGCGGCGCCACCCACATCGATGGACGAACGACCATCAACGCGAACACCATCTATGTCGCCCAAGGCGGCAAGCACATGCACCTCTCCAGGATCGGCGACGCCAGCCCGCGGGCAACGGTCAAGGACGAGCCCGAATCCGCGCCGTTCCGCCCCAGCGTCGACACCCTCTTCTCCACAGCGTCGCGCGTGTTCGGACCGGGCCTCCTGGCGATCCAACTGACCGGGATGGGCGAGGACGGCGCGGCCGGTGCGGCGGACGTCCGCGCCGCGGGCGGCAAGGTCATCGCCCAGCACCCCTCGACCTGCGTGGTCTACGGGATGCCCAAGGCGGTGGTCGAGTCCGGCAACGCGGACGCTCTGATGACACCCCAGCAGATCGCGAACACACTCAGATCGCTCTGCGAGAACGCAGCGCCAGAGGACGCCCCTGCGCTCAGGCGATCCGCCTGACGCACAAATCCGAGACGGGGCTCAATCCCCGGGCGCATCGCACCGATCCCCCCCAATACAGAGGACCCCCAGGGAGGTAATCATGGGACGTGAACCACACAACGCCGCCACCCAGACCGACGAGACGCTCCAACTCGTGAGCTTCTGCGTCAACGGCGAGCACTACGCGGTCGACATCCTGCGCGTCCAGGAGATCAACCGCATGATGCAGATCACCCAGATCCCCGAATCCCCCCCGGGCGTCGAAGGGATCATCAACCTGCGCGGGAGGATCATCCCGATCATGGATCTGCGTGTGCGGTTCGGGATGCCCGCCCAGGAGCGGACCGAGGACAGCCGGATCGTCGTCGTCGACGCGGCGAGCACCACGGTCGGGCTCATCGTCGATCGGGTGCACGAGGTGCTCCGCATCGACAGCTCGACCGTGGACCCCGCCCCCGCGATGTCGGGCACGATCCAATCCGAGTACGTCAGGGGTGTCGCGAAACGGGACGACCTCCTCGTCATCCTGCTCGACCTCGACGTGCTGCTCACCGAAGAAACCACGGAATCGCTGGCCAGAATCGCGGCCTGATCACGCACCGAATCCGAACACGCCCGCGAAGAGGACCCGCCATGCCCACCAAACGGATCGAGATGAGTGACGATCAGTTCACCAAGCTCGCCAAGATCATCTATGACCGCTCGGGCATCCACTTCCCCGACGCCAAGAAGTACATCCTCGAGTCGCGCCTGACCAACCGGCTCGGAGAGCTGGAGGTCGAGGACTTCGACCAGTACATCGCCCTGCTCTCGATGGGTCCGTACCAGCAGGACGAGTTCCAGGAGATGTTCAACCGCATCACCATCAACGAGACCAGCTTCTTCCGCAATGACGCCCAGCTCGAGATCTTCGAGACGCGTGTGCTCCCCCACCTCCTCGAGACGAGAGCGACGACCAAGCGCCTGCGCATCTGGTCCGCGGCCTGTTCCACCGGCGACGAGCCCTACACGCTCGCGATCCAGATCCACCGTTCCCTGGGCGTGCGGCTCGCCGATTGGAACATCGAGATCCTCGGCACCGATATCTCGCAGAAGGCGCTCGATGTCGCGATGTCGGGCGAGTACACCTCCTACGCGGTGCGGACCACGCCCCCCAACATCATCAAGCGGTACTTCAAAGAGGATGGACGCAGCTTCGTGCTGAGCCCCGAGATCCAGCGGATGGTCAACTTCGAGAAGCACAATCTCAAGGATCGGCTGGCCGCCAAGCGGCACGGGACCTGGGACGTGATCTTCTGCCGGAACGTCCTGATCTACTTCGACGACGCGATGAAGAACCAGGTCATCGGGATGTTCCACGACCAGCTCGCCGAAGACGGCGCGCTCTTCATCGGGCACTCCGAACGCATCAAGGACATGGGCAACAAGTTCGAGCAGGTCCCGCTGCCACAGGGGTTCTGCTACGCCAAGTCGGGGCACACCGGCCTGCTGGCCGCCTGATACCAGAGATTGGACCACCCATGAGCATCAGCGACTTCGACCCCGAAATCCTGCAAGACTTCCTCACAGAGTCCGGGGAGCTGCTCGAGCAACTCGAGAGCGATCTCGTCTCGATCGAGGCGACCCCCGACGATCTCGACCTGGTCAACCAGATCTTCCGCGCCCTGCACACCATCAAGGGGAGCGCGTCGTTTCTCGCGCTGACCAACCTCGTCGAGATCGCTCACGCGGCCGAGACCGCCCTCAACGCCGCGCGCACCGGCGCGATCAGCCTGGGCCCGCCGGAGATGGACCTGCTCCTCGCCGCGGTCGACGTGCTCAAGGTCCAGTTCGAGCAACTCGGGGCGGGCGAGGTAGAACTCGAGAAAGCCGATGACCGGCTCGTTGCCGATCTCACCAACCTCGGCGGGCAGAGCCCCGACGGAGCCGCCCCGCACGCGGACCCAGACGCAACGCCGGGCACCCCGACCGAGATCGGATCCGACGCCGGAGACGACCCCGAAGCGGACGCGGGCTGCGAGCGGGTCATCGAACTCGACCCCGCGAAAGCCGATCTCGTCGAGCATCTGGTCTCCGATGT
This sequence comes from Phycisphaerales bacterium UBA6054, assembly GCA_002429045.1. Taxonomy (GTDB): domain Bacteria; phylum Planctomycetota; class Phycisphaerae; order Phycisphaerales; family UBA1924; genus UBA6054. The sequence continues at coordinate 7,802 of DIYM01000030.1, forward strand.
GCAGCAGAGCATCTCGCAGATGCAGATGCAGCTCGAGCGGCTCAACGATTCGGGCACCCGCTCGGCGACCGGGACGGCGCTCTCGGAGCTTGCCGAGGACCTGGTCAAGACGCTGGACTTCTTCGAGATCGACGAGTGCGTCAGGATCGCTTCGGCGCTCGAGCGGGCGTTCGAGGGCCTGGACTCGCTCTCCGAAGACCAGGTGGTCCAGGTCCGCCACCGCGCCCTCGCCGCGTGCTCGGTGCTCGGCGAGCAGGCGAACGAACTCTCGGACATGCGGCTGACCGTACGCCCAACCGGCACGCTCATCGAGCGGCTCGGGCTGGCATCCAACGGCGACCTGCCCGCCCAGCAGTTCCTCGCCCCCGACACCGATCCCCGGTCGGTGCTCGCGTTCGATGGCGTGTCCGCGGGTGCCCAGGGCGTGCCGCCCGCCGAGTCCCCCGCGTCCGACCCCGACTTCAACCCGCCCCCCGCGCCCGCGACGGACTCGCCATCGCCCGAGCCCAAGCCCGAGCTGGCCCGGAAGCAGGCGGCCAACGCCAAGCCCGACCCGACCGCGAAGCGCGCCCAGGTCCCCCTGGAACAGACCATCCGCGTGGAGGTCGGGCGTCTCGAGTCGCTGATGAACCTCGTGGGCGAACTCGTACTGCAGAAGAACCGGGTCGGTGCGCTGGCCGATGAGGTCGCGACAGACTCGCGCAACGCCGATCTGATCGAGCAGATGGAGGTCACCGCCAGCACGCTCGACCGCGTCACGGGGGACATCCAGGTCGCGGTGATGCGGACGCGCATGCAGCCGCTCGACAAGCTGTTCGGCAAGTACCCGCGTCTCATCCGGGATCTGGCGACCAAGACCGGCAAGCAGATCCAACTCGTGATCGAGGGCGGCGATACCGAGGTTGATAAATCGGTCATCGAGGAACTCGGCGACCCGCTGGTCCACCTGCTCCGCAACTCGGCCGACCACGGGATCGAGATGCCCGGCGCCCGGGCCGACGCCGGGAAGGACCCGAAGGGCACCATCAGGCTGGTCGCGGGTCACGAGGGGTCCCACGTCTGCCTCCGCATCATCGATGACGGCAAGGGGCTCAACCGCGAAGTGATCGGGAGGAAGGCGGTCCAGAACGGGCTCTGCTCGGAGGAGCAGCTCGCGACGCTTGCCGACGAGGAAGTCTTCCGGTTCATCCTCGAAGCCGGGTTCTCGACCGCGGACCAGGTCTCGGACCTGTCCGGGCGCGGGGTCGGCATGGACGTCGTCCGCACGAACATCGAGCGGAACCTCAAGGGCTCCCTGACGATCGAGTCCGAGCCGGGCGCGGGCACGACCCTGACGATCACCATCCCGCTGACGGTCGCGATCATGCCCGCGATGATGGTCGCCGTCGGGGAGGACACATTCGCCATCCCGCTGACGAACATCACGGAGATCGTTCGCCCGACGCCCGACATGTTCTCGAGCATCGGCGACAGCCCGATGATCCACCTGCGAGGCCAGGTGCACCCGCTGATGAGCGCCCGCGAGATTTTCGATCTCGCCGACGAGAACGACCCCGAGCCGTTCGTCGTGGTCATCGGCTTCAACCAGAAGCTCGTCGGGCTTCGCGTCAGCCGGGTGATCGGCCAGCAAGAGATCGTCATCAAACCGCTCGACGGGGTCAGGCGAGAGGGCCCGATCTCGGGCGCAACCGTCCGAAACGACGGGGGCGTGAGCCTCATCGTGGACATCGCCGAGCTCGTGCGCCTCTCGAGATCCCAGCACAACACCGTGGCATGAACCGCCCGCCAGACACCCACCGGGGCAACGAACCCAGAACCCAGGAGCCAACCGTGGACGCCAATCTGATCGCACCATTCATCACATCCGTGCAGCATGTATTCAGCACGATGTTCCAGCTGCCGGTCGAGGTCGGCGACCCATCCATCAAGAACACCAACCACTGCTCTCACGACGTCTCCGCCATCATCGGGATGTCGGGCGAGTTCCTGGGCAACGTCGTGCTCTCGATGCCCACCGACACCGCGATCGCCGTCGTCGCCCTCTTCACGGGTGAGAAACTGGACACGGACAGCGATGACTTCGCCGACGCCGTGGGCGAGATCATCAACATGATCTGCGGGAGCGCCAAGGCCTCCTTCCAACGCAAGAACGTCTCGATCTCGGTGCCCTCGGTGGTCATCGGGCCGAACCACCGCGTCACCGGGCAGTCCGACATCCCCTGCGTGCTGATCCCCGGCACGACGGACTGCGGCGAGCTGGTGCTCGAGGTCGCGATCCGCCCGGCATCGAGCGAAGCCGCCGCCGCCTGAGCCCCCACAGACACCCCCCGAAACACACCAGAAGCACACCCCGGAAACAAGCCCACAACGGAGATGCACCCATGCGCATCATGCTGATCGACGATTCCAAGACCATGCGGAACATCCAGAAGTCCGTCCTCAAGCAGCTCGGCTACACCGAGATCGAGGAGGCCTGCGACGGGCAGGACGCCCTGAGCAAGGTCGCCGCGTTCAACCCCGACCTCTGCCTGGTCGACTGGAACATGCCCGTGATGGACGGCCTGACCTTCGTCAAGACATTCCGCCAGAAAGACAAGTCCACCCCCCTGATCATGGTCACCACGGAGGCGGAAAAATCCCGAGTGATCGAGGCGATCAAGGCGGGCGTCAACAACTACGTGGTCAAACCCTTCACCCCGGACCTGCTCAGCGAGCGGATCACCGAGACCCTCGCCAAGGTCAGCGCGTGACCGGTATCTAGGACGGACCGGACATGCCCCGCGAGCACGATCTCGACGCCCACCTGCAACTGAGAACCGATGACGATCTGGTCACCGGGACGCTGTTCATCGGGCCCGAAGCACCCTCGTCGGAGATCACGCCCCACGTGCTCGCGGTGTTCCTGGACTCGAAGGGCATCGCCGAGCGTGCCCTGGACCGGGCGGCGCTCAAGAAACTCGCCGCGGACGCACAAGCAACGTCCGGCGTTGAAGTCTCCGCGATCGTCGCGCGGGGGCGTCCGCCCAGGCACGGGCAGCCCCGGAAACTGGAGTGGACCGCGCAGATCAACGAACGCATCGACGAGATCGAGGCCCGGAGCTCCGAGGACACCGATCCGCACCAACCGAGCAGCGATGCATCGCCCGAAGAGTGCGCCGACCAGCAAGCCGTCGATCACTACGGGCACAGCGCTTTCATCATCGTCAACGGGGGCGATGAGCTCGGCACGATCTCGCCCCCAGACCCGGGCGAAGACGGTGAGGACATCTTCGGAGGCGTCATCCCCGCCAAGCAGTCGCCGAACCCGAGCTACATCGACTCGGAGTCGATCGATCTCACCGAAGACAACAGGGTCAACGCACGCAACTCCGGGCACCTTGTCTACTCCGGCTCATTGAGGTCGGTCGCGGCGACGCTCGAGGTCCCGGGCGATGTCGGATTCGCAACCGGCAACATCGACTTCCCGGGCCCCGTCAACGTGGGAGGCGGGGTCAAGGACCTCTTCCGGATCGACGCAACCGGCGATGTCACCGTCCGTCGGTTGGTGGAAGCCGCCAGCATCTCGTCTGACCGAGACGTCATCGTCGAGCGGGGCGTCGCCGGACGCGACACGGGCCAGATCCGATCGGGACGCGACGTCCGGGCCGGGTACGTCGAGAGCGCAACCATCAACGCGGGACGCGATTGCATCGTCCAAAGGGAGATCACCAACTGCCAGATCGTGGCACGGGGCTCCATCCTGATCGAGAGCGGGGCCGTCCGGGGCGGCGCCATGACGGCCGGGAAACGGATCGAGGTGGGCGTGCTCGGCAGCGCCCAGGAGGTCCCCAGCGAGATCCTGACCGGATCGATCCCCGAACTCGACCAACCCCTCGCCCGCATCCGCGTCCTCCGAGAGCGCGCGGACACGAAACGATCGGACCTGGCTTTCAAGCTCGAATCGCTGCGATCCGCGATGGATACGTCGAACCCCGACGCGATCGAGAAGACCATGGCGCTGGATTTCGACATCTCCGAGATCTCCACCCGGATCACACGGCTCGACGAAGCCGCCGAGCGGATCCGGGTCAATCTCCGCAAGCACGCCGACGCCCAGCTCTCGGTCCAGAAGCGGATCCATCCGGGTGTGAGAATCCTGTTCCGCAACTGTGCCGTGCGCTTCGAAGAAGAGTTCGACGGCCCGTTCACACTCAAGCTCGATCGCGAGGGAGAGCCCGTGATCGATCAGCACGGCAACGAACGCCCGGCCCGCGAGGTCGCCGTGGTTGAGCCCGACGACACACTCGACTACCTCGGAGGGCCCGACAGCACCCACTCGGTCCACAGCGAGCAGCCCCGCGAATCGCTGGGCAACGGGCTGGTGTCCGACGAAGGGCAGCAGGCGGCGTAAGCGATCCCGAATCCCGCATCTCCGCCCCACCCGCCCGCGTATCGGGCACGCAGTGGACACCCGACCCGCCAAGGCCCACAATCCCGGCATGCGACCGCGTCCCGCGCCAGCGTGTCTCCGTCGGCTCGCCCCGCTCGCGGGCGGGGCGCTGTGCCTGCTGGCCGCGCTGGGCATGACCACAACGACCGACCGGACGCCGCACCGGGGCAGCGCCGAACCCGCCGCCGCGGAATCGACCGCCGCAGAGCCTGCCGCGCCGGCCCAGCCGGACCAGTCGGACCGGTCGGACCGGTCGGACCAGTCGGACCAGTCGGACCAGTCGGACCACACAGACGACACGCTCACCGAAGCCGTTGTGACCCTCCACTCGGGACGCCGGATCACCGGGTTCCTGATGGAAAACTCGGCCGAGCGGGTCGTCATCCGCATCAACGCGATCGACACGACGTTCCCCAGGGCCCGCGTCGCCGCGCTGCGTGTGCTCCCGCCGGTCGAAGACCGCTACCGCACGCTCCGCGAGGCGGTCGACGACGGAGACGTGCGGGCACGCATGGCGTTGGTTGAGTGGCTCCGCACCAGGCGGGCCTACTCCCTTGCGCTCGCCGAGTTGGAGGGCATCCTGGAGATCGAACCCACAAACGCCGACGCGAGAACGATCCGCGACTGGATCAGGGCGCACATCGAGCTCAACAGCCGCTCGCAGAACCAGCGCACCAAGCCCCGGCGTGCCGCAGACAATCAGACCCCGCCGCTCCCCACGCTCCGCGAGCGTGAGATCAACCGCATCCGCATCTTCGAGATCGATCTCGACACCCCGACGCGCCTGCACGTCCCCGAAGAGACGATGCGCACTCTGATGGTCCGGTCGCCCGGCTCGTTCCCGGTAGATGCCAGAGAACGCGACAAGATCCTCGACGCCGATCCCATCGAACAACTCCGTGTCCTTTTCGAACTCCGCGCCCGCGATCTGTACGACACGGTGACCGTGCGTGAGGACCCGCCGTCGATGGCGAGGTTCAAGTCGCGGATCCACGGCTCGGGCGGCTGGCTGGTCAACGCGTGCGCCTCGAACCGCTGCCATGGGGGCGCCGAAGCGGGCCGGCTCCGCCTGATCAACCGTCGCCCCAACTCCGACGAGACCGCGTACACCAACTTCTACATCCTGGACCGGTTCCGCCTCGCCGACGGCACCCCGCTGATCAACCACGAACAGCCCGCCCGGTCCCCGCTGCTTCACCTCGCCCTGCCCCGCAACAGCTCGCTGTACCCGCACCCCGAGGTGGATCCCCGGGCGCAGAACCAGCAGTGGAGGCACCTGTTCCGCTCCACCAACGACCGACGCTTCCGAGAGACCGCCGAGTGGATCGGCTCGCTCTACCGGCCCCGCCCCGATTACGGGATCGAGTACCCCCCCGAGGCGCCCAAACCACCCGCCGAACCCGAACAA
>DIYM01000039.1 GCA_002429045.1 Phycisphaerales bacterium UBA6054
CCGGTGCGCGGCGACCGGTCGCCGCCGGAGGTGGAGATCCGCGGGCTCAAGCGCCGCGTCACGCTGAGATGGAACATCGACGACGAGGGCATGCCAGACCCGACCGTCGAGTACCGGTAAGCCGGTCTTCCGTCCGCGCTGTGGAGGAAAGAAAGCCCCGCGGCACACGCGTGACGCGGGGCGAATCGGGCGTGTGCTGCCGTGAGGGCGTTCAGAGTTCGCCGAGCAGATCGGCGACCTCGTCGTCGACCGGGTTGCCGGCGCGATCGTCCTTGGGCCCGCGATGCTTGGTTTTCTTCTTGCCGGCGTCCTGGTCGTCATGATCATCATCATGGACCTCGTCGTCGGCGGCGTTCTGCGCGGCGACCTCGGCCTCGAGTTTCTCGAGGTCCTCATCGGCGTCCTTGCCCTCTTTCGCCAGCTGCGCCTTGATCGCATCGATCTTGGCTTTGTCGGGCGCGAGCACGAGCGTGATCGAGCGCCCCACGCCGCGGGGTGCCATCTCGATCTTGGCAACATCCGAGAGGTCCTGACACACCTGGATCAGACGCTCCTCGCCGAGTTGTTTGTGGGCCATCTCACGCCCGCGGAAGCGCTGGGTGATCTGAACCTTGTGACCGGCCATCAAGAACCGGCGGGCCTGATTGACCCGGATGCTGACATCGTGCGGGTCGATCTTGATGGAGCGACCCAGCCGGATCTCTTTGAGTTCCTGGCCGGAGGATTTGCCCTTCTGGTCTCGCTTGGAAAGCTCGTACTTGTACTTGCCGTAGTCCATGATCTTGCACACGGGCGGGCGGGCGTCGGGCGAGATCTCGACCAGGTCGAGACCCGCCTCCTGCGCCATCCGGAGCGCCTCTTGCGTATCGATCACGCCGACCTGCTCACCGTCGGCCCCGATCAGGCGGACCGGGGACAGTCGGATCATGTGGTTGATCCGCGTGCGTTGCACGGGACCTTGCATCCGGTAGAAAGCTCTGCGGGCGATGTCTCTTACTCCTCGACCCCAACCGGGGCGGTCAATATCCGGCCGGGCACACGCCCGGCACTATCGGGGATGAGCGGGGGTGCCGCTCGGTCAGATTGTATCACGCGGGTGAACCACGAGCGGCACGGAAATCGGGCCTGGCGGGCTCAGCGGGCGATGGGATGGGCGTCCGGGCCGGGGGGATCATCCGGCCAGTCGGATCAGATGCAACGCCAGCGAGATCACCAGCACCACGACCACCACCAGGAAAGGAGGCCACGCGGCGTGGTCGGTCCACGACAGCCCGCCCTTGCCCGAGCGCGACTCGTCCTGCGGGATCTCGACAACCGCGGCCGCCTCCGCAGCCGCGAGTGAGGCCATGTCCTCGTCGGGCAGCACGTCCTTGTGGGCGATCGGGGGGGTCTCGTTGTTCTTCAGCGCGCGGAGATCCACCAGCACATCCGTGCAGTTCGGGTAGCGGTCCTTGACCCGCTTGGCCATCATCATCTCGATGACCTCGGAGATGCCGGCGCTCAGCTTCGGGTTCACATGATCCGGGGGGACCAGCTCGCTCTTGAGGTGCTTGTGCATCACCGCCGATGGGTTCTTGCCCTCGAACGGCACCGAGCCGGTCACCATGTGATAGAGCGTCGCACCGAGCGAGTAGATGTCCGCGGGCTTATCGATGTCCTTCTCCCCGCGGATCTGCTCGGGCGAGATGTAGTACGGGGTGCCGAACGCGCGTCCGGCCTCGGCCTCGGCCGCCTCCTTGTCCGAGATCGCCCGGGCCAGGCCCATGTCGGCGAGTTTGACGACCCCCTCTTTCGTGATCATGATGTTTTTGGGCTTGACGTCCCGGTGGATCAGGCCGCGCGTGTGCGCGTGCTCGAGCGCCTCGGCGACCTGGATGACGATGTTGACCGCCTCTTCCTCGCTGTAGCGCTTGTGCTTGACGATGTCGTCGTGAACCGTCCGCCCCTCGACGTACTCCATCACGAAGTAATACAGATCGTTCTCGTTGCCGACATCGAACGCCTGAACGATGTTCGGATGATTCAGTTGGGCGGCCGCCCGCCCCTCGGCGAAGAACCGCTCGATGAACTGCGGGTTCTGGCTGAACTTCTCGGGCAGCTTCTTGATCGCGACCATCCGGTCCAGCGAGATCTGCTTGGCCTTGTACACCGTGGCCATCGCGCCGGCGCCCAGCTTGCCCAGGATCTTGTACCCCGCGATCTTGTGCCCGGATCGCTCCGCCTCGATCGCCTCGCGGAGACGCGCGATCTGGCGGCTCGTCACGTACTCCTTATCCACAAGCAGCTGCGCCAGCGACTGCGCAGACCTGTCCTGATCGGCCCGGCTCAGCGTCAGGCAGTGCTTGACCTCGTCGTTGGTCGCGAGCCCCTGGTCGATCACCAATCGCCCGATCAGGGTGTCCAGATTGGTCCCGCCCTTGGTCGCTTCGAGAATCGACTTCTCCGCCTCGGCAACACTCATCGGTTCCTGCTCATCCGAACCGCCGAACAACGCGGTGTCGTCCGGACGCAAGAGGTCGTCATCGTGGCGTGGGTCGCTCATTGTGCTCATGGCTGTATCGGCAGAGAATCTTCGTGACTGCGGCTCAAATGACACGATCGCGTTGGGTACCCGGGCAGGCCGGGCGGATCGGGTCGGGCGGCGGGTCCTTCCGAACCGCCCGGGTGGCTATACGGCACGTTCTCCCGGTCGGATCTGGCTTCCCGACGCGAACCCCAAACCTCACCCCATCGCACGATGGGCACCGTGATTTCCAGAACCATGACCGACGAACGTCCCATCATGCCCCCGGAGGGTGCCCACTATACCCCCGGCCTACGGTTGCCGCACGCATGCTTGTCACCGAATCCAGACCTCGGAATCTGAAATGGACCCACGCGGGCCCGTTGCTCTACGGAGACTGGGGCACCTCACGCCTGTACGTCCTCGGGTTAGCATTTCTTTACACGGGGCACGCGAGCATCTTCTACCTCGCGGCGATCGGCCTGCTCATGCTGGCGGTGTCCTGGGCCTACACCCACATCTGCCGCTCGTTCCCCGACGGGGGCGGGGTGTACACCGCCGCCCGACAGCTGTCCCCGACGCTCTCGGTGATCGGCGCCACGCTGCTGCTTTCGGGGTACATCATGACTGCCGCGATCTCGGTGATCGAGGCGTTCCACTACCTCGGGACGCCCGAGCACCTCGTCGTGCCGCTCGGCGTGCTCGCGATCATCCTCATCGGTGGTGTCAACTGGCTCGGGGCCCGGTCCGCGGGGCGGTTCGCGCTGGTCGTCGCGTTCGCAGCCCTCGGTGTCTCTGCGACGATCGCCCTGCTCTCGATCCCGCAGTTCATCGACGGCGTGAACACCATCTCGCTCGACTACTTCCGCGAAACCCCGGCCACGCAGGTCTGGGTGAAGTTCACCAAGATCTGTCTGGCGTTGGCCGGGGTCGAAGCCGTCGCCAACATGACCGGGCTCATGAAGAAGCCGGTCGGACGCGAGTCCAAACGCACCATCTGGCCCGTGAGCCTGGAAGTCGTCGGGCTGAACCTGTGGTTCGGGCTCGCGCTCGCGGGGCTCGGGTTCGTCGTCGCGGGCACGCCCATCCGCGACAGCCACGGCGCGGACTTTGTCAAGCTCGCCCAGGCCCGCGAGGCGCTCGTGGAACGGCTCCCCGGGGAGATCGCCGAACGCTACGACCCCCGCGCCGGGTTCGAGATCAGCGAGGCCGACCTCGCGCTGATCACAGACCCCGCGCTGACCGAACGCTACGCGGCGCTCAGGGAGTACGAGCACCAGGTGAGCGAGTACACGAACGCCTCGATGCGGGTCATCGCCGAGGATTCTGCGACCGAAGCGTTCGGGGAGCAGATCGGGCCCGTCTTCGGCACGATCGCGGGGGTCACGTTCGGGCTGCTGCTGCTCAGCGCGACCAACACCGCGATCATGGCCATGGTCTCGGTGCTGTTCGCGATGGGGCAGGACCGCGAGCTGCCCACCCCGCTCACGAGACTGAACTACTCGGGCGTCCCCTGGGTGGGCCTGATCGCATCGGTGATCATCCCGATCCTCGTGATCGTCGTGGAGCACGACGTCACCGTGCTCGCGTCGCTCTACGTGCTCGGGGTGTGCGGCGCGATCACCGTCACGGTCCTTTCATCCGCGTACAACAAGGAACTCGAGATCCTGCGATGGCAACGCAACTGCCTCTGGGCGCTCGGGCTGTTCCTCCTCGCGATCACGCTGACCATCGGCGTGACGCAGCCGATCTCGACGGCCTTCTCGGGGGCGTTGATCGCGCTCGCGCTGACCTTCCGGACCGCGCTGAAGAGACGACGGGCGCCCAAGGAGATCCAGGCCCCCATCACGGGCTGGCTCTCGATGCTCCAAGCGGTCAAGATCGAGATCGATCCCGACAAGCCGAAGATCATGCTCGCCGCCCGGGGGCGCTATCAGTCCGAGTACGCCGTCGACCTGGCCAAGCGGCGGGGCGCGACACTGTTCACGATCTTCGTCAGGCCCATCCGGGTGATGGACCCGGGCCCGGGCAAGCTCCCCGGCATCGAGACCGACGAGGGCGGGCAGGAGTCCCTCGGATCCACCGCGATGCTCGCCAAGGAAGCCGGGGTCCCCTACGTGCCGATCTATGTCACCTCGACCGGCATCGCCGACGAGATCCTCGACCACACCGTGACGTATGCCTGCGACACGCTGATCATGGGCAAGTCGAACCGCTCGGTGTTCAGCCGCAAGCTGGAGGGCGACGTGGTCGCTCGGGTCCAGAGCGATCTGCCCGAGGGCGTGACACTGATCACACGATCGGCCGAGACCCCGCACGCGAGCGTGCCGGCGGGCGCCGATCGCGGGATGGGCGCATGACCCGGTCGATCATGCGATCCCGCGATGCCGCAGAACCGCGCGCGGCGTCGGTGCGAATACCCTGACAGCCTCTGCCTCCGCTGGCACGCGGAAGCGGCAAGAGAAAGCACAGGGAGACTCTGACATGCAATCGATCTGTTTCACCGCCGTCTTGGCGTGCGCTATCGCCGCGCCCTCTCGGAACACACTCGCACAAGCCTTCAGCATCGACTTCGGATTCCAATCCGGGGTTCCCGCGATCGACTTCGCCGGGGCATCCACGCCCGACGCACCCCAAGCGGGCACCTGGCTCATTCCCACCACGGACGGCAACGTGATCGACTTCAACGGCCTCCTGGACATCAGCTTCTCGCCCACCGATGTCCACCTGCGATCCGACCGCGCCCTGAACTGGATCAGCAACCCGGGCATCGGTGGTGACCCGGATGTGGTCGGGCTGGTCGCGGACGGTATCGCGCTGGGCGGGGCCAGCCTCCGAGGGAGCGGCCCGGTCACGCTCACGCTCGACGGCATGACCAACGGCGAGTACGAGATCATCACCTACACGGCGCCGTTTCTCGACCTCTCGGCCCGGGTCAGCGTCACCATCAACGGCCAGACCCAGGTCGGAGGCGGCGAGTTTCCGAGCCTGTTCTTCGTCGAGGGCGTCACGCATACCCGGCACACCGTCATTGTCGACGACAGCCTCCTGACCATGCGGTACGAGACCGTCTCCGGGCAAGGGGTGATCAACGGCTTCCAGATCATCCCGGTGCCGACACCCGGAACGCTGCTGGCCGTGTCGACGCTGGGGATCTTCGGGCACAGGCGTCGCTGATCGGACCCGGGGCGGCGAGCCGAGAGCGGGTCTCCTAAAGTCGGCGGATGAACGGACTCACCCCCGACGCGGCGGAGCCGCGACCCG
>DIYM01000111.1 GCA_002429045.1 Phycisphaerales bacterium UBA6054
CCGGCCGCGGTACGACGCGGTGGTGATCGATTGCCCGCCGTCGATCGGGCTGCTCAGTTACAACGCCCTCTCGGCCGCCGACGAGGTCATCATCCCCGTCGAGACCAGCTACTTCTCGCTCCGGGGAGCGGGCAAGCAGATCCAGACCGCACGGTCGGTCGCCCGCCACATCGGTGCCTCGCCACGGGTGCGATTGCTCGCGACGATGTTCGATCCCGCATTGCCGCTGGCCCGGGACCTGCTCGATGATCTGCGGGACCGGTTCGGGGCCGCGGTGATCCGGTCCACGGTCCGCATGGACCCGGAGGTCAAGGAAGCCGCCTCATTCGGGCGCCCGATCGAGGATCACGCGCCCGAATCGATGGCGGCGGCGGACTACGCGTCGCTCGCCGAATGGGTCATCGAGCACTGCGGGCTCGAACGCCCCGAGCCCGGCGCCTGCCCCGAGGGCGCCCCGAGCCCGCGCTTGCCAGACCAGACACTCGAAGCCTGCCCCCTGCCCGAGGCTCCGGCCGCTGCGTCCGAAGAGCCCGCGTCGCCGCTGAGCCGCGCCGAAGAGATGGCGATCAGGGCCGCGTCTATGGGTCGGGTGGCCGCGCTGGCCGAGACGAAGCCCGCGTCTGGTGCGGTGGGCCCGGTCCGGAGGTCCCTCATGCCGCACCGCCCCGTGGCGATCGAGGTCGTGGATTCCCCGCTGCCCGATCCGGGGCGTCACCCGGCCGCCCCCGAGCCCGGGCGGGTCCCGACCGAGTCCGGGCTCCGTCACCTCTGGGGGGTCCGCGCGGTCGAGGGCGGGCTGCTCTTTGTGCAGCCTGCGACGGGTGTGCGGTCTGTAGCGGTTGTGGGCGACTTCAACGGGTGGGATCCCTCCGCTTCCGAGATGACACGGCGTGACGACTTGGGTATCTTCGAGTGCCGGATCGGATGCCCGCCTGGGCGGTACCACTACCGGCTCGTGATCGACGGCGAGTGGCGCTGCGATCCCCACAACGCCGGGCGGGTCCCCAATGGGCTCGGCGGAGAGAACAACCTCGCGGTGGTCTGACGACCGCCGTGCCGCCGGATGGATCGGCGGGTCGCACGAGCGGAGGCTCGACATGGACCGTCAGGAACCCGACCGCCGCGATAAGCCGAGCAGCATCCGGCTCACCGGCACCGAGCAGCACGAGCACGACACCCTCGCCGAGTTGTTCTTGGGCGACGCCCCGTTCGCCCCCTCGCCGATGTCCGTTTCCTCGTCTTCGGACGCTGACCAGCACCCCAACGCGGTCCGGCACGGCGACGACGCGCCCAAGCCGGCAGGCGAGGTCTCGTTGCGATACGACGGCTCGGCGATCCGAGCCCCGAGCGCCGACGATTCCCGGTCCTCCGGGATCCGTCGGCCGATTGTCGAGATGGTGGTCCTCGGGCACCTGCCCGTGCGTGCATCGCTGTGGGTCCGCCAGTATGCCTGCCAGTCCGCACGCAAGCGGTCCGAGACCGTGGCGTTGCTCCGGACCGCGGGCGACTCGGTCGCGCTCGACCTGATCACGGGCGGCGAGCGTGCCGAGATCGAGCCGCTGGACAACATCGAAGACGCGATGACCGTCGTGACCAATGCCGCGGGAAGGATCGTTGTGCGGGTCGATGAGACCGCCGAGCCCGAACTGCTCGAACGCGCCGGGATCGACGAACTGACGATCTTGACCGGCGCAGACGAAACGGCGGTCGTCGCGTCGTACCGCCTGATCAAATCGCTGGTTTCGGCCGTCGACAACGGGCTCGACCCGGAGGAGGCCCCGTTGCTCCGTGTCGCCGTGATGGGCGGCTCGGGCGACGATATCGCCGCCGCGTGCGCCAAGATCGGTCGCGCTTGCAAGGCGTTCCTGGGGCGTCCGATCGAGATCCTCGACGCTTCGGGGCGGATCGATGCGACCGGCACGACATCGGTCTGCCGGCTCGATCGGGCGGGTCTTGCGGCCGAAGCGATCGACGCGTTGCTCTCTGGTGCCCAGACCGGTGTTCAGGCAGAAGCCGTTGCGACGGGTCTGCGTCTGGCTGACAGCGACGCGTTCGCCGGAGCGCCCGCGCCGGAAACCCTCCCCGATGGGCCCGAGATCGTGGTGCTGCCGGCTGCTGCGGAAGGCCTTGGGCTGGGCTCGGACGCGGGCTCGGGCCTGGGCCCGGGCTCGGAGGTCGAAGCCAAGCCCACGCCGCGTCGCCCTGACGCGTCGGGCGATCGGGTCGGAGCGGACGCCGACCGCCCGGCCGTCAGGCTCGGGGTCACGCCGCCCGAGTTGATCGAGGGGCTCGAGCCCCTCGAGACACGCTGTCCGAGCGCCCGGGATGTCTGGTTCGCCGCGGACGGGGACGGGGCGCTCCACGCGGTCGCGATGGACGAGGGCGACAGCCCGGTGGCGGCGCTGGTCGCAGCGGGCGGGTGGGCGATGCAGAATCTCGCGTTGCTGTTGCGAGCCGAACCCGGCCTGGCCATGCCCAGCGCCAAACCGGGCGAAGACGCGGGCATCGGGCTGCACCTGCTGACCACCGAGCCCAAGCGTTGGCGGAGCGTCCTGGACTCCGATGTCTCGGTCTACGCCGTGGCGGTGGTGAACGCCGCGGGCAAGGATCACATGATCGCGACCGCGCTGAACGAGCCTTTCTGCCGATAGGGGCGTGTCCCGACGGCGCGGGTCGGGCCAAACGAGATCGGACGCTCCCGTGGTGGGAGCGTCCGATGTGTGTGCGGTGATGGTCGGTCGGGTTAGGCCGAGTGGACCTGTTTGACGCGGAGGTCCACCAGTTTCCGGCCGTGCTCGACGTGGTCCTTGTCGATCACGTACTCGGCGTTGGTGTTGTCCAACTCGGGCAGGTCGTACATGAGGTCTGTCATGACTTCTTCCATGACCGCGCGCAACGCGCGGGCTCCGGTGGACCGCTGCGCTGCCTTCTTGGCGACGGCCATCAGGGCGTCGTCGGTGAAGCTGAGCTTGGCGCCCTCGAGCGCGAACATGTGCTGGTACTGGCGAACGATCGCGTTCTTCGGCTCCGTGAGGATCTGGACCAGCGCCTCGTTGCTCAGCGGCATCAGCGGGGTGATCACCGGCAAGCGCCCGACCAGTTCGGGGATCAGCCCGAACTCAACGACGTCGGAGTTGGTCACCTGGCTGAGCAGCCACTCGCGTTCGACCTTCTCGTCGCCGACAGGGCGGGAGGGATCGGTCTCGTGGCTGGTGAAGCCGATCTTGGTTTTTCCGAGGCGGCGTCTGATGATGTCCTCGAGCCCGACGAACGTCCCGCCGCAGATGAACAGCACGTTGCGGGTGTCGAACTGGATGTACTGCTGCTCCGGGTGCTTGCGGCCGCCCTGCGGGGGGACGTTGGCGACGGTGCCCTCGAGCATCTTGAGCAGGCTCTGCTGGACGCCTTCGCCCGAGACATCGCGGGTGATCGAGACGTTGTTCGAGGTCTTTCCGACCTTGTCGACTTCGTCGATGTAGATGATGCCGCGCTGGGCGGCCTCGACGTCGAAGTCGGCGGCTTGGAGCAGCTTGAGCAGCAGGTTCTCGACGTCTTCGCCGACGTAGCCCGCTTCGGTCAGCGTGGTCGCGTCTCCGATCGCGAACGGGACTTTCAGCAAACGCGCCATCGTGCGCGCCAGCAGCGTCTTGCCCGAGCCGGTCGGGCCGATCAGCATGATGTTGGACTTGTCGAGTTCGATCGAGTCGCTGTCCTCGCTCTCGGCGTGGAGCAGACGCTTGTAGTGGTTGTGAACCGCGACCGCGAGCGATCTCTTGGCGATCTGCTGCCCGATGACGTACTGGCTCATGAACTCGACGATCTCCCGGGGCGAAGGGATGTCGTTGAGTTGGGCCGAGACCGAAGATACCCGCCGGCGTTCCTGGCGGAAGATGTTCTGGCAGAGCTCGACGCAGTTGTTGCAGATGTACACCTCGCCGGGGCCCTCGACCATCGGGCCGACCTCTCGGCTGGTCTTGCCGCAGAACGAGCAGGTGGTCACCTTGCGTCCTCGGAAACCCGAGCCGCCGCCCGAGCCGCCGCCTCCGCCGCCGCCGGCGGGGGTGTCAGAAGAACCTGAATCGGCGGGTTCGGGTGCGGGCGGAACGGGATCGCCTGGTCGTTTGCTCATCTCGGCCTCGTCTGTTGCGCAGTGGAACGGATCATTGCGTGGAGAAACACGCGGCGAGCCGCGCGGATCTTCCCTTGGTATCGGCCAACCGGCGGGGTGGGCTCAATCCCAACTCCCGGTTCGGCGTGCTCGCCCCGGGTACCGGACATTAGACACCGCGAGCCTCCGCCCGCAACCACCGAATCCGCGCCCGGCACCGAACAAGGGGCAAAAAGCGCGGAACAACCGGCACAGGCCCGCGTTCACGATCGCGCGTTCTCAGACGCTCGGTCCCGAGGGGGGCGGTCCGCGGCGGCCCGCTCGACGATCTTCCGTCGCGCCTGATCGAACTCGGCTTGCGTCATCTCGCCGCGATCAACCATGCCCCGGAGTTGCTCCATGAGGCCCGCGTCGTTCCGCGCCTCGTCCCGCCCGAGCGCCCGGCGCCGGAACACCATGATCACGAACCCGCCGATCATGGCCAGCACGATCAGCGCACCCGCCCAAAGCAGGATGCTCGTCGTCGGACTCATGGCAAGAGTGGGGATGTGCGGATGCATGACCCGCATCGTACCCGGTCAGTCGCCGCCCGCGCGGATCGCGTCGATCCCCGAGATCACCGCGTCACACGGCGCGTCGGTCACCACGCGGCACCGCCCCCGGCCTTCCGGGAGGACAAGCCGGAGGGTCCCGCCCGTGGCTTTCTTGTCCGAGCCCATCCGCGCGAGGACCTCCTGCGAGTCGGGGAGCCCGGCGATGCGGGTCGGCAGCCCGGCGGCTTCGATGAGCTGCGCGGCTTCGTCGCCCACGCCCGGGTCGCAGCACTCCATCGCTTCGGCGCACCGGCAGGCGGCGATCAGGCCCAGCCCGATGGCTTCGCCGTGGTGCAGCGGCGCGAGCGAGGGGTCATCCCCGACCGGCGTCAGCCCGGGGATCGTCTCGATCGCGTGCCCGAACGTGTGACCCAGGTTCAGCAGCATCCGCACGCTGCCCGTCCCGGAGATCGTCTCCCGTTCGTCGCGGCTGACCACTTCGCCCTTGAGCGACACGGACCGTTCGATCAGCCTGGTGGCCGCGTCCGTGTCTCCGGCGATGACCCCGGGAAGCGCGGCGCGGGTCTCGGAGATCAGATCGGCGCCGGTCAGCCCGCCCGCGATCATCGCGTGCTTGATGCACTCGGCCAGCCCGGAGCGCCGGTGGCGTTCGGGGAGCGATTCCAGCAGGCGGGTGTCGGCGGACACCGCGATGGGCTGGTGGAACGCGCCGACGAAGTTCTTGAGCAGCCTCGGGGACCCGCCCGTGCCGTCAACCGAGAGATTCACGCCGGTCTTCCCCCCGACCGAGGCGTCGACCATCGAGAGCACGGTCGTGGGGCACTGCACCACGGGCACGCCCCGCTGGTACGACGCGGCGGCGAACCCGCCCAGGTCGCCCACGATCCCGCCGCCCAGCGTCACCACCGGGTCCGCCCGAGTGTGGCCCGACGCGCCCATCGCGACGAGCACACGCGACAGCGTCTCGATCGACTTTGTCTGCTCCGTCGGCGTGATGCTGACCGACGCGGCCGCCAGCCCGATGCCCTCCAGCAGACCGGTCAACTCGTCGAGGAACGCCCGGGGCACTCCGGTGTCGTGGACAACGAACGCCCGTGCCGGGCGTTCTCCGAGCCGTTGGCGGATCTCGCCCGGCACGCGATCCAGCACGCCGTTGCCGACGTGGACCGAGTACGAGCGTTCACCGAGCTGGACGCGGACGGTTCGTGGATCCATCGCTACAGGCTAATCGTTCCGGTCGTCCGACGCCCGCTCCGGGGGCGGGGCGGGCTCGATCCGGGGCGCGTCGATCCACATGGACTCGAGATCGTAGTACGCGCGGGCGTTGGGCTCGAAGAGGTGGACCACCACGTCGACGTAGTCGGCCAGGAGCCAGGTCGTGCCCTCGTCCTCCGAGACCCGCGCCACGTGGGTGCCGAACGCGTCGGCGACCTCCTTGAGGTTGTCGAGAGCCGATTTCATCTGCCGGTCGGACGTGCCGGTCCCGATCACGATGCACGAGGTCACGGTGGTCATCTCGACCACATCCAGGACGATCACGTGCTCGCACTTGTCATCGATGATCGAGCGGGCCAACGCGGCGGCGAATGCACGCGACGCGTCGCGATCGAGCACGCCCGGATCTTCAGAGCTGGTCGCGCCGGCGGGTGAGGCTCTTCCGGAGGGATCGGTCATGCCAGACCTTAGGTGCTCGGCGGGGTTCAGGCCGGGGCGTCCGGCGCCGAGACCCGGTAGAGCGACGCGCGCCAGTCGCCCGATCGGGCCGGCGTGCCGACGGGCCCGACCTCGCTCGGCTCGATCGATCGGCGTGACAGCTCCCACGACTCGCTCGACGAGCCCACGCAGAGCACATGCCCCCCCGGCCGGATCACACGCAGGATCTCGGCGATCGCCCTGGCGCGCTCGATCTGGTTGGTCGCGTCACGAAGGGGATCGACCGCGACCGCCGCGTCGAACGCCCCGTCCAACTCGCCCGAGAGCGTTTCCGTCCAACCGAGCTCGAACCCGGTCTGGGGGTCGTTGTACCGCTGGCGGGCGAAGCGGACGGACTCCCCGTCGCGATCCAGCGCCACCACGCCCCCGGATGGCCCGACGAGATACGCGAGCCGCCTGGCGCCCGCCCCTGTCCCGGACCCGAGCATCAGCACGCGGTCGCCCGGACGCACCAGGCTGTCCAGGGCCCGGACGAGTTCGACGCGTGGGTCGGGGGACAGATCGTCGTAGATCCTGGCGCGGGTGACGCGGATCCGCATGGGTCTCTGGCCGGCGTTGCCCCGGTCGGGGAAGCGGACCTCGTACTCGCGTGCGTCCGTGGTGGCGTTGGGCAGCAGCCCCTTCACCGAGTTCGATTTGCGCTCCCGGTACCGGACGCCTTCAACGATCCGCACGTGGCGGGCCCGGAGCCTCGACGCGAAGCATCCAACGATGCCCGGCTCGCGCGGGGTGCCGTTGATCGGGCCCGGGTCGGGTGTGTGGTCTGGACCCGGCGCCGAGCGTGCTCTCGGTCGTCGAGGGCTCACCAGGCCGCCCCGCCCGCGCTGGGGAGGTCGAAGAGCGACCGGACGGGGGCGCTGGCGGTCGGTTCGGGCTCAACCCGGCACGCCCGACCCGCGATCCGGTACCACGGGGTGGGGGTGTGCTGGTCTGAGAGCGACACCGGGCAGCCGGAGTCGGCGTGGGATCGCGAGGCCGCTTCGGGCGTGTTGCATTGCCGAGAGAGATGCAACAGCACCAGGCGCTCGCGCGGGCAGATCGACCGGCTCGCCCGTGCCGACTCCTGGTTGCTCAGGTGCCCGGAGCCCCCTGTGATCCTGCGTTTGAGGAACTCGGGGCGGTCGGAGAGGGCCTGCATCTCGGGGCAGTAGTTCGATTCGATCGCGAGCAGGTCGACGCCTTTGAGCAAGCCGATCAGCCCGGGGCCGGCCCGCCCGACATCGGTCGCGAACCCGAGATGGGCCTCGGCGGCGTGTGTTCGCGCCGCGAACCGGAACGCGGCGACGCCCAACTCGTCGTGCGCCATCATGCCGACCCGGGCCGACAAGCCCCGGTCGATCGTCAGCGAGTCGTCGAAGGGTTCGGTGGGGTTGAAGAGCAGGCCGGCACGCTCGGCGCGCCCCATGTGTCGCCGGTGCACGCGGAGCCGGGCCCGCCAGCCGCCCGGTCGGATCGCGGAAGCCCAGCCCGCGTGGCAGTGGTCCGTGTCGAGGTGGGTGAAGACGATGTCGTCCACCTCGTCGGGGCGGATGCCGCGTTCGCTCAACAGGCGCCCGGTGCGCCGGGGTGACAACCCGGCGTCGAGCAGAACGACCCGGCGTGGTGCCTCCGGCCCGGTCCGGTGAACCAGGACCGAGCAGTTGCCAGAAGACCCGCTCGCGAGCACGCAGAAAAAGAGCCCGGTCACGGGGGGCGGCTGGGGGGCGTCGTCGCTCGCTCGCGTGGTCATCCTGTGGGTCGCCCTTCCGAGGTCATCGGTCCGACGCTTCCTCGGGTGCGCCTCGTTTCGTGCGCCGCCGCCCGCCGACCGGGCAGATCGAACGCTTGCTCGTTCGCACGAACTCGGCCATCTCCGCGACGCCGGGGCTGTTCTTGCCTCGCTCGTCGAGCATCGCGAGCAGTTCGGAGCGGTTGGGGTTGATCCGGAAGACCTCGCCGTAGGCGCGTTTGATCGCGTTGATCTCCTCGGGCGGCATCCCGGCGCGGCGCATCCCGATCAGGTTCAGCCCGACCAGCATCGATCGGTTGGCGGTCATGCAGAAGGGCGGGACGTCGTTCGACAGGATCGAGCCGCCCGAGCACATCGCCAGCCTGCCGATCCGCCCGTTCTGGTGGAGCATCGCGCCCGCCGAGAGCGTGGCGTTGGCGTATACCTCCGTGTGACCCGCCAGGCACGCGTTGTTGACCATGATCACGCCGTCGTGGACCGTGGCGTCGTGGCCGACGTGCGAGTTGACCATCATGAAAACCCGGTCACCCAGCGTGGTCGGGCGGTCGGGTTTCGTCGCGGCGTGGACCGTGGCGTGCTCGCGGATGATGCAGTCGCTCCCGATGACCACCCCCGCGGTCTCCATGCCCGGCTTGAACTTGTAGTCCTGGGGCCCGTATCCGAGCATGGCGTTGGGGTACACGATCGTGCCTGACCCGACAACCGTGTGCCCGACGACAGACGCGTGGGAGACCAGCCGCACGCCAGCCCCCAGCCGGACCGGCCCCGTGACCGTGCAGAATGGTCCGATCTCGACATCGTCGGCCAGTTGGGCTTGCGGGTCGATGACGGAACTGGGATGGACCGTGGGCATGGCGCAACTGTAGACCTCGACGCTACGATCTCGGGTGCCCCTCGCCCACACGTTTTCGTTCATCGACGCCGGTCGAACCACCTACGAGAGCGGCGTCGCGTTGCAGCGCGAGCGTCTCGAGCGGGTGCTGCAAGACCGGGCCGACCCGGGGAGCGCGGACGCCGGGACGATCATCATGACCGAGCACGACCCGGTGATCACCGTGACCCGGCGCCCGGATGCACCGGGGCACGTGCTGCTGCCCGAGGAGTCGCTGGCCGCGAGGGGGATCGCGATCGCCCAGACCGACCGCGGTGGCGATGTCACCTACCACGGGCCGGGGCAACTGGTGTGCTACCCGATCGTCGATCTCAACCGGATCAAGCTGCGCATCCACGGGTACATGCGCACGCTCGAGTCGGCCGTCATCGCGACCCTCGCCAGGTTCGACATCGAGGGGTTCCGCGACGAGGACGCGACGGGTGTCTGGGTGAGCGGGGCGGGCGGGGAGCCCGCCAAGGTCTGCGCGATGGGCGTCCGCGTGCGACGCTGGGTCTCGATGCACGGGCTGGCGATCAACGTGGACCCCGACATGGGCCATTTCGGGCTGATCGTGCCCTGCGGCCTGGCGGGGCGTCGGGTGACTTCGATGAAAGAGATCGCCGGCGACCGCTGCCCATCGCTGGGCGCGGTCGCCGGCGTGCTGGCAGAAGAACTGGCCTCGGCGTTCAACGCGCCGAGGCCTTGAGCGTCATCCGTCCTCGCCCATCGGGTCGGCGGGTGGCGCGTCGTCGGCGTCGCCGCCGGCCGGCTGATCGGCTTCCTCGGGTGTGGTGTCGTCCGAGGCGTCGTCCGCTTGCTCGGTCGGCTCGGGCAGGCCGAGACGCTCGCGCACCGACGCGGTCAGATCGATCGACGCCGCTGGGGCCACGAGCGGACGGGCGAGGATCTCCTGCGCCACGCCGCTGAGCGAATCGACCAGGAGGTCGTCGTCGGGACGCGACGCGAACAGGAAGGAGATGCCCTGTTCGGCGGCCTCGGCTTCGGCGGCCGAGTAGATCAGCCGATACGCGTCGGCGATCTGCTGCCCGACGAGCATCTCCAGCCCGTTCTGGTAGTTCTGGTAGAACTGCTGCATCTGCTGCTGCAACTGCATGCCCTGCTGTTGGATGCCCTGGGCTTCGGGCGTGTTCGGCGTGGCCGTCTGGAGTTGGGCCTGGAGGGCCTGCATCTGCGTTTGCATCGCGGTGAGTTGTTGCTGCTGCTCGTCGTCGAACTCGGTGCGTGCCGCCTCGTACTCGTCTCCTTTGACGATCTCGTCGATCAACCCGAACACATCGACGAACGCCATGCCGTGCTCGTAGGCGGCGACCGCGCGGTCCGCGCCGGCCCGGGTCACGAAGGCGGCGCCGGCGAACCCGGCGGCGGCCAAGGCCAGCCCCAGGGTCAGAGATTGGATTTTGCTAGACATAACTCGGGGCTCCTCGGGATGCGAAGTTGGGGTCCTCGGTGGACTGTTCGTTCGGAACCCGCGCGGGCACGCGGGCCGGCTCGGGGCCATACTCTACGGGCCCGGGCGGTGCGGGCCGGGCTTGGAGCGCAAATCGCCCCGCCGCGCCACGCGGATCTCGGGATCAACAGACAAGAACGGAGCCAGCAACCATGCGTGACCCCCGACTCGACAAACTCGCCGACGTGCTGGTGACCTATTCGACCCGGGTCAAGAAAGGGGATCTGGTGATGATCAGCGCCGACCACGCCGCCCTGCCGCTGGTCGAGGCGGTCTACGAGCGGGTGCTCGGGGCGGGGGGGCACCCGTTCTGGCAGGGGTCCAGCGTGTCCCTCCAGGACATCTTCATGGAGCGTGCCGAGCAGCACCAACTCGATTACTGCTCCCCGCTCGAGTTGGAGGCGATCAACACCGTCGACGTCCGCATCGCGTTCTGGGCGGAGACCAACACCAAGCACCTCTCGGGCGTGGACCCGAAGCGGCTTGGGGCGTCGCGCGTCGCCCGCAAGGGCATCAGCAAGCGGTTCATGGAACGGGCCGCGTCCGGCGAACTCCGCTGGTGCGGCACGCTCTACCCGACGCAGGCGTCCGCGCAGGACGCCGAGATGTCGCTGCGCGATTACGAGCGTTTCGTGTACGGCGCCGGGCTGCTCCACCTGCCGGACCCGGTCGCGGCTTGGAAGCAGGTCCACGAACGCCAGGAACGGGTCCGATCGTTCCTGCAAACCAGGGACACCCTCCGGTTCCGCGCGCCCGCACGCGACGGGCACGACGGCACCGACTTGACGGTGGACGTGAACAAACAGAAGTCCGTCTGGATCAACTGCGCCGGCGGCGAGAACTTCCCAGACGGTGAGGTGTTCTGCGGGCCCCAATCCGCCGACGGGCACGTCAACTACACCTTCCCCGCGGTGTACAACGGCACGGAGGTAGAGGGGGTACGCCTCGAGTTCCGGGGCGGGCGTGTGGTGGACGCGAGTGCCAAGAAGAACGAGCCGTTCCTTATCGCGATGCTCGATCAGGACGAGGGCGCGCGCACGATGGGCGAGATCGCCATCGGGACGAACTACGGCATCACCGAGTTCAGCAAGAACACGCTGTTCGACGAGAAGATCGGCGGGACCTTCCACGCCGCGGTCGGCGCCGGATACCCCGAGTCCGGAAGCCACAACGAGTCGGCGCTGCATTGGGACATGGTCTGCGACCTGCGGGGCCAGAACGGCTCGGGGGGCACGATCGAAGCCGACGGCGAGGTGTTCTACCGCGACGGGCGGTTCCTGCAAGAGGGCTGGCCGGCACCCGCCTGATCTGGGCACGCCCGGCCACGACGCCCGGGCGGTAAAAAACACACCCCGCGGGTTGGCCGAAGCTGCTCCGCGGGGTGCGACTCGTGGGGCTCGTTGTCGCCCGGCCAGCAGTGCCCGGCCGGACCAGCGGTGCCCGACCAGAGAGGCCGGTTCAGGCTTCTCTACGGGCAGCCCGCGTTGGAGGCTGCGACGAAATCCGCGATACCCAAGAAGTTGTACACCCCGTTGCCGTCATCGTCGACGCCCGGGCGGGCGCCCGCTATGCCGGCCCGCGGGGCGTGCGGCCGTCGCGGTACGCCCGTCGCGCCTCCACGGAGGAGAGGTGCACGCCGCACTCGGGGCAGGGGCGGGTGTCGGGAACGCCGATGTTGTCGTACCCGCAGAACGGGCAGGTCCCGTCGGGCCGGACCGCTCGGGGCAGTTCCAGCACCGCGTCCCAGATCCCGGGGAGGGCGTCGAGGGCCCGGTCCGCGTCCGACGGAGCGACCACCAGTTCCCAGGGTTCTGGGCTTCCTCGTGGGGACTTGCGCATTCTGGCGGGGATCCCGCGGAGTTCGAGCCCGTATTGGATCATGCCGGCTTCGTCGTGCCGCTCGACCAGCGTGACCCGGACCCAATCGCTCATCGGCGACTGTAGCGTGGCGCCCAGGCGGGCGGGCCCGCCCGGCTAGGCTTGGCGCGATGCCCCCAGAACCCTCCCGCCGACCCGTGACCCATGATCCAGATCACATCCCGGTGCTGCTCCGCGAGGTGGTGGATCTGCTCTCTCCGGAGCCGGGGCAGACGCTCATCGATTGCACGGCGGGGCTGGGGGGGCACGCCGCCGCGATCGCGGGCGAGATCGGGCCCGAGGGGCGGGCGGTGCTCTTCGATCTCGACCCCGGGAATCTCGGACGGGCCGAGGCGCGGGTGCGGTCGGTGATGTCCCCGGAGAACCCGGGATCTTGCCGGGTCGACGCGGTGCGGGACAACTTCGCGCGGGCACCCGGATGGGCGGGGCAGCGGGGCGTCCGGGCCGACATGGTCCTGGCGGACCTCGGCTTCTCGAGCCCTCAGGTCGATGATCCGGGGCGGGGGCTGAGCTTCAAGCGGGCGGGCCCGCTGGACATGCGGCTGGACCCGGACGGGCCGATCACGGCGGGGGAGTTGGTCAACACCCTGCCCGAGGGGGATCTGGCCGACATCATCTTCAGGTACGGCGAAGAGCGCCTGGCCCGGAAGATCGCGTCCAAACTTGTAGCCGAGCGATCTGCCGAGCCGATCAGTTCTACGGATCGTTTGGCAGCGATCGTCCGGTCGGTCGTCCCCCGCAAGCCCGGATCCATCGATGGCGCGACCCGCACGTTCCAGGCGTTGCGGATCGCAACCAACGACGAGATCGGGGCCTTGGAGGGGCTGCTCGGATCGATCACGCGTGCGGGCGGGAGGCTCGGCGGGGAAGGCTGTTGGTTGGCGCCCGGGTGCCGGGTGGGGATCATCAGTTTCCATTCGCTGGAGGATCGCCCGGTCAAGCGTTGCTTCTCGGCGCTCGTCCAGGAGGGGCACGCCGAGACGGTCCGCCGGGGCGTGGTCACCGCGGGTGACGACGAACTGGCGAGCAACCCGCGTTCGCGTTCGGCGAAGCTGCGGGTCATCCGGCTCGGCGACGGCGCCGCGCCGGGACAGTGAGTGTGCCCGCCAGGGATTTCGGCGGGCCGGGCTTCCGAGCGTGGGGCGATGTGTCCTTCGCGGAAAGCAGGGACGTGACCGTGACCCGTGATAGCAAACTCGCGCTCGTGATCGCCATCACCATGATCCTCTTGGTCGGCGTGCTGATCTCGGACCACATGTCGGGTGCGACGGGCGCGGACTTCGATGCGCCGGACCAAAGCACGCCGCGGGTGCCGTTGCAGACCCCGAGCGACCCGATCTCCCGGATCACGCCTGACCCGACGCCGCGTTCCCCGGAACTCCAGCCGAATCAGGGCGCCCCGGTGGAGATCGCCCAGGGCGGCGGGGGGAGCCTGCTGGATCAGGCGTTCGAGCGTCTGCGCTCTTCCGAGAAGCCCACGCTGATCGGGGAGCGCGACGCGAGCGAGACGCTCGAACGATCGGGGCTGTTCTCCACGATCGACTCGGGCACGGTGACGCTGCCTCCTCCATCCGAGAGGAAGGTGGATAGTCCTCTCAAGCCGGTCGCCGAACCGGACCGCCCCGTGGGTGAGGCGACGGTGCGGGCCGAGGAATCATGGCGGACCCACACGGTCGTCGAGGGGGACAGCCTTTACGCCTTGGCGCGTGTGTACCTGGGGGACGGCGGCCTGTGGCGTCAGATCCAGAAGAACAACGAGGACGTGCTTGGCGGCACCGAGCGGATCAAGGTGGGCATGCGGCTCCGGATCGAGCGTGTCCGTTCCCCGCGTCCATCCGTCGGTCAGCCTCGGGAGACGGCGCCGGCCGGACCGGCTCCCGAGCGCACCTACGTCGTGCTGCCAGGCGACGCGCTCAGCCGCATCGCGAGCAGGCTGCTCGGGAGCGCGAAGCGGACGGACGAGATCGTTGCGTTGAACGGGCTCAAAGACGCGGACGATATCAAGGCGGGGCAGACCCTGCGGATCCCGGTCCGCTGATGGGCTCGATTGACGGCGCAGTGACGGGTGGTGTGTGATGGGTGCCGGTTTGTTCGCCAAGCTGGTGGTCTTGGTGCTCGCTGTGGGCGGGACGGCGGTGGGCGTGCTTGCGTTGCGTCAGTCGCGTTTGCAGGCCGGGCACGAAGCCGCCGAGGCTCGTCTGCGGATGCGTGCCCACGCCGAGCGCACGATGGAACTCCGGGCGCGGATCGCGTCGCAGATCGCCCCCGAAGCGCTCGCCGAGCACGCGGGACGCCCGGGTTTGGTGCACGCGATCGAGGCACGCCCGGACACGCCCCACGCGGTGACGCGAGACGCGGACGACGCGTACGCGCCGGATGATCGGTGGCGTCCGTGATGCGCCACGCCAGGAGCGATGGGGCCGCGCGGCCGGGGGCGGATGGCATGGCCGCCGACCGCGTCGCGATCGGGCTGCGTGTGTTCGGTCTGCTGGCTCTGCTGGCGGTGATCGCGAGGGTGGTGCAACTCCAGGCGTTCCCGGGCGAGCAACTGCAGGCGGCGATCGACGCGAGGACATCGGGCGCAACCATCGCATCGGTGCGGGGCGATCTGCTCGATCGGCGCGGTCGTCCGCTGGCGGTGACGCGCATCGGGTATCGGGTCGTGATCGATCCGACGCTGGCCGAGGAGCACGCGGATCGGATCATCGTGGCGCTGGCTCGGGAGACCGGGGTACGCCCGGGGGAGATCGGCGGGCGGCTCATGCGGGCGATCGCGGAGAACCGGCGCCGGGTCGCCGCACACGGTGCGGGGCGCTCCGAACCGAGACGGGCGAACGGGTCTTCCGGCGTGCTCGCGGGCTTGGTCGGGTCGGGCGCGAACTCGGGGCGGGATGGGCCCGAGGGCCAGGGCGACGGGCCGCGGCTGCTGCGCTACGTCGCGATCCCCGACGTGCTGACGATCGATCAGGCGGACGCGGTGCGTGCGTTGCGTTTGGTGGTGCCGGGCGAGAACCGGCGCGGCGAGCCCGTCGAGCGTGAGATCCGTCTGCCGGGCGTATCGGTCGAACGCCGATCGGTGCGGGAGATCGTGGGCGGCGACGCGATGGCGCCCCTGCTCGGGAAGGTCGGTTACAGGGATTGGTCCGAACAGCGCATCGGCCGCCTCGGCGCCGAGCGGCTGTACCAGGACAGGCTCGAGGGCGCCGACGGCAGGTTCCGGTACGTGCGCGATGCGAGCGGGCGCCCGCTCTGGGTCGATCGGGGTGCGTGGAGCGACGCGCGGGCGGGCGGCGATGTCCGCATGAGCATCGACGCGTCCATCCAGGCGATGGTTTACGAGGAACTGATGCGCGGAGTCGAGCACGCCGACGCGGGCGGGGGTCGTGCGATCGTGTTCGAGCCGCACACCGGTGAGGTGCTCGCGATGGTCGACGTGCTCCGGGATGTTCCGGGCATCGCCGAGGTGCCGTGGTGGGACCCCGAGAGCGGGCAAGAGCGTCCGGCAGTTGTTGAAGACCAGCGCTACCGGTTGCTCCGCGAAGATCCCGGGCGGGAGGCAGAGCCCGCGCTGGGTCGCAACCGGTGCGTCGAAGATCTCTACGAACCGGGTTCGACTTTCAAGCCGTTCACCTGGGCGCTCGCGCACGAGCGGGGGCTGCTGGACGCGGAAGAGGTCCTGCGTCCCGAGTCGCGGGCGATCAGGACCCACTACGGGCGCCGGATCGAGGACGTCACGTTCAAGAACACGCTGACGTGGAACGATGTGCTTCGGTACTCGTCGAACATCGGGATGTATCACATCACCGAACGCCTCACGCACGAAGAAACGCGCGAGAACGTGCTCCGCCTCGGGTTCGGATCGTTGAGCGGGATCGGGCTGCCGGGCGAGACGGCCGGGCTGGTCCAGCCGCCCCGTGGTTGGACGAAGTACACACAGACATCGGTGGGCATGGGCTACGAAGTGGGAGTCACGCCCGTGCAGATGGTGCGTGCGTTCTCGGTGTTCGCGCGCCGTGGCGATCTGGCGGGCACGCTGCCGGGCGTGCGGTTGACCGCGGACGGCTTGGATGTCCGACGCCCCGGGATCATCGGCGATGAGATCCTCGTCGAGCGGGTGTTCAGCGCAGAGACCGCCCAGGCGGTGCGGGAACCGATGCGCCTGGTCGTCGACAGGATGGACGAGATGCGTCTGCGCACGTTCCCCGACGACGTCCCGGTGCGGTACTCGATGTTCGGGAAGTCGGGCACGGCGTACATCGCCTGCACGCCCCCGCCGGGCATGAAGCGCCCCGCGGGCATCGGCGGGTACTTCACGGATCAGTACAACTCCAGCTTCCTCGTCGCCGCCCCGGCGGGGGACCCGGCGATCGTTGTGCTCGTGGTGATCGACGACCCGGGCCCCGACGCGATTGCGCAGCGGCGTCACTATGGCTCGTGGGTCGCCGGGCCGGTGGTTCGGCGCATCGTGGAGCGTGTGCTCCCGTACGCGGGCGTGCCGGGGGACGTCGGGCAAGCGGATCGTTCGATGCCCGAGTGAGCGCTGCGGGTTGGGCCAGGCCGGTGCCGCACCGGGGATTGATCGATCGGGGGTTCGGGTGGGGCGTCTCTGCTCGGCCGTATGCGTCACACGGATCCGTCATGGAGCCCGCGTCCGAACGCATCGGCGGGGTTTGTTGTCTCGGTCAGCGGGCCGCGGGCGATCGCCCCGCGATCGCGAGATCACGCCCGCCGGTGGCGACGATCCGGGCGACAAAGGCGCGGTAGCGGGCGTCCATCGCGTCGACGGACTCGCTCGGCCAGTAGGCGGCGATCGAGCCGCCTCCGAGCCTCCGGGTGCGCAGGAGCCGGGCCTCCCGCTCGCCGGCGGAGTCGGCAACGCGTTCCAGTAGCCGCCCGCCCTGCGCGTCGCGCAGCAGCGTTTCGAGCCCCGGGCGGTAGCGGGCGTTGTCGGCTTCCATCAGGAAGTGCACGAGGGCCCAGGCCTGGGCGTAGTAGTTGAGCGCGGCCGATCCGCCCCGGTCGGTGTCGATCAGGTCCTGCGGGCGTTGGTTGAAGAACTCGGCGAGCGGGACGAGCGGTCCGGAACTCGCCGCCCTGCGGAGTTGGTCGAACCGTTCCTCGTTGGACCAGGGGAGGAACTCGGGGAGGTCCGGCTGGTCTGTTCTCCAGCGGAATCCCTCAAAGTAGCACGCGATCCCCTCGTCGAGCCAGACGGGCAGCGGATCGGTGAAGGAGGTCTGGACGTGCTGGTGCCATCCCTCGTGGGCGGCCATCACGAAGGTGTCGCGCGGGCCGAGGTCATAGAACACGCCGCGACCGTTGAAGGAGTATCCGCCCCGCTCGATCCGCAGGTACGGGCGCGCACGCTCGCCGAGCAGGCGGCGGGTCAGGTGGTCCCATTCGCCCCGGGTGCCGAGCACGTAGGTCTCGAGCGGCTCGGTCCCCGGGCGGAGCGGGGTGATCGCGGTCAGTCGGTGCGCGTTGGCCAGTTCGAGGAAGTCGGGCAGTCGGGCTCGGAGCCGTCGGTCGCTGGTGGTCGTGTGCAGCCTGACCGAGGGCGTGACGATGCGCCAGCCCGGGTTGCCCTGGTACGCCCAGGGTTCTCGGTCGGCCACGAACGAGGGCGCGGCCGGCGGGGTGCCGTCGCGCACGGGCCCGTCCGAGGCGCACCCCGAGAGAAGCAGCAGAGCGGGGGCGAGCCGGCGGGCGGCCCGTTTCAACCCAAGGCCTCGATCGCACGGCGGATGGTCTCGGCGTCCTGCTTCTTGCCCTCCAGTTCATCGCGGGTCTGCTGGACGAGTTGGGGCGGGGCCTTGTCTGTGTAGCCGGGGTTGGACAGGCGTCCCGCGAGCGCGCCGATCGACTTCTCGACGCCCTCGAGTTCTTTCAGCAGGCGGTTCTTCTCGGCTCCGGCGTCGGCCTGGTCGGTCAGGTCGCTGAGCCGGTGCTCGCTGCCCTCGAAGGGCAGCGCGGCCGACACCGCGGGGGCGGCGTCGGTCGTGATCTCCTTGACGCCCGCCAGCGTTTCGACCAGCGGCGACCAGCGCCCGCACGCCTCGGCCAGCGCCGCGTCGGCGTGCAGCACGATCCGGCGCTTCGGAGGGACCTGCATCGAGGCGCGGACCTCGCGGATCGCGGTGACCAGCGAACGCAGGCGGTCGTACGCCTCCTCGGCGACCTCGTCGCGCAGCCCGGCGTCGGGCTCGGGCCAGCCGGACTGGCAGAGCGTCTCGCTCGCCTTGGTCGGGCTGAACGTAAAGCCCGTGATCCCTTTGCTCGGCAGCGCCCCGACGCGCTCGTGCAGCGCCTCGGTGATGAACGGTGTGACCGGGTGCATCAGGCGCAGGATCGCGTCGAGGACCAGACGCAGCACGGCCGGCTGGTGCGGGTCTTCGCCCAGCGTTGGCTTGATCGACTCGAGGTACCAGTCGCAGAAGTCGCGCCAGAGCAGGTCGTAGAGCGCGTCGGCGTAGTCCTTGAACTGGTACGACTTCAGGGCCGCGTTGATCGACGCGGTGGCGGCGACGACCCGGCTGAGCATCCAGCGGTCGACCAGCGACAGCTCCTGCGGGTCGATCGGCATGCCCGGCTTGACGGGGTGCTTCTCCAGCATCGACAGCGCGAACCGTCCGGCGTTCCACAGCTTGTTGCACAGGTTGCGCCCGATGTCGAACTTGGGGCTGGTGTTCTTGCCGGTCGACTCGTCCAGCTCGACGGGCATGCGGACGTCCTGGGTCTGCGTGGTCATCTGGCAGAGCGTGAAGCGCATGGCGTCGGCGCCGTGGGAGCCGATGATGTCCAGCGGGTCGACGCCGTTGCCGAGCGTCTTGGACATCTTGCGTCCCTCGCCGTCCTGGATCATCGCGTGGATGAAGACGTCGGCGAACGGCTCGGGCCCGGCGTGGTCCTTGCCGTTGTCCTGCCCGATGAAGTAGCGGTTGAACATCGCCATGCGGCTGACCCACAGGGTGATGATCTCGCGGGCCGTGGTCAGGACGGAGCTGGGGTTGAACGCTCCGAGCAGCCCGGTGAAGTCGTCGATGCCCGTGCCCGAAGCGGCGGCCGACGCGTCGGGCCAGCCCATCGTGCTCAGCGGCCACAGGGCGCTGGAGAACCAGGTGTCAAGGACGTCGGGGTCTTGCACGAAGCCGTGCTTCTCGAAATAGGCCTGGGCTGCGGGATCGATTGTGCAGACGTGCACCGTGTAGCGGCCGGCGGGCAGTTCGGTCTCGACGGCTTCGAGCGCGTCAAGATCTTCTCCCTCGAACACGCGGCCGTCGGACTCGCGTGTTAGGTGTGCCCAAGTCTTCGAGTAGGAATGCTCGTCGCCGACGGCGTGGTCGAGGCCGTTGGTTGAGATGACCTCCCACGCGTCTGTCGGGAATGAGCCGTCGCCGGCCACCTCGACGGTCAGTGTCCACACCGGGATCCGGTGCCCCCACCAGAGCTGGCGGCTGATGCACCAGTCGCGGAGGTTGTCGTGCCAGGTCTCGTAGGTCTTGGCGTATCGGGCGGGGTGGAAGGTCATGCGCCCGTCGCCGCTCGGGGCGATGGGGGTGGACTCGGGCCACTGGGCGAGCGAGGCGTCGGTGCGCTGGTCGGGGGTGACGGCACGCTGGGCGTTGCCGCGGAGCCGGTCGTCGGTGACGCGGCAGTACCACTGGTCGCTGAGGTAGGGCTCGATCGGGGCGTGGCTGCGGTAGCTGTGCCCGACGCTGTGGCGGTGGGGGCGGACGCCTCCGAGCAGGCTGCCCTCGGTGCCCTCGGCCACGCTGCGTGCTTTGAACTCCTTGGTGACGAGTTCGCGGGCGTCCTCGCGGGACTTGCCGACGAAGAGGTGGGCGTCGCCGATGTCCTCCCAGCCGTGCGCGTCGGAGATGGAGGCGTCGGGCGCCATGACGTTGATGTAGACGGACGAGGGTGTATCGCCGTTGGCGAGGACCATCTGCGAGAGGATGGTCTCCTCGTGGCGTTTGCCGAGCATCTCGTCGTTGGGGTCGTGGGCGGGCGTGACCTTGAGGAAGCCGGTGGACATCTCGGCTTTGGCGTCGCCCTCGGGCCCGCCGAACGCGACGGGCAGGACGACGTAGTCGTCCTCGATGATCGGGATGCGCCGCCCGACGATGGGGAGCTCGCAGAGCAGCCCCCGGAGCGACTTGGCGCGCGGGTCCTTCGGGTTGACGGCGACCGCGACGTCGCCCAGGTAGGTCTCCGGGCGTGTGGTCGCGACGGTGATCCAGGCCTGCTCGTCGTCGGGGTGGTTGTCGGCGCCCGGGTAGCCGCGGGAGGCGAGCTCGCCCCAGGTGACCGGCGAGTGGTCGGTGGGCGTGCTCGGGTGGATCAGCGGGTAGCGGAGGTCGTAGAACGCGCCGTCGACCTCTTCCATCTCGACCTCGTCGTCGGCCAGCGCGGTCTGGGTGACGGGGTCCCAGTTGACGAGGCGCTTGCCGCGTTCGATCAGCCCGTCCTTGAACAGGCGGAAGAACGCCTCGCGGACGGCCCGGGCGCAGACGTCGTCCATGGTGAAGCGCTGGCGCTCGTAGTCGCAGGAGCAGCCCATGGCTTTGAGCTGGTCGGTGATGCGGGTCTCGAACTCGTCCTTGAACGCCTGGACCTTGCCGACGAACCGTTCGCGTCCGTTGTGGCCCTCGGCTTCGAGGGTGCGGTGCTCGGCCAACGCCGGCTCGCCCGCTTCCTTGAGGCGTTTGTCGACCATGGTCTGGGTGGCGATGCCGGCGTGGTCGGTGCCGGGCATCCAGAGGGTCTCGAAGCCCTTCATGCGGTGCGCACGGATCAGGATGTCCTGGATCGTGTTGTTCAGGGCGTGCCCGAGGTGCAAGGCCGCGGTGACGTTGGGCGGGGGGATCAGCACGCAATAGGGTGGGGCTTCGCCGCTGGCGACCCGTGAGGGGTCGGCGTGGAAGGCGTTGGCGGACAGCCACTTGTCCCAGACGACCGGCTCGGTCTCGGTGGGGCGGTAGGCCTTGCTGAGGGGCGGCTGGGTGTCTGGGTGGGCGTGCGTGGTGGTCATGGGCTTCCGCTCGGGAATTCGGCTCGGAATGGGGTGAACGCGTTGGAACCGCATCGTAGGGGGAGCCGATAAGGTGGGGTATGAACGGGAACGGTTCGGCGAAGATCTGGGGCGTGCTGCTGGGGGTCCTGGCGTTGGGTGGCGCGGGGTTCGCGGGCTGGACGCTGTATTCGGTGTCTCGGCCCACGCCGGCATCGATCGAGCACCAGCCGACCGAGGTGGGTGTCGCCACGATGCAGACCGTCGAGGCGGTGCTGGCTTCGGTCCAGCAACTCGTCAAGGACGAGAACTGGGCGGCGGCGGAGAGGGTCCTGTCCGAGTCGGTCCGGACGTTCAGCGACGATCAGGACCTCCGGTTGGCGTTCGGGGACTTCCTGATGACCCGGGAGCGTTGGGCCGAGGCGTACGACCAATACGCGGCCGCGATCTCTGCGGGGGCGGTTCCCGCGCAGACGTACTTCGCGGCGGGCACACTGGCGAACATGTCGCAGCGTCCGGAACTCGCGGCTGAGCATTACCGCCAGGCGATGACGGCCGATCCGAGCACGCCCGAGTATCCGCTGCATCTGGCGAGCATGCAGATGAAACTGAGCGACTGGAGTGGTGCCAAGGCGTCGCTGGCGCTGGCGGGCCGGCTGGCCCCGGAACGGGCCGAGGTGTGGGGCATGTACGCCCAGGTGGCGTTGAATGAGAACAGGCTCTCGATCGCGCAGCAGCAGGTCGAGAAGGCGAGGCGGCTTGAGCCGCGTGAGCCGGCGTGGGTCCTGATGGAGGCGAGGGTCCGCAAGCGTGCGGGCGAGCCGGGGCGGGCGTTGGACCTGCTCGGTGCGCTGCCCCAGGCGGAACTCGACCGGCTGGACACGCTCGAGTTGCTGGCCGAGTGCTACGGGATGCTGGGTCGTCCGGGCGACGCGGCGTCTCGCTACATGGACGCGGCCGAGCGTGATCCGGGCAACGCGTCGCTGGCGTTCGAGACGGCGTTGTGGTTGCACCGGCTGGGCGAGACCGGTGAGGCGGTCGCTTGGGCCGAACGAGCGCGGGGTTTGGGGCACCGCAAGGCGGGTGCCTGGCTCTCGGCGCAGGCCGAGGAGTGACCGCGTTCACTCTGTCGGATCGCGTCCCTTGACCTCGACCATCCGCTCGGACGACACCGCCCAGGGGTCGCGCGGATCGGCGGCGCGGACCGGTCGCTGGTGGCGGCGCCTGCGCCGGCGGCGGGCGCTGAGCAGGGCAAGCACGCCCGCTGTGGCGACCAGCGTGATGCCGAGGAGTGTCACCAGCGCAAACATCGCCCAGCCCCGGCGCGAGGCGTCGGGCGTCAGTGTCCCCGCGGGGATCTGCGTGGCCAGGGTCATCAGGGTGGCTTTGAGGGCGGGCATCGGCACGGATTCTACGGATGCCCGGGACGCTCGGATCCTACAGTTGTGACCACCCGCGTCCGGGCGATGTCGCACCCGGGCCGCGGGCACCCCACGCCAACGGAGCACCCATGCACCTCGAAGCTCATCAGAACGTCATCAGCGATCTTGAGGCGCGGATTGTAACGATCCGTGACTCTCTTTAACTACGAATCCAAGCGAACCGAACTCGCCGAGCTCGAGGGCAGGATGGGGGCGGCGGACTTCTGGGACGACCAGGAAGCCGCCAACAAGATCGTCGGTGAACTGAAGATCATCAAGGCCCAGACTGATCCCCTTGCCAAGGTGATCGACGACTTCGAGAACGCGTCCCTTGCGTTCGAGATGGCCAAAGAGTCGGACGACGACGCCCTGCTTGCCGAGGCCGACGAGACGCTCTTCAACCTGCTCAACCGGATGGAACGGATCGAGACGCAGAGCCTGCTCTCGGGCAAGCACGACACCCGGAACTGCTTCCTGACCATCTCCGCCGGTGACGGGGGCACCGAGGCCAACGACTGGTGCGAGATGCTGTTCCGCATGTACCTGTTCTACCTTGAGGGCGCGGGCTTCGATATCGAGGAGGTCGAGAAGTCCCACGGGTCCGAGGTGGGGCTGGACTCGGTGACGCTGCACGTCAAGGGCCCGTACGCGTTCGGGATGCTCGGCTGCGAGCGGGGGACGCACCGTCTGGCGCGGGTATCTCCCTTCAACGCGCAGGGCAAGCGTCAGACGAGCTTCGCGACGGTGGACATCACGCCCGAGTTCGACGATGTCGAGGTCGAGATCCCCGACGCCGAGCTGGACATCGTGGTGTTCGCACGCTCGAGCGGGCCGGGCGGTCAGAACGTCAACAAGGTCGCCACCGCGGTGCGTGTGACACACAAGCCAACGGGCATCCAGGTGGTGTCGAGCACGCACAAAGAAATGCCGCAGAACCGCAAGCAGGCGCTGTCGATCCTGCAGGCCAAGCTCGAGCAGATGGCCGAGGAGAAGCGGCAGGCCGAGATCGACGAGGCGTCGGGCGGCAAGCTCGAGCACCGCGGCTGGGGCGCGCAGATCCGCAGCTACGTGCTGTACGACAACCGCGTCAAGGACCACCGCACCAACCACGAGGCGAACCCGACCAACGTGCTGGATCGCGGTCAACTCCAGCCGTTCATCGATGCGGAACTCAAGCGTCGGCGCTCGGAGAAGAACTGATGATTGGGCGTGGGCCCGAAGATCCTCTGCTCCGCATGTGCCGGCGAAGCCGCATGTCGATCGGCTGCCTGGCCATCGCGCTTCTCGGTGGCTTGGGAGCGCTCGCATTTGCGTTGCGGCTGCCTGATCCGCCGGTTTCACTCACTGCGGAGCATGTTCTTCCGTTGGTGTTCGGCGGCATGCTGTTTTCGACGTTCCTGCCGCTGGGCGTCGCGATCGGGATCGGTCGTGCGTTGTTGCTTCACCAGGATCACCTGACCGCGGATTCGCATTCGCTGCGTTAGGCATCGCGGGCGGTCATGATGGCGCCGAAGGCGATCGCCGCGTAGCAGAGCAGCGGCACGACGGGCGGCAGGCGCAGCCCGACGGCGGGCATCACGATGTGGAACACCACCGCGAGGATCACCACCAGCACGAACGCGACGACCAGGCGTCGGGCGACGGCCGAGACTTCCTTGTTGCGGTCCTCCTCGCTGCGGAGCCGTTCGCGGGCTTCCTCGATCAGGAACGATGGCTGATCGTCGAGCGGGGCACCGGGGCGGGGTTCCGGGTCGCCCGGCCCGATATGGACGATACGGCGTCGTTCGCTCGGATCTTCGTCGCGCGGGCGGGGCATGGCGGGATCTTAGCGGCGGGCCCTCGGAGGGACCGCATCCATCGGAGCGAACGATGCCTCGGCGGGCCTTTGCCCGCGTCACGGCACGGATCAGTGGCGGACGCGGATCTCGGGGCGTTCGACGAACTCGATGCCGTACTCGGCGCCGAGGTTGGCGATCTCTCGCTGCCCGCCGCCGGACGCGATGACCTCCCCGAGTTCGTGGAAGAAATCCTCGTAGCGTGCGGGCGTAACAAGCATGATGATTCTGGCAACGCCCGCGCTGTTCCCCTCCACGCACCTGGGCGCGTGCGGGACTTCTCCGGGCACATGCACGAGGTCGCCGGCTCGGGCGGTGTGCACCTCGTCGATGACCTGGAACTCGACCGCGCCCTCGAGGATGATGAAGACCTCGTCGAAGGCGGGGTGCTTGTGGAAAGGCGGGCCCGACCCTTCGGGCATCTCGGCGAACTGAACGGCGACGCCGCCCTCGCCGCAGCGGGCCTCTGGGATCTGGTTCTGATCCGCTGAGAGGGCGGTGAACGAAGAGGCGCCGCCCGCGTGGGCGTGGCGGATGCCCGTGCCGCACCGCGTGATGGTGACGGTCCGGGCCATCGCTTAGACCAGGAGCGAGGCGGGGTTCTCGAGCAGTTCCTTGACCGTGCCGAGGTATTGGGCGGCCATCGCGCCGTCGATGATGCGGTGGTCGCTGGACATGGTCATGGACATCTCGTGCCCGACGACCAGAACGGGCTCGCCGTCCTCGTCGGTTTCGACGAAGGGCTTCTGGATCGCCTGGCCGACCGCGAGGATCGCCGCGTTGGGCGGGTTGACGATCGCGGTGAAGTGATCGACGCCGAACATGCCGAGGTTCGAGATGGTGAAGGTCGAGTCGGACATCTCTTCGACGGTGAGGCCCTTGTCGCGTGCCTTCTTGGCGAGGCGTTTGGTGTCGGCGGAGATCTGGCGGAGCCCGATCTGATCGGCGTGCCGGATGGTGGCGACGACGAGCCCGCCGCCGCGTTCCTCGGGCAACGAGACGGCGACGCCGATGTTGACGTTGCCGTGCAGTTGGATCGCCGGTCCCTGCTCAACCCAGGACGAGTTGACGAACGGGTGCTGGTGCATCGCGAGCCCGCAGGCGCGGACGAGGAAGTCGTTCACGCTGAGCTTGACGCCCTGGTTCGAGAGTTGATCGTTGAGTTGGGCGCGGAGTTCCATCAGCGCATCCAGGCGTGCGGAGACGGTGACCTGATAGTGGGGGATGGTGGATTTGGATTCAACGAGGCGGCGTGCGATCGTGCCACGCATGCTGTTCAGGGGGACCGTGCGGCTGTCGAGGGCGGCGCCCGATGGGGGGACCATGAC
>DIYM01000098.1 GCA_002429045.1 Phycisphaerales bacterium UBA6054
CCGGCTACGACCGGGCCCGCGACAACCGCCTATCTTAGCACAGACCAAACCACGCGGGCTTTACCCCCCGCTCCGGGCAGACCAAAGGACTCGAAGATGCCGAATCGGACCCGCACGCAGATCACCGCATTCACCCTGGCCGGTGCCATGCTCGCCCTGACCGGGCTGGCCGTCTCGGGGTGCGGGCAGCGCATGGGCGGGCTCCGGGCCCGGATCGAGGCCAACAAACTCGCCCGATCGGTCCCGGTCCAGGGCACCCCCGTGACCGTCGGGCAGATCACGGCGATCGATGTCGAGAACCCCTGGGGCGACGTCGTGATCGACGCCCGTCCCCGCAATGAGGAGTCCTTCATCGCCTTCAAGGTCCGCAAGGAGCGGCACCTCCGCTGGCGGGGGGCCTGGCAGGGCTTCGAGTTCGACCCGACCGGGGCGTACTTCACCGCCGAGCACGAAACCGACGGC
The DNA here is from genome assembly GCA_002429045.1 of Phycisphaerales bacterium UBA6054. Classification (GTDB taxonomy): domain Bacteria; phylum Planctomycetota; class Phycisphaerae; order Phycisphaerales; family UBA1924; genus UBA6054. The sequence continues at coordinate 463 of DIYM01000098.1, forward strand.
GAGGTCGGCACGGTCGTTGTCCGCCCCACCGACCTGACGGTCGAGGGCTTCCGCCCGCCGGTGGACATCATCGTCTACGTGCCCCGGGCCGACGGCATCCGCGTCCGCAACGCGGGGGGCAACGTGACCGTCGTCGGCGCCACAGGCTCGATCGACGTCCGCTCGGGCAGCGAGGACCACCTGGGGGGCGACGTTGAGATCCGCACCGATCTGACGCTCGACGACCTGCTCGTCGCCGAGTCCACCGGGGGCGATGTCAGGGTCGTTGCCAGCAAGGATTCGGCGGGGACCATCGAACTCGTCGCGCCCCGGGGCGAGACCACGTTCGACGGGCGCTACGGCGTCACCGCGCACTCCCGCCCCAGCAAGGGCCATTGGACCGGTGTCTGGAACGACGGCATCAACCCGATCCGCATCCACTCGGAAGCCGGCGACGCGGTGATGATGATCGTCGAGAACCCCACGATGTACTCGCTCAAAGGCTGGTGACGCCTCCAGTCCAGCACACGTTCAGCCGAACGCCCCGCGCGACGCGGGGCGTGCTGTTCGTTTGATCGTGTTTGGCTGGCGCGCCGGCGTGACCCGGGTTCACGATGCTCAGGCAGCCCGACGCGCGCCCATCGACCCGACGTACCGGGCGATCTGACCGACCACGAACCCCTTGTGCTCGGGGTTCTGGCTGAAGTCGAAGGACATGCCCGCGTAGGTGTTCTGCTGCGAGTCCATGTGCGTGTGCGCCACCCGGGCGGTGAGCAGGACCGGCGCCGGCACCGTGGGCCGCAGATCGATCCGAAGGAAGTACGGCGTGATCGAATCCATCGTGGCGTGGGCCTGCTTGGGGATGACCAGGCCGACCCCCCCGCCGCCGATGTTGGCCAATCGTGCCAGGAACTTGGGCCCGACCTCCGGCAACGCGAGTTCGTCGTCCACCGGTCCGGCGTGCCCGCCGCTCGAGAGCAGATCGCTGATCTGCACGCGATTGGCGATCTCGATCGGTGTGGCAGAGGCGGCGTCCAGCAGCGGCCAGCACTCGATGCTCGGCATGTTCACCCCGAGCGTGGATGTCCGCCCGACGGTCCGTCTCGAGCAGCGCTCCACCTCTTCGGGTGCTTGCACGCGCAACGCCCGGCGTGGCCCCTGCCTCGTCTGGACCGTCTCGCTCGCGAGCACCGTGCTGCGGAACATCCAGCGGTTCTGGCCCACGGCCATGATGCCGATCAACGGCGCACCGACCTCGACTGGGAACGACTGCCCCATCGATCCGGGGTGCTCGATGGTGATCGTGCCGCCCTCGATGCCGTACACGTGGACGCGCCAGATGAGATCGCTGAGATCCCGGCGATCGCCCTGGTCGATCGCGAACTCGAGGCCGCCGCCCCGCTCGCAGATCTGGGCGAGGCACTCACGCCAGCGTTCGGTGCGGGATCGGTTGGCGGGCATCTGGTTCTCCGGATGAGGGCTGGGTGGGACCCCGGTAGTATCGGGGCCCGGCCGAGCACACTTCACTCGGAGCGGGCGTGGCGGTCGCCGGTCCGTTTCTCGGACGATGCCAAGGCGCGGATGGCACCGTCGATCGTGCCGGGTTCCGGCGCGGGACCCGCCCGGAACCGGGTGCGATAGAGCAGGTCACACGCCGTGTCGAGCGCCGGGACCAAGCCCGCGGGCAGCCCCGGTCTTAAGCGATCGATGAACATCCGCATCGGCTCGTGGTCTGGCTTGGGGTGCCCGCTCCGGGAGAGCGTCTCGAGCAGCGCGTGGCGCAGCCGCTCGTCGGGGGGTCGTCGCCCGATCGTGAGGCGGTGGCGTGCCCGTCGGAGCCACGCGCCGAGTGATGCCAGCACCGCCGCGAACCAGTCGCGTCGGTGGCGGACGATCAGCCCGAGCAGCATGGAGAAGCAGAACACCGCGATGCCGACCCCGGCGGCGCGGAGGACGAGCGGCGAGCCCCCGAACCGGAGGCGGTTGATCATCCGCCCGCCCGCGCGGAGCATCCCGAAATCCGAGGACAGCGGCCCGAAGACGCTCGCGCGGCTCTCCGAGTTGTACGCCACCACGCCGGTGACCCACGCGTACTCGATCGTTTCAAAGATGTTCATCACCGAGCGGGTCAGGCTCGGCTCGGGCTGATGGATGGCATGGAACTCCTCGCTGGGCGTGGCGTCGAATGTCAGCCAGGTGTCCGGGGTCACGCGGGCCTCGACCCAGGCATGGGCGCTGCTCTCGCGGACGATGTACTGGCGGGTGACCTCGTTGAAGTCGCTCATCACGTAGCCGGTCACCACACGGGCGTCGATCCCGACGGAGCGGCACATCATCGCCAGCGCGGATGCGAAGTACTCGCAGTGCCCGGTCTTGCGGTCGTTGAGGAACCACTCGGTCGCGTCGCGCCCTGGCGGGATCGGCTGGTCTTCGAGGGTGTAGGTGAACTGGTTCTTCAGATGGTTCGTGAGCGCTCGCACCGCGAAGACGTCCTCGCGGAGCGATCGCGTTGCGGGATCCGGATCGATCGAAGCCCTCGTGACCACGTCCCGCGCGTACGACCGCACCCCGTCGGGGATGCCAGACACATCGACCTCGGCACGCTCGGCGCCGGGCAGGATCTCGAGCGGTCGGAGCGTGGGATCGGAGAGACGGACGACGTACTCGAGCCTCCCGCGCGCCTGGTCCGCCTGCACGGTTCCGAGCCAGGTGTTGAACGAGATGAACCGCCCGCTCCCGATCGGGGATACCTCGAGCGGCTCCCACGCGGTAAACAGCGGTGTCATGCCGCGACGGGCGTTGCGGATCGTGATCCTCAACTCGGTGGTCCAGGCGTTGGGACGCGGAGAGATCCACGGACGGATGCTGCCGCCCGAGGGCACGAAGTCCGCGAGCACCCGCGCCCTCCGGCCACGCCCCGACCACGCCTTCCATCGCCCGTTGTCGTACTCCTCCAGCACCGCGCCGCGGAGATACACCGGCGGGTACTCGAGGCTGCCGATGTTCTCCCCCGAACGACCGAGCATCACGACATCCATCACGGGCGTCGGAGATTCTGAGACCAGGCCGGGTTGCCCGAGCGTGACCTCGTCGCTGAATCCTGTGGATTGCCCGAGCGATGCCCCCCCCCACTGACCGAACGCCTCGGCTCCCAACTCACGCGGCAGGAACAAGAAGACGCCCGACCCGATCACGAAGACAGACACTCCGATCGACCACTGCAACCTGCGCAGCCCGGCACGCTGGCGCTGGGTCCACGGTTCGGTCAGATCCCGCCCGCCCCGGACAGCGGCCGCGTAGATCTGGAAGCGCAGGACCGCCCGGAGGATGACGGCGGTCGAGATCAGCAGCGAAACGCCGGCCGCCAGTGTGTTGCTGGTCAGCACGCCGGCGACGACGAGCGCGGCGCTGAGCGTGATGGTCTGACCCCAGTCGGAGGGGCGGCGGAGATCGAGCAGCTTCACGACCAGCAGCAACCCGATGAAGAACGCGAACGCGTCGACCGTGAACCCGAGCCGCAGCGTCTGGAGAATCCCGAAGCCGATGACACCGAGCAACCCGGCGTTGATGGCGCGGCGGGGCGCCACGCGCCCCGAGCCGGGGCACAGCAGCCACGCCGCGAGAACGCCCAGCCCGATCAGACAGAAGAAGCCCAACGAGCCGGACGCGATCGCGAAGGTCATCACACCGCATGCGATCGACCAGACCACAGAGCCGCGCATCGCCGATTCGATGTCGAATGCGTCTGCTGGACGTGCCGGGTTCCGGGCCGCGTGGGTCACGCTCGGGCCCTCCCCGCCCGATCCTCGAGCATGGAAGGAAGCACTGCGCCCGGCGCCAGCCACGCGTCGGGATCGCTCGGGTCGAACGTCTGGCCTGCCGAGCAGGCCCGCGCCGCGGGGGGCGGGGTCCCGAGCGGGACGAGCAGCACGTCGGAGCCGTCATCACCGGGGGGTGGTGACGTCGCGGACCTGTCCGTGGACGCGATCCCGAGGTCGACCACCGCGAGCGACTCGGCAACGCGGCGTTCGTGCATCCTGCCGGCGCCGGGCTGGACCCGGACTCCCGCCCAGGGAATCCAGACCCCGACCGCCCGCTGCCTTCGGACGCCCAGGCGGACCAAAGCCAATGCGATCGCGAGCGCGCGCTCCGGGAGAGCGTCCCCGTTCGCGACGGGCTCTGGGGGCGCGGTGACCCAGACCCAGACCGATCGGCTCTGGGGTTCGTTGCGCTCGATAACCAGGAGATCCCCGTGCCGGGCGCTCGGTCGCCACGCGATGGAGCGGCGGGGGTCGCCGGGCGTGTACTCGCGGAGGGAATAAAACTCGGCACCCGCGCCGGTGCGGGCGAGGCGGGTGCCAACGCCCGATCCGCC
>DIYM01000025.1 GCA_002429045.1 Phycisphaerales bacterium UBA6054
GGCGGGTTGGTGTCTACCATCCTCTCCCGCCATTCGGCCCGCAGCCGGGGCGGGTGTTCTGCGGTGGCTTGGTGCCCCCGATGCCCCGCGGGAGCGTGGGGTGCGAGAAGTGATCGACAGACTTTGGAGTCTGCCATGAAGGTTCAGTCGAGTGTCAAGCGTCGCAGCAAGGACTGCCAGATTGTCCGCCGCAAGGGCAAGGTCTTTGTGATCAACAAGAAGAACCCGCGCTTCAAGCAGCGTCAGGGCTGATGCCCTCGCGGTGGTGATCTCGGTAGATCCCCCGCGCCGTGTGTTTGGAGTGTCTGAAGGTCTTTGTGCAGCAACGCCCGTGGAGCCGGGCGAGTAAGGGAGCCGCCCGTGCCTCGTATCGCTGGTAGTGATATTCCGGATCGTAAGAAGATTTACTACTCGTTGCAGTATGTGCACGGGATCGGTCCGAAGTTCGCCAAGGACATCCTCGAGGAGGCCGGGATCGATCCCGAAACCCGCGCCAACGAGTTGGCCGAGATGGACATCGCGAAGATCAACCAGATCATCGACAACGGCTTCCTGGTCGAGGGGGCCCTCCGCCGCCAGGTGCAGCAGAACATCTCGCGCCTCCGCGAGATCCGCAGCTACCGGGGGGACCGCCACCGCGCCGGTCTGCCGACCCGCGGGCAACGCACCAAGTGCAACGCCCGCACCCGCAAGGGCCGCAAGCGCACCGTCGCCGGCAAGAAGGGCATCAAGGGCTAAGCCCGTTTCTGATTCACCGTTCACGCCCCGTTCTCGGCGTGTTCTGACAACCCACCATTCGCAAGGCTCCAGCCCGCGACTCGACCGAGCCGGGAACCCGAAGTGGAGCCGACAGGAGCGAACGCATGGCCAAGAAGGTCAAGAAGATCCGCAAGAACGTTGTCCGTGGTATCGCCCACATCAAAGCGACGCACAACAACACGCTCATCACCATCACCGATACGAACGGCGAGACGCTCGCCTGGGATTCGGCCGGCACCATCGGTTTCAAGGGCGCCCGCAAGGCGACCCCGTTCGCCGCGACCCGCGCCGGCGAGCAGTGCGGCCAGAAGGTCCGGAAGATGGGCATGACCGAACTCGAAGTCCGCATCACCGGAACGGGTGCCGGGCGTGAGAACGCGGTGTCGGGCATGGTCTCGACCGGGCTCCGTGTGACGGCCCTCGAGGATCGCACGCCGGTGCCGCACAACGGCTGCCGCCCCCGCAAGAAGCGGCGCGTGTAAGAAAACACCGCGGCCCGCCGCGACCTCCCGAGGTGGTCGGCGTGCCTTCGTGATGGATGACACATTGGTGCCGGGTGAGAGAAGGGCGTCCCGTGTTCGGCAGCACGGCCCGCCCGAGAGCCCCGGCCCCCGGGAAGACAACCCCGCTGCCGAGGAGAAACAGAACATGCGAGTTCGCTGGAGAGGCCTCGAGCTTCCGACCCGAGTTGTTTCCGATCCCAAGTTCACCGGACCGACGTTCGGGCGGTTTACCGTGGAGCCGTTCGAGCGCGGCATGGGCACGACGATCGGCAACTCGCTGCGTCGGATCCTCCTCTCGTCGATCGAGGGCGCCTCGGTCACGGCGGTCAAGATCAAGGGTGCCGAGCACGAGTTCACCTCGCTCGAAGGCGTCCTGGAAGACACCACCGATATCATCCTGAACATGAAGAACCTGATCGTCGAGCTCGAAGGCGACGAGCCCCGCGTGATGCGCCTTGCGGCCCAGGGCCCGGGCGAGGTCACCGCCGAACTCATCGAGGCGGACACCTCGGTGACGGTCCACAACAAGGATCTGGTCATCGCGACGCTGACCTCCGAGGTCGCGTTCGAGATGGAGATCCATGTCGGCAAGGGGCGAGGCTACGTGCCCGCGTCCGAGCAGTACGGGCGCAGCGACGAGCAGGAGATCGGGGTCATCCCGGTGGACGCGATCTACTCGCCCGTCCAGCGGGTTCGCTACAAGACCGAGAACACCCGCGTCGGCCAGAAGACCAACTACGACAAGCTGACTATGGAGATCTGGACGGACGGAACGGTCACTCCCGAGATGTCATTGGTCGAAGCAGGCAAGATCCTGCGCAAGCACATCAACCCGTTCGTCCAGTACTTCGAGGTCGGCGAGGAGACCGTTTCGGCCGAGGCAGCCGCGGCCGCGGGTGTCGACGAGGAACTGATCCGCAAGCTCAACATGCCGGTCGAGCAGCTCGAGCTGTCCGTCCGTGCGAGCAACTGCCTCGAGTCGGCCCGGATCGACACCGTGGCGCAGCTGGTCACCATGACCGAGCCTGAGTTGCTCAAGCTCCGCTCGTTCGGCCGCACGTCGCTGCGTGAGGTCAAGCGGAAGCTGCTGGACATCAACCTGGACCTCGGCATGGAACTGCCCGAAGGTTACACGATCCCCACGAAGGACTGAGTCCCTCATCGCGATACCCACTTTGGCGGCCGAGTGAAGCCCGCCAGGAGACAGAGCCATGCGTCACCGCAAAGCCGGCTACAAACTGAACCGCACGACCGCCCACCGTCAGGCGATGCTCCGCAACATGGCGGCGAGCCTCTTCGAGCACGGCCAGATCACCACCACGATCCCCAAGGCGAAGGCGCTCCAGCCCTTCGTCGAGAAGATCGTGACCAAGGCGAAACGCGGGGATCTCCACGCACGCCGCCGTGTGATCTCCATGCTCGGCCAGGACCGCCAGGCGTTCGCCTGGTCGCACGTCCCCAAGAACGCGACCGAGGAGGAGCGTGAGCGGATCGAGGGCCAGCGCGAGTTCACCGAGGGCTTCTTCGACATCCCCGCGTCGGAAGAGATCGAGCGCAACCGCTACGGCGAGATCCGCAAGGCTCCGCGTCTGGTCAAGCACATCTTCGATAACGTCGCGCCCCGCTTCGCGGATCGTGCGGGCGGGTACACCCGCATTGTCCGTCTCGGGCGTCACCGCCTCGGCGACGCCGCGGAGCTCTGCGTCATCCAGTTCGTTGGCAACGAAGAGGGCCCGGAGATCGGCGGCCGTCCGAGCACCCGCCGCCGCCAGGCCGATAAGCGGACAGCGTTCGCGGCCAAGCTCCGCAAGGCCGACCCCGTCGCCGAGTCCGCCCCCGCGGCAGATGAATCGGATGCCGGCGAGTCTTCCCAGGACTGATCGTCAGCGAGATCGAACGCCGAGAATCACCCCGGTCTGCCGGGGTGTTTTTTCGTCACCGCCGCGCCGTCGCCGTGCGATGCGCCGTGCTCCGTCATCTATGATGCTTGCATGCTCGACGATCTGAATGCGCTGGAAAACAAGGCCCTCGCGGAACTCGACGCGGCCGATTCCCCCGACGCGATCGAGGCTTGGCGTATCGCGCACATCGGGGCGAAGGGCGCCCTGAAGGCGATGATGCCGCGCATGAAGGACGTGCCCAAGGAACAGAAGGGCGAGGTCGGCAAGCGTCTCAATGAGGTGAAAGCGACGCTTGAGAGCGCGTTCGAAGCCAAGAAGGGCGCTGCGGGTCCTGGCGGGGCGGGCCCGGCGCCGGCGGTGGATATGACCGAGCCGGGCATCACCGACACACGACGTCTCGGCCGGCGCCACATCATCACCCGCGTCCGGGCGGAACTGGTCGAGGTGTTCGCCCGCATGGGCTTCGACGTCGCGCAAGGCCCCGAACTCGAGGACGACGAGCACAACTTCATCAAGCTGAACATCCCGGCCGGGCACCCGGCACGGGACCCCATCGACAACTTCTACGTCGACGATCCGAACGAAGCGGAGACGCCCCGGATGCTCCGGAGCCAGACGTCGACGGTGCAGATCCGCGCGATGGAACGCATGGTTGCGGAGGGCTCCGGCCCCCCGATCAAGGTCGTCTCTCCCGGGCGTGTCTATCGCCCGGACACCGTCGACGCCACGCACTCGTTCATGTTCCATCAGATCGAGGGGCTTTACATCGATCGCGGGGTGACGCTCCGCGATCTCAAGACCACGCTGCTGCAGTTCGCCAAGGCCTACTTCGCCCCGGACGCCGAGATCCGGCTCCGCCCGAGCTTCTTCCCCTTCACCGAGCCGAGCGCGGAGTTCGACATGAAGATCGCCCTCAAGCCGGGCACCGAGCCCGCGTGGATCGAACTCGGCGGCTGCGGCATGGTGGATCCCAACGTGCTGCAGGCGTGCGGCGTCGATCCGGAGGAATGGACCGGCTTCGCGTTCGGTTTCGGCATCGAACGCATCGCGATGGGTAAGCACGCGATCCCCGACATCCGGATGCTGTTCGAGAACGATATCCGATTCCTCGAGCGCGTCTGACGCGCTCGCAACGAGACACGCGCATGGATCAGGACTATAGAGATCACGAATCGGGAGTCGATGGGTTCCGCGAGCCTCCGCTCTGGCCGAAGGTCGTCGGGTTCGTGTGTATCGGGATGGCCGCGTTCGGGCTGTGCTGCGGCGGGCTGGGTCTGGCGGTCAGCCCGTTCCTCGGCGGCATGATGGCCGGGCAACTCAACGGCGATCCGCTCCCGCCGTCGATGACGATTGATGCGATCGACTACGCCTTGGGCGGGGCCGGGCTGGCGTTGGCGGTCTTGCTCCTGTTCGGAGGCCTCTTCCTGGTCGGACGCCGCCCGCTCGGGAGGACGCTCGTCTTGCTGTACACGGTCCCGGCGATGGGTGTTTCGATCTTTCAGATCGTCCGGGGTTTCGACAAGCAGGCCGCGACCGAGCAGTGGGCCCGTGACTACCCCGACAGCATGATCGCTCAGCAGATCAACAGCGGCGATCCGACGCAGCAGATCGGGCAGTTGGTGGGGCTGGCGTTCGGGCTCGTGCTCGGCATCGGGTTTCCGCTGTTCTTGTTCGTCTGGTTCGCGGCCGTCAAGACAAAGCCCGAGCAGATCACCGGCACCGAGGAAGGCGTCTACTAGCATCGGCCCGGCCGAGCCGGGCGAAGCCCCACGCATGCGTGATCGATCTCCGCCCTCCCCGCGTTGGATGTCCCGCTGGCTCATCGCGGCTGGGGTCTATAACCTGGCCTGGGGTGGGTTGACCGTGCTCTACCCCGCGTGGCTCTTCGACGCGACAGGCATGCCCGAGCCGGGTTATCCGTTCATCTGGCAGTGCGTTGGGATGATCGTCGGGGTGTACGGGGTGGGCTACCTGGCCGCGGCGAGAGACCCGATTCGGCATTGGCCCATCGTGCTCGTCGGTTTCCTCGGCAAGGTGTTCGGGCCGCTGGGCTATGCATCGGGCGTCGTCCGGGGCGACGTCCCCGTCGAGTTCGGGTGGACGCTGCTGACCAATGATCTGGTCTGGTGGGTTCCGTTCGGGATGATGCTCTACGCGGCGTTCAGGCACCACTCGGGCGCCGGCGCGATCGCCGATGCCGATGTCCAATCCGCCGAGCATGCGATCGCGGGCGCTCGCACCGAATCGGGCGATACGCTCGGGGATCTGTCTGCCTCGTCTCCGTTGCTCGTGGTGTTCCTGCGTCACGCGGGCTGCACCTTCTGCCGCGAGGCGCTCGGAGATCTCAGACAGCAGCGGGCGCGGATCGAGGCGGAAGACAAGCGGCTGGTCCTCGTCCACCAGGGTGAGCCGGGCTCCCTGGATGCTCTGCTGAGCAGGTATGGGCTCGATGGAGTCACGCTCGTCTCGGACCCCGGCGTGTCGCTGTACCGTGCGTTCGAGCTGGGACGCGGCAGGCTCGGGCAACTGTTCGGACCGCAAGAGTTTGTCCGGGGCATCGGTGCGACGATCCGGGGTCATGTCATCGGCGGGCTGAGCGGCGATGGGTTCCAGATGCCGGGCGTGTTCGTGGTCAGCAACGGGACAATCGTCTCGGCCCATCGCCACCGGGCCGCGTCCGAGCGCCCGGACTACGCGGGTATCGCCTGCGCGTTGCCGGGCGCCGCGGGACCCGGGGCCGCGTGACCGTGGGGTTCAGCGCCGAACAATGGGTGCTGATCGCCCAAGCGATCGCTTCCGGCTGGATGTGCGGGCTGATCTGGTTCGTCCAACTCGTCCACTATCCGCTGTTCGACCGCGTGCGTGGTGACGACGCGTTGGAGTACGCGGCTGGGCATCAGCGGCGTACCACGCTGGCGGTCGGCCCCCCGATGCTGGTCGAGATGGTGACCGCCGCGTGGCTCGTGTTCGCAACGCCTGGTCATGTCCCCGTGTGGCTTGCGTTCTCCGGGCTCGGAGCGGTGGTGCTTCTCTGGGTGTCGACAGCGGCCTGGCAGATCCCGTTCCACGTCCGGCTGGCTCGCGACGGGCACGACCCGCGCGTGGTCGCGGGTCTCGTGCGCACGAACTGGGCCCGGACGGCGCTCTGGTCCGCCCGGGCCCTGGTTTCGGTCTGGATGCTCGCCGCCGGATGAGGCTCAGGGGCACCCGGCATTGAACAGGGCGATGTACGCTGCGACATCGAAGAAGTTGAACGAGCCGAACGGGGCCGCGAGGTCCGCCGAGGGGTCCTGGGCGTTGAACGCCGCGATGAACCCGCTGACGTCGAAGAAGTTCAGCAGACCGTCCTTGTTGATGTCCGCGTCACAGAGATCCACGAACAACGACTCGGTCAGCACGCTGGTGTTGCCGGATTCCTCAACCGCGACGACGGTGATGCTCTGAAACCCGTGCGAGAACGTCTCGTCGAGGACGCGCCGCCATTCGAACCGGTCGAAACGCGGGATGGAGGTCGCGCCGCTGATGAGCGTGAGCGGATCGACACCGTCCGACAGGTTAGAGAACATGTGAACCTCGGACGTCGTCCGGTCGAGGGCCCTGACGGTGAGCTGCGGTGTCGGGTCCGTGACGGTCTGGCCCGCTTCGACGAGTTCGATCTCTGGCGGGAGCCGGTCGATGTAGACGACCGCACGCTCATTGCGGAAGATCGGGGTTGTCCCCGAGGGGCGCGTGCGGAACGCGATCACGCTGAGGTAGTTCATGCCTTCCTCGAGCCGGGTCGCATCGATCTCCTGGCGGTACAGACCGAACGGGAAGCCCGAGTCGAAGAGGGGGCGTTTGAAGGTCAAGAACTCCTCGTAGCCTCCGATGACCGAGGCGGTGGGGGCGATGTCGATCACGCCGTTCCCGTTGTAATCGTCCACACGGGCGTTGAACGAGAACAGCGCGTTGTCGTCGGTGTTGGGGTCGAGCGCGTCGCCCGCGGTGGTCTCGACACGGATCTCGAACGTGTCGCCCGTGAGCACCGTGATGGGGTTGAGACGCTGGAGGCTGTCGGGGAAGAAGGCGGGGTCCGGATCGATCACACCCTGGGGTCCGATGAATGAGATTTCGAGGTTCGGCAGCGACTCGCTGTAGATGAGGTAGCCGAGCCCGTGCTCGTCGGTGCCGGTGCGGTTGCGGGGCACCTCGAGTGTCACCTGACCGTTCGGCCCCACGATGATCAGTTCCGGGATGTTGTTCGTCGGATCCACGATCGGATCGGCGGCGTTGCCGGTCATCTCGTGCAGGCGTGTGCCCTGGGGGTACGACGTGCTGACGGTGACGGACGTGGTCCCGGTGTCCCAGCGGTCGTTGACCGCGACCAGGCAGTTCGCTTGCCCGTTGAAGGCGCGCTCGAACACGAGGACATCGGACCGGTTGGCGTTGAGTTCGGAGTACTGCCCGTACCCGATCTCGCCGCGGAGTTTGACCAGCGTCGTAATCGTATCGTCGAGGGCTTGGTCGGCGGGGTCCCAGCCGAGGGCCTTGGTCGCGCCCTCGCGGGGGAAGAAACCTCCCGTGCGTGGGATGCCCCGGGCGTGGTGGTAGACGATCGTGCGCCCAGGGCGCATCAGCGAGTAGGCGTGCATCTGGTGCCCCTGCTGACGCTCGGTGGGCAGGCCCGGGAACGACTGCCCGTTGCCGTTGGTGCCGTTGTCGTGGCTGAAGACGTGGTTGACACCCAGGGACCCGTTGATGAACCCGTCGTCGGCGAAGTCGAGATGCCCGGATCCCGCGTTCGCGTTGATGCCCGACCACGATCCGAATCCGCCCGCGTTGAGCAGATCGCGGAGGCGTGCGGCGCCCTGGATGTCCAGGGCGTCACGGTTCGCAAACGAGTCCTTGCGGGTCAGGTCGTTGATCATCGTGAAGTTGTCGGTGATGTTCTCCCCGAACGTGAACGGGTTGACACGGCGCCCGTCGGGCGTGGTCCGGGTCATGTGGATCGCGCTGTCGAAGAAGGAATCCCAGAAGAACGACGGCGTGTGCTTGAGCGCGTCGAGGCGGAAACCGTCGACGCCGATCTCCTCGATCATCCACTGGGACCATCGCATCAGCAGCCCAGTAGCGTTGTCCGCCACCGCGTCACCCTGCATCGGGTCGGCGGTGTTGAACGGGTATCGCGTGATGGAGATCGGTCCGTTGCGGCTGGTGCCCGGGTTGTTGATCGTCACCGCGCCGAGGTCGCGATCAGGGTACTTGCGCGCGTTCGCCGGGTCGGGGCGGTTGAAGATCGTACCGCCCGGGATGTTCATCGGGTTGCCCTCCTCCACGGGGTGGCGGATGAACTGGTTGTTCGACTCGTGCGCGATGTCGACCAGGGCGACCAGGTCTCCCCTCAGCAGGTCGTAGTTGGGGCCTCCGGGGTTCTCGCTCTGGAGGTAGCCGAACTGATTCCCGTTGTGGAAGTCGCCCCAGTCGTCGAGCGGCTGCTTGTCCCGGGGCGGGTCTTCGCGGGGGGTCCAGAAGCCCGGGTACCAGCCCTGCGCGAGGAACGCGTCCGAGGTGGTCCGTCCCGAGTTGTGGTTGAGGATGGCGTCGATGTAGACCTCGCCGTTGGCGCGCTGGAGTTCCTTGACCATCGCCCGCATGGTGTCCTCGGTGCCGTAGGTCGTGCGGGCCCGGCTCGGTGACGAGGCGAACAGGGGGGGACGCCCGAGGTCGAACCTGTCGAACGGGTCGTATCCGGGAGAATGGAACGAGGAGGTTTTGGAAACCGGTGGCAGCCAGACGGCGTCGTAGCCCGCGAGGAAGAAGTCGGGCACGCGTCGCTCGATGTCGTCCCACTCGGCCTCGAACCACTGCAGATAGGTTTGCGACCGCTGGGCGGTCGCGGTCGCGGCCAGCAGGCAGATCGACGCCGCTGCCATCGAGGCGCGCAGGAACATCGTCGGAGTCGGGCAATGCATCGTGTCTGATCTCCCTTGTGATTCACGTCCGGAGAGGGCGTCTCTGGTATTATGCCTCGGATCTGGCGGTTTGTGAACCCGCTTTCGTGAAAGCCGGGGCGATTGTTTGGGCCTGGAAACCCGCGGCGAAACGCCGGATAGCCGCGTCCGAAAACAGGGAACTGTCCGCATACGCGGGCGGCATACAGTCGTGACGAAAGTACATCCGTGGAGCCAGAGGCCACACACGAGGGATATCCATGTTCGACCGACTTCCGTTGACCCCGGCCGCTGTCGCGGCCGCGTGCCTGATGACCGCCATGCCCGCCGATGCCCAAATCCAGGCCCACCGGCTCGGGGGCGGGATCGTCCGGTTCGACGCGTCGCCCGCGGCCGCGGACGCACGCCGCCCCTCTTTCGCGATGGTGCGCCAGTTCGGATCGCTCGGGCGTATCAACGTTGGGAACGCCGCCGTTGTTCCCGACTTCTCGAGGGACGCGGAGACCGGGCGCTTCGTCGCGTCGGTCTCGATCGATGAGGGCACCAGCCTGTACGGCACCGGGCAGTGCGCCGGCCCGCTCCTTCGCAATGGGTACGTCACGGAGGCGTGGAACTTCGATGCGTTCGGTTACGGGCTGGGCGATCCGAACCTGTACACATCGCACCCCTGGGTGCTCGCGGTACGCGAAGACGGCACCGCGTTCGGCGTGCTGGCCGACACCACCGAACGCTGCGAGATCGACCTGCGCGACGGCATCCATTTCCGGGCTCCGAACTACGAGTTCCCGGTGGTCGTGATCGAGGGCAGCACGCCGCAGCAGGTGATGAAGGGGCTCGGTTATCTGACCGGCACGATCGAGATGCCGCCCAAGTGGGCGGTGGGGTATCACCAGTGCCGCTACTCGTACAACCCGGACACGCGCGTCAAGGAGGTCGTCCGCGAGTTCCGCAAGCGTCAGTTGCCCGCCGATGTCATCTGGATGGACATCGACTACATGGACGGATACCGCGTTTTCACGTTCGATGACGAGCAGTTCCCGGATCCGGCCGGGCTCAACAGGTGGCTCGGCGAGCACGGCTTCTCCAACGTTTGGATGATCGATCCGGGTGTCAAGAAAGAAGAAGGCTACTTCGTCTATGACGAGGGCACCGAGGCCGACGTCTGGGTGCGTGACACCCAGGGTGAGGTTTACAACGGCGAGGTCTGGCCCGGCGTCTGCGTCTTCCCCGACTACTTCCGCAGCGATGTCCGCGAGTGGTGGGCCAATCTCTATCAGGACTTCATGGCACTCGATATCGACGGGGTCTGGAACGACATGAACGAGCCGGCGGTGTTCAACGTCGCGACCAAGACCATGCCCGAGGACAACGTCCACAACGCGGACGAAGACCTCGGCGGCACCGGCACCCACGCACGTTACCACAACGTTTACGGCATGATGATGCTCAAGGCGACCTGGGAAGGTGTGCTCGCGGCCAACCCCGAGAAGCGTCCTTTCGTGCTCAGCCGAGCGAACTACATCGGGGGGCACCGCTACGGCGCGACCTGGACGGGCGACAACAGCGCGAACTGGCCGCACCTGGAGATGTCGATCCCGATGACGCTCAACCTCGCGTTGTCTGGCCAGCCCTTCGCCGGCCCGGACATCGGCGGCTTCGCGTACAACGGCGACGGGGAGTTGTTCGCCCGCTGGATGGGCTACGGGGCGCTGCTGCCCTTCAGCCGCGGGCACACCGCGAAGGGGAACATCGATAAGGAGCCGTGGTCGTTCGGGCCCGAGGTCGAGGCGACCTGCCGGCGTGCGCTCGAGCGTCGCTACCGCCTGATGCCTTATCTGTACACGCAGTTCTGGTTGAGTTCCCAGACGGGCATGCCCATCGCCGCCCCGACGTTCTTTGCCGACCCGGCCGACCCCGCTCTGCGCAGCGAGGACGACTCCTTCTTGATCGGGCAGGATCTGCTCGTGGTCGCGAAGGTCACCCCAGAGGCGGACCGCGTCCCGGTGCTGCCACGCCCGATCGGCGGTGTCGCCTGGGCTGGCTTCGACTTCCCATCATTCGACGGAGGGCGTGATTCCAAGGACCCGCATCAGCCGGACCTGTACATCCGCCCCGGCTCGATCATCGCTGCCGCGCCGGTGACCGAGTTCTTCGGCGATCGCCCCGACTCACGCGATGAGTTGCACTTGATCGTCCATGTCGACGCGGACGGAAACGCAGAGGGGACGATGTACGAGGACGCCGGCGAGGGCTGGGGCTTCAAAGAAGGCGAGTACCTCCTGACGACGTATCGGGCGACCACCCGGCGCGATGGATCGGTCTCGGTCACCATCGAATCCGAAGAAGGTGACAAGGAACGCTACGACCGCCCGGTCCGCGTCCGCCTCATCGACCCGAACGGCGAGGACACGATCGTGTGGGGTATCGATGGCCAAGAGGTTCTCGTGGTCACCGACTGATGCCGGAGGGATCTCGATCCGGTCGATCGACCCGAACAACTCGAATGACACGGTCGATCGGCGCCCGCACGGTCCCGCCCGATTGAGCTGTTGGGGGTCGCCGGATGATCGGTCCAACCGCGGCGGTGCCAAACGGAGCAAAGCAGCGAGCACGCCGAGTGCGAGCGGTCCGTCGGCGGGGCTTGAGGGACCTGCGGTCCGTCCGAGCCTTGGGGGCGCTCGCCGGCCAAGCGGAGCGGATTACTCCTGAGTCGCGAGGGTCATGACGTTGACCTGGGTCATGTCCGCGCCGGTTAGTTCGCCGCGGATCTGCCCGCCGGCCATGACCAGGATGCGATCGGAGAGGGCGAGCAGTTCGGGCATCTCGCTGGATACCAGCAGCACCGCGAGCCCGTCGGCGGCTGCTTCCTGCACCAGGCGGTAGACCTCCGCCTTGGTGCCCACGTCGATCCCCCTGGTGGGCTCGTCGAGCAGCAGCACCTTGGTGGTGTCGCGCATCCAGCGCGCGATCAGCAGCTTCTGCTGGTTGCCGCCGGAGAGTTCGTCGGGCGTTGTTTCTTTGAGCGAGGCGGTTTTGATCTGGAACCGCTGCACACGCTGTCGGGCCTCTCGCTGCTCGGCGGTGAGGTTCCGCACGCCGGCGTTTGCCAACTCGGGCATCATCGGCGCGAGGATGTTCTCGTCGATCCCGAGGTTCATGAAGAGGCCTTGCATCCGCCGGTCCTCGGGAACGTAACCCACGCCGGCGCCGATCGAATCGCGGCAGCCGCGGGCGCTGACATCGACCCCGTCTACCTCGACCGATCCGGTCGCCAGCGGATCGAGCCCGAAGATCGCGTCGAGCAGTTCGGACCGCCCGGCGCCAACGAGACCGCCGATGCCCAGCACCTCGCCGGCGCGGACCTCCAACGACGCGTCGCGGACCTTCCCGGGCGAGCTCATCCCCCGCACCCGCAGCTTGACCGGCGCGTTCTCCGGCGTGTGGTGATCGATCCCCGCCGCATCGGCGAGGGCGTCGGCGGCTTTGGCGCCCGGCGTCGAGATGCGGCGCCCGATCATCTGCTCGACAAGCGTCGGCTCGTCGATGTCCGCCACGACCGACGTGGCGACATACCTGCCATCCCGCAGCACGCTGACCCGATCGCAGCACGCGAAGATCTCGCTCATGCGGTGGGACACGTAGATCACGGTCACCCCCGACGACGCGAGATCGCGGGCGATCCCGAGCAGGCGGTCGGTCTCGTGGATCGAGAGCGAACTCGTCGGTTCGTCAAAGACGATGACCTTGGCCCCACCGTGCGGGCCTTCTTCGTCCAGGGCGGCGGCGATCTGGCAGATCTGCCGGTGCCCCGGGCTGAGCCGGCCCAGCGGCTTGTCGACATCGATCGAGGGCTCGATCGTGTGAACAAGGCGGGCGGCCCGCTCCCGCATCGCACCGAAGTCAACGGTCAGCCCGCGCTTCGGGATCGCGTGCAGGCACAGGTTTTCGGCCACGGAGAGGTTCGGGCACTGGGCCAGTTCCTGGTGGACGATCCTGATCCCCGCCGCGAACGCCCCGTCCAGCGAGCCGGGCTCGAGCGTGTGGCCTTCGATCTCGACTGTGCCGCTGTCCTGTTTGTGCAGCCCGGCGATCACCTTGCCCAGCGTGCTTTTGCCGGCGCCGTTCTCGCCCATCAGCGCGTGGACCTCGCCGCGCCGGAACTCCACGGAGACGGCGTCCAGCGCCTGGGTGATCCCGAAGCGCTTCGAGACGCCGGTCGCCCGGAGCAGGGTGGTCTGGTCGGCTCGGTGTGCCATAAAGCGGGGCCTATCGATTTCGCGACCGGTCCCGTGTGTGACTGTTCGGTTGCTCTCGGCGGCTCAGTCTTCGCCCAGCCAGGCCTTCCAGTTCTCGCCGAACGCGTCGACGTTCTCGGGCGTCACGATGTCGAACGTCGCGTAGACGAGTTCGCTCTCGGGGGAACGGTCGAAGTGCAGTTTATCGACGATCATCTCGACCGATTTCTCGCCCCAGCCGAAGTACGGCTGCCCGACGAGCACCTGCACCTGCCCGCTCTTCACGTACTCGAGCGGGAGCGGCAGGGGGTCCATCGAAACGACCTTGGCGTTTGTGTAGATCCCGTCGAGCGCGTTGTCGGTGTACAGGGGCCAGCCGCCGACCAGGGCCCAGCCGGTGATATCCGGGTTTGCGGTCTGCACCTGCGCCATCTTCGCGGCCGCTTCCGTGGCGGTCTCGGGGGTGAAGTTGTACACATCCTTGATCGTGATACCTTCGTGGCCCGCGGCGGCCTGCTGCACGCCCCTGACCCGGTTCGAGAGGTTCACCGCCGCCGGGTTGCCGGTCAGAACCGCAACCGTTCCTTCGCCCCCCAGCACCGTGGCGAGCTGGTTCATGACCTCCGCGCCGGCCGCCGTGTCGTCGACGCCGTAGTACGCCATCCGGCCGGATTCCGGGGCGTCGCTGTCGAACGTCACGACAATGACACCCTTGTCCACGGCGGACGCGAGCGTAGCGTTGAGCACATTCGCATCCGTTACGGAGATCGCGATCCCGTCGATGCCCGAGGCCACGAGCTGCTCGACGTACTGCGCCTGCAGCTGGGCGTCTTCCTGGGGCGGGGTCTTCCACTGGACATCGACGCGAACGCCGAGCTCGTCGCTGAGGCGAGCGCCGGCGGCTTCCGCGCCGGTCCGGGCGGCCATGAACACCGGGTTCGCGCTGCTCTTGGCGATGACCCCGATCGTGTACGTCGGCTGGCCCGGGTTCTCGCTCGCGGCATCCCCCGATCCAGAATCGTTCCCGGACCGGGAGCAGCCGATGAGGGTGAGCCCCGCGGCGAGCAGGGCCGATCCTGCGGTGATGCTGAAGTGGTATGTGCGCATGGGTCGTCTCCCGTGTATCAGCCGCGCTTGGCAGCGAGGCGTTGCTTCGTCTGATCGATGACCACCGCGATGATGATCGCCGCACCCATCACGATCTGGTTGTAACTCTGATCGATCTTCAAGATCAGGATTGCGTTGTTGATCAGCTGGATGACAATCGCTCCGAGCACGGCGCCGATCGCGGTGCCCCGCCCTCCCATCAGCGACGCTCCGCCGATGACAGTCGCGGCGATGACCTGCAGTTCGTACGCGTTGCCCGCGTTTGTTTCACCCGATCCGTAGTATCCGATGGCAAGGCAAGCGCTCAGCCCGGAGAGGGCACCCGTGATGGTGTAGACGAGGATCTTGACTTTGCCTACCGGGATGCCCGCGTAGCCGGCCGCGGTCTCGTTCCCACCGATGGCAAAGACCCGACGCCCGAAAACGGTCCTGCTGAGCACGAACCACCCGCACCCGGCAACCACCAGCATGAACAGGATCGGCACGGGCTGCACCCCGAAGAGCTCGGCTCTGAAGAACCCGCCAACAAAGGATTCCGGGAAGTTGCTGATCGATTGCCTGTTGTAGATCTCGCTGGGAAGGACGAGTGTCAGACCCCGCAGCGCGGCCATCATGCCCAGCGTGATCACGAACGGGTGCACACGGAGGCCCACGGTCATCGATCCGTTCGCCAGCCCGCAAAGGGCGCCGACCGTGACGCATAGAGCCAGCCCGATCGGGACAGCCAGGGCAACGCTCATATCGGCGGGCAACTGGGTGAGCACCATCGCCCCGACAATGCCCGCCAGCCCGTAGATCGATCCGACGCTCAGATCGATCCCAGCCAGGATAATCACCCCGGTCATGCCCACCGCCATCACCGCGATGAAACTCGCGTTGTTGACGATCAGCACGAGATTGGCCTTGTTGAGGAACGCGTTGACCTCGCGTTGTCGGCTGAGTTGGTTCGTGTCCGAGTCGTACCACCAGCCGTCTTCCGTGAGGAAATCCGATGATCCGCCCGAGCCGTAGGTGACGCGGAACCCCCTGATCTCGGTCCGGGGCAGCGAGCCGGTGGGGCGTGCCATCCCCTCGCCGTCGATCAGCATCACCGAAGACGTGCTGGGCACATCCGTCAGCGACTTGGGTTTGATGGGGTTCAACGCCCCGAACACGGTCAATCCCAGGCCCATCAGAAGGATCACCAGCACCAGCCCGGACTCCTGGTGGGCGAGGAGCCCGCCGAGCCCGCGGCGCTTGGGCGCCTGGGAGACCGGTTGTTCTGTCGGGTCGGTTTCGGTCACGGGTTCGTCCGGCTGCGGTGTGCGTGGAGGAGAGCAGCGTAGTCTCGGATCAGCGGCCGCGTGGGGGGCACACATGATCGTTCGGTCCGATCGTGATCAGTCGATCACCCGCATGAACGTGCTCCGGTCCGGGTTGAAGAGGTTGATGCTCTTGCCTTCGGTGCGGAGTTCGCGGGCCAGTTCGGGGTTCTGACGCTCGACATCGCGGGGGTTGGCAAAGAACGTGCGCTGCGGGTTCTGGGTGATGAACTCGACGTGCCCGTCGGAGAAGACGAAGTAGCCGCCCTCGTCCCCGTGGTTGTCGATCTCCCCGTATCCGGTCGCCGGGTTAAAACCGACCTCGTCGAGCACCGACTGCGGCTCCTGACCGTTTCCGGGCTGGTCGTTCACCCAGTCGTACCCGTAGAAGGCGTTGACGGAGATGTCGTTGGTGTTCGTCTCGTCACCCCAGATCACCGGCGAGGTGAGCACATCGGGATCGATCGGTCGCAGCCCGGCGAAGTACAGATAGCTGATGTTGTACGAGATCACGTCCTGTGCGCTCGCGGGGGCCTGGGGGACCTTCCCGACCCGCCCGCTGAAGCTGTACCGCCGATCCTGAACCTGGGGGCCGACGCCGAAGTAGTTGTCCTCGCGGTCGAGCGGGCAGGTGAGCACCTCGAACGAATCGATGTACGACGCCAGCAGCGGTTGGTCGGAGCCGTTGGGGTACTCCCCGATCCCGATGCCGAAACCGCCCCCCGTGTAGCCGCGGTCTCCGGTGGGTGCCGCGTCCGATCCGTTGAACTGCGCGTCTCCGACCTGGAACAGGCTGAACAGGCCCGCCACCCCACCGATGCTCCCCTGGAGGCGCATCAACTCCTCCCGGTCCACGCGCGTCCGTGCCGCCGGCATGACCGGAAACCAGTCCCGGAAATCGTGCCCGTACTGGATCATCGCGGTGCCGACGCCGCGGTTGTTGGTCTGGCACTTGAGCGCTTGCGCGGTCTCCCTGGCTTTTCCGATCGCGGGCAGAAGAATGCCGATGAGCAGCGCGATGATCGCGATCACCACGAGCAACTCGATAAGTGTGAAACCGCCTTCGCGGTGACGGGCGCGGTGGTCTTTCACGATGTATCCCTCGTGGCCGGTATAAAAACCGGCGTTGTGATTGCGGCCTTTCGGCCTGTCCCTCGGATGGGAGTGTAAAGGATGCCGCACGCCCCAGTCAACCGAATGTGCTTTCGTGATCGGCTCCAGGATCGGTCCCCGGACGCGATTGCTTGCAGGCCTCTGGCGTCAGCGTAGATTTAAGTGCTTATGTCAAAGTGGGTTAAGTCTTTGGGCCTTTCCGGTTTTCTCGTCACGGCTTTGTTGATCACCCGGTCGCTTTTCGACCTGGATCGAGCATGCGCACCGGCAGCGGTGTGCGTTCCGTCGATGGGTGGGGCGTCGCGGTGGGGGGCATGGTCTGTGCGGAGCGGTCACTGAAGACGGCGGTGCACGGTGCTGCCGGGCTGGCGGTGATCAGCAAGAGCGATGAGTGCCTGCGGCCCGCCGCCGAAGATGCAGCAAGCGATGCCGAGCGGCCCGCCGGAGGGGGGCGGCGTCTCCGGGCGAGCCCGAACTGCGGTGATCCCTGCCTCGATGTTCGCGGGGAGACGGCATGGTCGCGTCAGGCATCCGTCAAGACCATGGGGCTTTGTGGTCAGCGCGTCCGGCTCGGACTGGGCGCGTGGCGCCCACGCTCGGGCCGGCATCGGGGCCGAGAGCACGCGATCGCTATTCGCCAAGAGGGGCCGGGGGCCCTCTGGGTCGCGTGCGCGTGGGCCGTGTGGGGGCGTGGGTGTGCCAGTCGTCCGATCGGAGGGCATGGCATCACCGATAATTCCCCTGCAAGGGGTGTTTCTGGTGTGAGAAAGGAGAATCGTGCTCGAAGTCGGAAATTGGTTTCGCTATGCTGGGCTGGGTCGTGATCCTGAAGAGGACCGGCCCATTGAGGATTCGCGCGGGCATAAGCCCGCTTATCAGACACGAGGGAGACCAATCATGAGTATCTGTCGAGTGGCGACCGCCACGACTATCGCTGTTCTTGCGGGCGTTGCTGCCGCCCAGCCGACCGTCGACGGCGCGTTCGATCCGGGCACGGAAGGCGGTTTCTACAGCGGGACCATCTGGGTGAACAACGTGCCCACCGGGTTCGGCGACAACTCCGCCGGGCTCTTCACGGGCGGGAACTTCGGCGACCCGGAGAACGTCCAGACCGGCATCGAACTCCGCATCCCGCTGAGCGCGCTCGGCCTGTCCGGGAGCGAAACCATCCGCGTCGCCGGCTGGGTCAGCTCGGGCGATCGCTCGTTCAAGTCGAACCAGATCGTCGGTTCGCTGCCGGTCGATACGCCCAACCTCGGCGGCGCCCAGGACTTCAACGCGGCCCCGCTCGACGGCACGCAGCAGTTCATCAGCGTCGATCTCTCGGGCGTCGCGTCCGGGGCGGCGTCCGTGGACGGCTCGCTCACCGGCGACACCTACACCCGTGTGTTCCTCCAGCAGAACTACACCGGCTTCGGGAACGAGACCGACGGCACCGTCGACGGCTCGGGTCCCAACGGTGGCGGTTCCGAGATCGACGCCATCTACATGGCGATCGACGGTGGCGAGCTCTACATGATGATCGCCGGCAACCTCGAGACCAACGGCAACGGGCTTGATCTCTACATCGACACGGGCGCCGCGGGCGGGGACGCGACCCTCACCGGGGCGTCCGGCCCGGGCGGCTTCGTCGTCGACGCGCAATCCGGGCAGGTGTTCGATGCCGGTTTCGCCGCCAACTATGTCCTGTCGATCGATACTTTCGATGACGACGGGGACGGGATGACCGTGAACGTCCCCCGCGTGTTCTTCGGTGACATCAACAGCGGTGTCGACCTGCTCGGCAGCCTCGCCGGTTACGGTGCAGGGAACGCCGGGGCGCTGTCCGGTGGGGACGTCGGCGTCCCCAGCGTCGACATGGGGTATGACAACTCGAACACGGTCGGCGTCGAGGGCAACCCCGCCGAGCCCACGCCGGTGTCCCCCGACGTCGATTGGGCGTACGGCTCGGAGTTGAACAACGTCCGGACGTACCTCGACTCCGACAACAACCGCCTCTATGTGCTCATCGCGGGCAACATGGAGGTCAACTTCAACAAGCTCCAGCTGTTCTTCGATGTGGCGCCCGGCGGTCAGAACGTGCTGCTGGATTCCAACGTGGACATTTCGTTCAACGCCATCAACAACCAGGCCGGTCTGACCTTCGATACCGGGTTCGAGCCCGACTACTGGATGGCGATCAACACCGGCGTGGACGGCGGCACCAACGATGACGTCCGCTTCACCGACACCTCGATGCTCCGCACCAACGGCGCGGCGATCGATCCGTTCTTCGGTGCCATCACGGACTTCGGCGCGACCTTCGGGGGTGATGTGGCTCTCATCGATTTCTCGGGTCCGCGTCTCGACCAGCAGGACGGCACCCTCGGCTCGATCTTTACCGAGTTCGCCCCGCGACTCGTTTCGGACGAGTTGGCCGCCAACGGCGTTGTGACCACAGGGATCCCGGGGCTGATCGAGATCGCGTTCGACAACTCGAACGTGCTCGGCGTGACCGACTCCGACGCGTCCGGCGCGGGCGCGGTCAACACCGGCATCGAGCTCTCCATCGATCTGGACGAGCTCGGCTGGGACGGCTCGCAGGACATCCTGATGGCGGGCTGGATCACCAACAGCGGCTTCGATTTCTACTCCAACCAGGTTCTCGGCGGTCTCCCGGACGGCTCGGAGAACCTCGGTCCGCGTGACACCGACGGCGACGGGACGACCGACTTCGACTTTAACACCATTGCCGGCGACCAGTTCATCAACCTCTCGGACACCTCGGTCCCCTGCCCGGCCGACCTGGCCGCACCGTTCGGGACGCTGAACTTCTTCGATATCGCGGCGTACATCGGGCTGTTCAACGCGGGCGATCCCGTCGCGGACTTCGCTGCCCCGTTCGGCGCGCTCAACTTCTTCGACATCGTTGAGTACATCAACCAGTTCAACGCCGGCTGCCCGTGATATCGGCAACCGTGTGAACCCATGTTCTGGGGAACGCCCGCGTGAGAACGCGGGCGTTTTCCTTGCGATCCGCGTACCATCACACGCTCAACCCAAGCGGAGTCCGACATGCTATCAATCGTCTCAAGGTTTCTCGGGTGTTCATCGCTGGTCGCCGCGTTCGCGTGCGGGCTCGCCGGTGCGTCCGCCGATCCGGCGTCCCAATCGGAGCCTGATATGGTCCAGCCCGAACTGCTGCCCCAGGGCTTCGTCATTATCGTCGAGGATCTCCCGCGTGAAGCGACTCAGGATCAGCCGATCTATCTTGCTTCGAGCATCAACGGGTGGAACCCCGCCGATCCCCGCTTTGTGCTCACGCCTCGCTCGGACACCCGCTGGCAGATCGTGATAGACGAGGTGCCGCCGAACACGACCGTCGCGTTCAAGTTCACGATGGGCGGTTGGGATCGTGAGGAACTGGACGGCAGCGGCAACTCGATCGCCAACCGCTCGTTCCCCAAGGTCGACCGCTCGAAGCTCGGGCCGAACGAGCGCCCGGTGCTCGAGTTCCGGGTGCCCGAGTGGCGGGTGCCTGTCGCTCTCTCCGAGCAGGTGCGCCGGTCGGGGCGATACCGCAAACTCGACGTCACGGGCGACGCCCGGCGTCTCGAGATCCGCGGCGGCGCGGGCGGGGCCGAGAGTTCGATGCGTGACGCCGTCGTCTGGCTGCCGCCGGGTTACACAGACCCCGTCAACGCGGGCCGGGACTACCCCGTGCTGTACATGATGGACGGGCAGAACGTATTCGAGCGGCCCGATGGCGTGCCGGGCGAGTGGAACGCGGACGAAACGGCGCAGCAGCTCATCGAGTCTGGAGAGATCGAACCGGTGGTGATCGTCGCGATCCCGCACGCCGGGGAGCACCGGCTCGGCGAGTACCTGCCGGTCGGGCAGATCCAGGGGCACGCCGGTGACGGCGCGGCGTTTGTCTCGTGGCTCCGCCGAGAGGTCATGCCCCGGGTTGAGCGGTCCTTCCGGGTCAAGACCGGGCCCGAGCACACCGCGATCGGGGGTGCGTCGCTCGGCGGTGCCATCTCGCTCTACGCTTCGACCCGCCATCCCGACGTCTTCGGCAAAGCGATCGTCGAGTCGCTGCCGATGCTCTACGACAACGGGAAGGCTACCCGGGACTACCTCGACTCCGTTGCGGCCTGGCCGGGGAGGGTCTTCGTCGGCATGGGCGGGCGTGAGGTGGGCGGCAACGACCGGGATCGGGAGCGCAACGGGGCGTACGTCGCGTGGGCCGAGGAGATCGATCGGCGGCTCGCCGATGCCGGGCTGGGCGATGACCAACGCATGCTCGTCATCGATCGCGACGCGGGCCACAACGAGATCGCGTGGGGCGAACGGTTCCCCGAGGCCCTCAGGTTCCTGTTCCCGGCCGAGTGAGCGGGCTGACGGGACGGATCGCCGAGCCGCCCGGCGCCGGGCGGCCCGCTTAACGAGCCGGTTCCGATCCGGGTCTGGGCGCGTTCCCGATCTGGCAGACAGCGAACGCGACGGCGCTCGCGATCCCGAGCTTCCAGACGAACGCGAGATCGAGCACGCCGAGCAGGGCCGGGCGTGGGCTGTTCTCGTCGGTCTCCAGGGAGGCCGCGTAGTCCGCACGCATCGCCTGGATGTTAACAATGGGATCCCAGAAGATCGGTTGCATGAAGAGCACCAGCGTGAACCCGGTGACGAGTGCCGCGATCACGCTCGAGGTGCTTCCGCGCTTGGTGAGGATGGTCGTGAGAAACACCGGCAGCAGCCCGGCGTAAGCGAAGGTCATCACGGTCAGGGCGAAGGTCAGCAGCGTGCCGCCTTCTTGGATCTGGCCGTCCTCGTACTGCCAGAACACGCACACCATCGCGAAGCCGCCCAGGATCAGGCCCCAGGCCACAACAGCGGCACGCCCGGCGCGCAGGTAGTGCCGCTCGTTCCTGCTCGGGGTCATCGGACGGTAGAAGTCGTTGATGAACGTCGATGCCATGGCGTTCACGCCGCTGTTGAGGCTCGAGAGCCCGGCCGCGAACAGGCCCGCCATCATCAGCCCGCTCACGCCCGCGGGCATGTGATCGAGGATGAACGCGAGGAACACCTTCCGCGAATCGGCGGGAGCCTCGGGCGGGTCTTGGCCCGCGGCCGTCCATAGCTCTGGCTGTTGATAGAACACCCACAGCAGCAGCCCGACGATCAGGAACAGGGCGACCGACGGCACCCCGAAGATGATGCCCCCGATCACCGACCGGGCGGCGGCTTTCTCGTCGCGGCAGGTGAGCATCCGCTGGGTCATGTCCTGGTCGGTCCCGTACGCGGCGACCCCCATCAGCGTGAAGCCGACAACCACCGCGGGCAGTGAGAACGGATTCTGCCACCACGGGCGGGATTCGTCGCCGAACGCGAACAGCGTGAGTTTGCCGAGCGGGCCGTCCCCGCCGTCGCGCAGCGTGCCCACCAGTTCGGCAGGGCCAGCGGGCAGTTGGTGGGCGATCAGCACGATCGCCAGCAGGCAGGCCCCGAGCAGCACGACCATCTGGATCACATCGGTCCATATGACGCTTGCGATCCCCCCGACCAGCGTGTAGACGATCCCAACGGCGGTCAGCACGCCGATCGCGATGCACAGGTTGGCGGGCGCGAGCCCGTCGGTCCCGAACATGATGATGGCTGCGGGGATCGCGCCGATGTACACCCGGACGCCGCTGGCCATGACCCGTCCGACCATGTACACCCCGCTGGTCGCCTGCATCGCGCCGCGCCCGAAGCGTTGATCGAGCAGTTCGTAGATGGTCTGGACGCGACGCTTGTAGAACGCGGGCAAGAAGACAAAGGCGACGATGAACGCCGCGATGACCATCCCGATGTTCGTGCTCAGGTAGGCAAGGTCGCTCTCGTAGCCCTGCTGCGGCACCCCGATGAACGACGCGGCCGACATGCTGGTCGCCACGATCGAGATGCCGACCGCCCAGGTCGGCATCTTGCGTCCGCCGAGGAAATAGTCGTCGGTGCTCGACGTCTCCCGCTTCGAGAACCGCCAGCCGGTGAACGCCAGGAACGCGAAGTACAGACCGAGCACGGCCCAGTCGGACAGACCGAAGTTCATCGAGGCGAGCGTGTGCATCGCAGGCACGATACCCTTTCATCTCGCCCGATGCACGGTGTTCAGGAGATCGCGAATGTTCAGGTTGCTGATGGTTTGGATGGGTTTGATCGTCTTGTCGGGGTGCTCGGCACCCAAGCGGGAGCCCGGGCCCGCGCCGGGTGATCGTGCCGAGCGGGTCGGGGACGAGATCATGGTCGCCGGGCAACTGTTCCACACGGGCGCGCCGGTTGTTCTCTGGACGGACCCGGGGGGGTACGACGCGTACCGGGTCGAACGGCGCTTCGCCAAGCCGGACGAGTCTTCGTGGGACGACATCAAGGGCGCGCTCTCGTCGCCCAACCGCTACGGGCAGCGTCTGACCGGAGACCCCGCGTTCGATGAACGCAACCGCGGGGGGGGTTGGTCGTTGGACGACCTGGGGGGCGTGGTCGATCAGTTTGTGCTTCACTATGACGTGTGCGGCACGAGCCGGACCTGCTTCCGCGTCCTCCACGACATGCGCGGGCTCTCCGTCCATTTCATGCTGGACATCGACGGGACGATCTACCAGACCCTCGACGTGAAGGAACGGGCGTGGCACGCGACCAGAGCCAACACCCGGTCGGTCGGCATCGAGATCGCGAACATCGGGGCGTACCCGAGCGCCGATGCCCGCCCGCTCCGGGAGTGGTACGAGACCGCCCCCGACGGCGCGACCCGGATCACGGTGCCCGAGCGGTTCGGCGACGGCGGGCTCCGCCGCCCCGAACTCGCCGACGCGCCCTCGCGCGGCGCCCCGGTCTCCGGCACGATCAACGGCTCGGACCTCGTGATGTACGACCTGACCGACGCCCAGTACGACTCTTTGATCAAGCTGACCGCCGCCTTGCACCGGGCACTCCCAGCGATCCGCCTCGACTATCCCAAAGGACCGGACGGGCGGGTGCTCGACCGCGCTTTGGATGACGACGGCTTCCGATCCTTCAGCGGGATGCTCGCCCATTGGCACGTCCAGACAAACAAAATCGACCCCGGGCCGGCGTTCGATTGGGATCGGGTGATCGAAGGGGCTCGGCGGATCGTGGGGTCCGCCGACGCGGAGTGACCGATCAGACCCGAAAGACCAGCCCGGCACGGTCCATGGCATACGCGATCGCGGTCCACAGCGACACCATCCCGATCGCGAACACGAGCGAGGCATCGATTGCGCTCAACCCGACGCCCGCGATGACGTCGAACATCCATGCCTTGAGGTTCGGCGCGCCGCCGGCGGGGATCAGAACGAGCGCCCGCGCGAGCAGGCCCGATCCCACAAACACGGTGATCGCGTGGCGCCCGACCAACGCCGCCAGCCTCCGGCCCGGCAGCCGTGCCAGATCGCACCACACGAGGCACAGGCCGAGCCCCACACACGCCACCCCCGCGGTGAACAGCACGTAGCTGGATGTCCAGAGCGGCTTGTTCAGCGGCACCGCCGACGACGCCAGCCAGCCCGCGCCCGCAACCGCCACGCCGATCGTGACCAAGCGGGCGGCCAGACCGGGTCCGATGGCGGGCGCCGATCGGATCCAGCGCCCGATCTCGTACCCGATCAATGCCGTGACCGACGCGGTCAGCGTGCCAAGCAATCCCTCCGGATCGGTCGGGGATGCGTGGTACAGCATCCTGTCGGGCAGCGTCAGCCGATCGATCCACGAGGCGAGGTTGCCCGCGGGCTCGAACGGATCGGCCGGGCGGAACAGCCACATCGCCACCGGTGTCAGCACGAGCACGCCGATCGAGAGCGCGATCCTGGACCCGAATCCAACCATCACCACGCACAGGCACACGAGCAGATACACGAGCCCGATGCGTTGGAGGACACCGGGCAGGCGGATCGACAGCAGCAGCGACGGATCGCCGGTCCTGAGCGACGCGGCGATCGGCATGACCGCGTTGAGCAGCAGCCCCAGCCCGATGAGCCAGACGGTGCGTCGGAGCGTGTTCCGCCAGAACGCGGGTCGCCCGCGCTCGAGTTGGCGCGGCACCGAATACGCCATCGCGACGCCGACGATGAACAAAAAAAAGGGGAAGATCAGGTCGGTGGGGGTGCACCCGTGCCACTCGGCATGCCGGAGCGGGGGATAGACGTGCGACCAGGACCCGGGGTTGTTCACCAGGATCATGCCCGCGATCGTCACACCCCGGAACGCGTCGAGCGATCCGAGCCGGCGGGTTGGCGGTGGGGAGGTGCTCATCGGCGGGCCGCGAAGACCTCGGAGAGCATCCGGTGGACGAGCTTGGCCGCCAGGAAGTCGCTGGCGTGGTGGGCTTCGTGCGGGCAGAGTTCGACCACGTCGAAAGCGATCACCTCACGTTCACGGCACACACGCCGGACCAGCGCGTTCACGGTCCGCCAATCGAGCCCGCCGGGCTCGGGCGTGCCGGTCGCTGGCAGGAACGCGGGGTCGAACGCGTCCAGATCGACGGTGATGTACACCTTGGGGGCCAGCATCGACAGCGTGCGGTCCATCCAAGCCCGCTCGCTCTCGGGGTCCCGGGCCGCGGCGATTTCGTGGGCCCAGACGACCCGCTCCCGGTCCATCGTGTCCCACTCGGACTTGTCGATCGCGCGGATGCCGACCTGGGTGATCGAGGCGTGCTCGCGTGCCCGCGCCATGACGCATGCGTGGTTGTGCGTCGAGCCCAGATATGACTCGCGCGTGTCGCCGTGGGCGTCGATCTGGAGGACCGAGAGCTCTCCGGAGCGCGCGTGCCCCGCGGCGGCCTGGATCGCCCCGATCGACACGGAGTGCTCGCCCCCGATCACGACCGGGAATCGATCGTTCGTCAGGCAGGCCGCGACCCGCTCGCGCACCATCGGGGCGAGGTCTTCGGGCGTCGAGGCGCAGACCACCGGGGCCTCGGTGTGGATGCCCCGCGTATGGACCTCGGACCCGGTCTGGATATCGAACCACTCCACCTGCCCGGACGCGTCGAGCAGGGCCTGCGGGCCCTTATCGGCGCCCTTCCGATATGTGCTCGTCCCGTCGTACGGGACAGGGATCACCCGGATGCGGCTCGATCCCAGGTCGGTGAACTCGGGCGGCGGGTCGAGGAACTGGGTGGTCTGGTTCATCGTCAGGTCAACTCGGATTCGGGATCCAGATAGGTGTACCCGGTCAGCCCCTCGTCGTAGAACGTGATGAGGATGCGGCTCTCGGGCACGGACATGTCCCCCCGGCGCACGGCGCGCTCGCATTCGCGTTCCAGATCTCGGCTGAGCTGTTCGGGCTGGTACTGCACGTAGCTGAGCACCTCTCGGATCGAATCCCCCTTCACGACCTCGTCCACGAACCACGCGCCGTTCTCGGATCCGATGTGGACCGCGTGCGCGTCCCCGAACAGATTGTGCAGATCGCCCAGCGTCTCCTGATATGCGCCCACCAGGAACACGCCGAGGTAGTAGATCCCGTCGTCGAGCCTGTGGACCGGGAGCGTGCGTTCCGACTGGGACTCGTTCTCGATGAACCGGTCGACCTTGCCGTCCGAGTCGCAGGTGATGTCCGCCAGCACGGCCCGCTCTTTCGGCTCTTCGTTGAGGCGGTGGATCGGCATGATAGGGAACAGCTGATCGATGGCCCAGGCGTCCGGGAGCGACTGGAACAGCGAGAAGTTGCAGAAGTAGTTCTCGCTCATCAGATCGTCGATGCCGCCCAGCGCATCGGGCACATCGTCGAGGCGGTGGCATGCCTCCCGGACCATCGCGCATGTGGTCCAGAACAGGCGCTCGGACGTGGCGCGCTGTTCGAGCGTCAGGTACCCGAGGCTGAACAGCGTGAGCGCCTCTTCCCGGGCCCGTTCCGCGTCGTGGAAGCACTCGACCAGGCGGTCGCCCGGGCTGGCCGCGACCGCGATGGCGGCGCGCAGGTCGCGGATCGGCTGCGGCTCGTCGGGGGGCGCGTCAGCGCCGGCCAGGCCCCGGTCCACCAGCC
>DIYM01000012.1 GCA_002429045.1 Phycisphaerales bacterium UBA6054
CCGGCGGGCGGGCGGCGGCTCCGCTGGGCTTGCCGGGGGGCTCCCCTGGTACGGTCCGCTGGCCGGGTTCGACCCGGCCCGCGTCCCCAGCATGTCGCGCCCGAACTACCGACGCGAGTTGCTCTCGGCGCTCTTCGTCCCGTGCATGGTCGTCCTCTTCGAGGGCTCGGTCCTCTCCATCATCGTGCGCATCGCGTACGAAGGCCGGGTCGAGACCGGGCTGCTGAATCAGGTCAGCTCGTTCATCGCGGTCATTCCTGCCCTGGCCAATCTCTCCAGCTTCATCTGGGTCCGCGCCACGCACGGCCGCCACAAAGTCCGCGCCATCACACGCCTTCTCGTCATGGTCGCCGTCGTCACCCTGACGATGGCGTTCGTCCCAAGCAACGCGATCGGGCTGATCTGGACCGCCGCCGCGGCGTTCATCGCCCGAGTCGGTTGGTCCGGCTTCACCACCATCCGTTCGACGATCTGGCGCACCAACTACCCCCAGCACGCCCGCGCCCGCATCACCGGCCGGTTCGCCATGGTCGCGACCCTGATGCTCGCCGGGCTCAGCGCCGCCATCGGCACGCTGCTGGGGTGGACGGACGCCATCGCCGAAGCCAACCAACTCCCCGCCTGGCTTGGCTGGACGGGCATCGACCCAGCAGATCTGCCCAAGTGGACCATGCGCGTCATCATCCCGCTTGGCTGCACCGTCGGCGTCGTCGGGATGATCATCTGGCGCACGATCCGAGTCCGCGGCCACTCCGCGCTCATCAATGCCGAACGCCGCACCTCCGGCCCCGAATCCCCGACCCTCAACCCCGCCGACCAGATCCGGGTCCTCTTCAAAGACCCCGACTACGGCCGCTACATGCTCGCCCAGTTCCTGCTCGGCATCGGCAACATCATGTCCGTCTCCGTTATGCCGCTCATCCTCCGCGAGCGCTTCGGCACCGGCTACTTCGAGGGGCTGCTGATCTCCACCGTGATCCCCCTCGGGCTCATGCCCTTCGCGATCCCCATGTGGGCCCGCCTCCTCGACGGGCGGCACATCGTCTTCTTCCGGGCCGTCCACTCGTGGGTCTTCGTGCTCGCGCTCGCGCTCCTCTTCTTCGCCTACAGCGAGATCACGCTCTGGGCCATGTTCGTGTTCGCCACCGTCCGCGGCGTGGCGTTCGGCGGCGGCGCACTCGGCTGGACGCTCGGCCACCTCGATTTCGCCAAACCCGAGCAGGCCACCCAGTACATGGGCGTCCACGTCACCCTCACCGGCGTCCGCGGGCTCATCTGCGTCACCACCGGCGCGACGGTGTACAACTACCTCGAGGGCACCGGCGCCGGCAACGCCAAGTGGCTCCTGCTCGCCTGCCTCATCGTCACCACCCTCGGCGGGCTCGGCTTCGTCCACCTCTGGCGAGATCTCGTCGCGCGAGGCAAAATCAAACCCAACGGCGAACGCCTGGAAACGGACTAGAGTTGCCCATGAAAGCCGAGACCATCATCGCCGAACTCAACCAGCTCCGCAAGGACCTCGACGAGGACAAGTCCGACATCGAGTGGCTCACGCTCCACCACGTCTTCTGCTTCGTCAGCTACAAGATGGGCGACTTCCAGCAGTACCTCGACGACCAAGCCGGCAAGGGCGCGTTCGACGAGTTCGACGGCTGAGCCCGGCTCAATCCTCTGGCGACCGCGGGCCGATCCGATATCGGCTTGCTTCCTCGGGTTTGCCCCATTCCGTGTACAACCGAACCAACGCGTTCCTCCCGACCAGCGTGTACCGGTGCTCGCTCCCGAGCACCTCGACGCAGTCCGCGTAACCGCCGACCAGAAATGGCTCCGCTTTCGCGTACTCGCCCCCGTAGAGCCACGCCCGCCCGACCAGCAGCCGGTTCAGGATGGTCTTGTTGTGCTCGGGCCCGAACACCCGCAGCCGGATCTCGTAGATCTCATCCAGCAAGCCGACCGCCTCTTCGATCCGTTTGAGGCTCATCATCTGGATCGCGTAGTTGTCTCTCGCCTGCAGCGTCGACGGGTGTTCCGGGCCGCTCATCCGCGTCCGCATCTCGATGCCGCGCTGATGCATCCGCTCGGCCTCTTCGTACCGGTCAAGATTGGTGTACACCATCGCCAGCGCACTCGCCGCGTCTACCGTCGAAGTCTGCTCGGGTGCCTCGCGCTCACCGATCGCCAACGCCTCGGCGAACAACTCCCCCGCCCGCTCGAAGTCGAGCTTGTAATACGCCAGACTCCCGTGCTGGACCAACACATCGACCCGCTGCGCCGCCGAGACGCCCGCATTCGCGGCCATGAACGACTCCGCCTCGTCCATCACCGCCAACGCCCGATCGAGATCGTCAACATCGCTGTACCCGTCCGCCAGCGACACCAGCCGATCGAGCATCACGTCCACCGACAGATCATCCAGCCCGCGGCTGAGCTCAACGCTCCGCTCCAGGTGTTCGATCGCCAACCCGAACTCGTTCATCAGCCGGAACTGATCTCCCATCGTGCTGCTAATCGACGCATCCGCCCCCGGCGAGCCTTCAAACCGTTCGGGGATCTTCTCCGAAGACCGCCGCATCGCGTCCAGCAGCGAGATGTTCACATCACCGCCGAAGTTCGGGTTCCCAGCGCTAAACAGATCCTCTGTGACAAACAACGCCGTCAGTTCTTGCGCCCGCCGCTGCGCGTCGGCGATCTCTCGATCCCGCGTCGCCGTCCGCAACGCCGCCGAAATCAAGACCACGGCCACCGACAGCGTCACCAGGACCGCCGCCACCGAACCAACCAGCGCCGGGTTGCGCTTCGAGAACTTCCGCAGCTGATACCACGTGCTCGCCCGACGCGCCAGGATCGGCTGCATCGTCAGATAGCGCCCCAGATCCGCGGCCATCTCGCCCGCGTTCGCGTACCGCCGTTCCTGCTCCCGAGACAACGCCTTCCCGACAATCGTCTCCAGATCACCCCGAAGCGAACTGTTGACCGACCCAAGCGAGCTCGGCTGATCATCACGAATCGAGCGGATCAACGCATAAACGTCCGAACCGTCCGCGCCATGCGCGGTCCGCCCGGACAGCAACTCATACCCCACGAGCCCCAACGCGTACACGTCCGTCCGCGCCGAGGTCTCCGCGTGCGACCGATCCACCTGCTCCGGAGCCATGTACCGCAGTGTCCCCAGCAACTGCCCGGACTCGGTCATCGCCGTCCGATCTGAGACGCCCGTGTCCAGCGCGATGCCGAAGTCCAGCACCGTCGCCCGCCCGTCCTTGTCCACCAGCACGTTGCTCGGCTTGATATCGCGGTGCACGATGCCCATCTTGTGGGCGTGCCCAACCGCGGCCGCCACGTCACGCAGCAGCCCCGCGCGTTCCTTCACTGTCAGCGCGTTTTCCTCCGCGTACTCCGTGATCGCAACACCGTCGATGTACTCCATCGCTACGTACGGCGTCCCGTCCGCCTCGCCCGATTCATACACCGTCGCGATGCCCGGATGGCTCAACTTCGCCAGGATCTCTGCTTCTCGGGCGAACCGCGCCCGAAGCCGCGCGTGGTACGACCGATCCCGGATCACCTTGAGCGCCACCCGACGGGACGGCGACCGCTGCCGCGCTTCGTACACCGTTCCCATCCCGCCCTGCCCCAGCACCCGCACGATCTCATAAGGCCCGATGTGCCCGGGGGGGCCCGCGTCCTCCCGAGGCGTCCCATCAACGTCCTCGAACAACGGTCTGTCGAACAACGCCGACGCACGGCGGTCCATGTCCAACAAACCACGGAGTTCGTTCTCCAGCGCGGTGTCACCTCCGCAAAGCTCGAGCAGCCGCGCCTCAATGGCCTCCGGCTCCGCGCCCGACATCGCGCACAAAGCCTCGAAGCACCGCTCGGTACGCTCGAATCGCGCTCGCTCTGCATCGCGGGGGTCCGTCATCCCGTGGCCACTCTACCACCACGCCGTGGATTCGACACCGGAATCTCGCGGCCCGTGTTCAGACCGGGCTCAGGCCGCACGGGAAACGGCGGGCGCGTCTTCGCGTTCTTCCCGGATCCGGAACAACTCGGGCAGGCACGCCATAAACGCGTCGACAACGTCGGGGTCGAAGTGCGAGCCCGCGGATTCGCGGATGATCCCGACCGCCTTTTCACGCGGCATCGCGGGCTTGTACACACGCGGCGACAGCAGCGCATCAAACACATCAACGACCGCCACGATCCGCGCCGAAAGCGGGATGTCCTCGCCAGAGAGCCCCACCGGATAGCCGCCCCCGTCCCACCGCTCGTGATGGTACAGACAGATCTCGACCGCCATCGCCACCATCGGGTCGTGCTCGAGTTCCCGGTGCACCGCGATCAGCGTGTCGGCGCCCACGCTCGGGTGCCGCTGGATCTGCTCGAACTCGTCTTCCGTGAGCTTCCCCGGCTTTTTGAGCACACCGTCAGGCACCGCGACCTTCCCGATGTCGTGGAGCGTCGAAGCGATGTGCAGCTGATCAACCCACTCCGCGTCGAGCCCGCGCCGCCGACGGAGCTCTTCACCCAGCACGCGGCTGTACTCGCCGATCCGCTCGACGTGCATCCCGGTCTCGTTGTCGCGGTACTCGGTGATCTTCGCGAGCGCCAACACGATCGCTTCGCGCGACCGGCGGACATCCTCCGTGCGTGCCCTCACCCTGTGTTCGAGGTCCCGGTTCCACGCGGCCATGTCGCGGGTGTTCCGGTGCATCAGCCACCCGATCGCGACGCCGCTGACGGAGACGACCAGCACGCCCGTCGCCACCATCTGCGCCAGCAGCCCGCCGGTCACGGAATCGACAGCGCTCGAGAGACCCGACACGGGCTGATGCACGAGCAGACGCGATCCGTCTTCTGAGACCACCTTCGTCGCGATGTAGTGCAGCCCGTCAGCCCCGAGATCGACGATCCCCGACTCGACGCCCGACGCCCCCAACTCGCGGAGGATCCGCTGGTCCTCGGTGCCGTCAACCGACGCGGTCTTCTTGTCGCCGATGTTCATGCCCCGGACCAGCGGGTTCTCGATGTCCGGGTGGCAAACGACCTCGCCGTGCTCATCGAGGATGCAGGCGAACCCGCCGGCGCCGAAATCCACGCCGCTCACCGCCTGCTGCGCACGCGACCACGCCGGGTCGTCGGGATTGAAATCGTTCGGGAGCGTGCCGATCGTCTCGGACAGGCTCTGGGCGACCAGCCGGTTGTTCTCGATGATGATCTCCGACACCCCGACCGCGATCCGCTCGAAGGTCGCGTTGTACACCGCGAACCAACCCAGCGTCAGCACCACGCTCTGGACCGCGATCACCGTGCCGATCGCCACCGCCGGACGCCGAAGGAACTGCTTCATGGCGTTTCTCTCGGACCGGCAAGCGTCGGGGTTTCGGCCAAAGACTGGGTATCGGCGCGCCCGCCGACCGGTCGGCATGCTGATGACGGTCCCGCGGGCGCCGGGCGACCGGGGTCTGGCCCAACGCCCGAAAATCTTCTCCCGATTTTCCGCTCAACCCGCATCCGACTTGCACCGATCACCGGTATCTGGATAATGACACCATCGCGGCATCGGCCCGAACGCCCCCCGGTGAGAACCACCCCGGGTCCAAGGGAACGCCCGCGACGACCGGCACCGGCTCCACGACGAATCCCGGTGTCCGGGCGATGAGCCCCGGGCGACGGCCCGGGATACAGAACCCCGGCGGCGGTCAGTCAACCGCGACGGCTGGGACAAACCCGTATCCAAGGAGGTGATTCAGTGACTGATTATGACTGTACCAAGGGGCTGCGCCGCTAAGGCAGGCCGACGGGACTGCCCGTTACCGCAGCCCGAAAACAAGCAGGTGATGCAACCGCATCAAACCTACGGCTGCCTCCCACAAGGAGGCAGCTTTTTTGTCCCCCCCCGCCTCCAACCCCCTAACTTCCAGCCGATCCCGCCGCCAAGCCGATCATCCCACCATGATCCGCGCCGCCAGCATCACGCTCCTCGCCGCCCTCGCCCTCCTCCCAGCCTGCGGCCCCGTCCCCGTCCGCGCCTCCCGCGCCTGGCACGGCTCGACCCCCATCTCAGCCACCTACCAGTTCGGCCGTCTGACCGCCGACCTCCCCCCCGGCACCGCCGTCGAGCCCGCGGTCATCACCGCTCGGTCGCTGCTCGTCCGCCAGGGCCACGCCATCGAGTCCTCCGATGCCACACCCCAGGAGGGCAAGGTCGTCGCCCTCGCCCCGCCATCGCTCGGCTACGACAAGCTCACCCTCCGCGCCGCCTATCAGGGCCAGGGCACCGTCCTCCGAATCGATGTCAAACCCCAGAACGAGAGCCGCGCCCGTTCCTTCCTCGAAGCGCTCCTCGCCGCCCTCCGCCTCTGATCGCCCGACTCACTCCGCCACCGAACGCAGCGACGCCGCGAGCGAGCGTGCTTCGTCCGCGCTCATCCGCGCCGTCACGAACACGCGCCCGCTGATCGCGTCGGTCAGCCGAGCCACGACCGCGCCGTCCTCATCGGCGATCGACCACGCGGACCCCGCCGCGAGCTGCACAGACTTGTACCCGTCGAGCTCGACGCCGCGCACATCGAAACGCATCCTCATCCCGTCGGGCCCGCCCGCCTCTCTCGCACGCCCGGCGGCGGTCTCCGCGGCGTCCGCCAACGCCAGCGCGTCCTCCGGATCGAGCATCACCATCGTCGTCCACATCGACACGCCCGAATCCACCGTCACCACCGTGGGGCGGTCCTCGACGATGGGCTCCCCGTCCGTGCCGCGTCCCCGGTACGACGGCATCACCAGCCACGACAGCCCGCCCTCGGCCTCGATCACCCC
>DIYM01000139.1 GCA_002429045.1 Phycisphaerales bacterium UBA6054
TCCGTCGTGTCGGTGGAGACTTGGGCGTGCGCCGCGCCCGAGACCGCGACCCACGCCGCGCACACGAGCCCCATCGCCCGATTCGGGCCCGATCGTGCGCCGGCGGGAATGATCCGTGCCAGAATACCCATCTCCCCTCCCTATCGGCCCCCCGACGCGGAGGGGTCCACACGCACCCAACGACCCGACCGACCCCGCAGGACACCGCCATGACCACCAACGACTCCCCGCCCGGTTCGTCATACGCCGCCCCCGACGGCGAGCACCCCCGCGAACCGCTGGTGCCCTACCGCCCGGGCCAGGACTCGGGCGACGCGGCTCGCTCGTTCTACGAAACCATCAAGAAACGTCGGACCGTCCGGATGTTCAGCGACCGGGCGGTGCCCCGCGGGGTGATCGAGGACGTGATCCGGGCAGCGGGCACCGCGCCCTCGGGCGCGAACAAGCAGCCCTGGCGGTTCGTGGCGATCTCTGATCCGGAGATGAAGCACAGAATCCGGCTCGCGGCCGAGGAAGAGGAACGCGCCTTCTACGAGCGCCGTGCCAGCGAACGCTGGCTCGACGACCTCAAGCCCTTCGGCACGAATCCGGACAAGTCCTTCCTGGACGACGTGCCGTGGATCGTGGTGGTGTTCGCGATGAAGACCACCGACGACGGCGGGCAGGTGTACTACCTGAACGAATCGGTCGGCATCGCGACGGGGATGCTGCTGACCGCGGCCCACATGGCCGGGCTGGCGACCGTGACCCACACCCCGAGCCCGATGGGCTTCCTGAAAGAAGTCCTCGAACGTCCGGACCACGAGCGTCCGTACATGCTGATCCCGATGGGCTACCCCTCGGAGGACGCGACGGTGCCGAAGATCGGCAAGAAACCGCTGGACGAGATCGCGGTGTTTGTTGATTGACGGCCTGTCGATATGCCCGGGTCTTGCTTGTGCGTAGAGCGGCGCGAGCACGCGCGCACTGATGCCAAAAAGAACGACAGCCCCGTTTTCACGGGGCTGTTGTTCGCCTGTCTTGGCAAGAGAGAAAGAGAGACTGTGAACCGCGTGGCTGGCCGGTGTATGGCTTTGCTGCCCCGCGGCGATTGGCTTGTCCTGGCCGCCGACGATGCCGGCGACACCCACAACATGCCACGGGTTCTGGCGTGTGCCAGGCGTGGAGGTGGTTTTTTCTGGACGGGCCCAAAAAATCGCGGTTTGAGGCCGAAAAACGGCGACCAAAAACTTCACGCTCGTCGGGGCTGGGCATGGATTGCACGCCGGACGTCCCCGGTTTACCCTCTCGGCATCGCCCCACCACGAACGCCATGAACGAGACCCCCGCACTGGCCAGCACGCTCGAGCCCGTTCTGCGGGACGCATGCCGCGGGCACCTGTCCAAGGTCCGCTGGTTCCACGCCCAGTGGCAGCACGGGGGGGCGGGCACGGGTTTCGCAGACTGGACCTCGTCGCGGGGCAGGCGGGTCGAGTGCGTCGTCAAGTTCCCGGTGTCGTACAGCGAGTACACCTGGACCAAGCGTCTGGGGCTGGTGTCGGACGAGGACTGGGCGCGGTCCGAGCCGATGAGCCTCCCGACGCCCCGTGTGCTGGCGGGCGGGTTCGAACTCGGCGCGTACGACTTCGCGTGGCTGGTGATGGAGCGGTTCCCGGGCAACCCGATCGGGGTTCACGAGATGTCCGGCACGGACGTGTGGGAACTGTTCGAGGTGACCGCGGAGTTCCACGCGGCCGCGATGCTCCAACAGGGGCTCGACACCGCCCCCGACCCGCCCCGGAGCGACTGGGGGGGCATGCTCGGGCGTGCCCTGGCGAAAGTCGGCGAGGGCTCGATCGAGCACTCGGGCCGCTGGGAGACGGCCCTGCGCCGGGTTGAGAGGGACCTGGACGCCCTGATCGCACGCTGGCGGGCCCGCCCGATCGATACGTGGTGCCACGGTGATGTGCACGCCCACAACGCGATGCGTCGGGCCCCGGGACGCGATGCGCTCGAAGGAGCCCCGCTGATCGAGACCGGGCTGACCAACGCACGCGGCAAGCTGGCGTTGATCGACCTGGCCAAGGTCCATCCGGGGTGCTGGATCGAGGACGCGCTGTATCTCGAGCGCCTGTTCTGGGGTCGCGAGGATCAGCTCGCGGGCGTGGATCCGCTTGCCACGCTGGCCAGGACCCGCCGTGGACTTGGGCTCCCGACGGACGACGGCGACCTCGAGATCGCAGACCTCAGGCGGGTGCTGATGGCGGCGACAAGCCCTGCTTTTTCCCGAACACAGGGCGATCCGATCTACCTTTCCGCGGCTTTGAACAGGCTTGAGAGGCTTCTGCCGGCTGTTTGCGGTTGAGTTTGCGGGTAAGATCCGTCTCTCGGGCGTCGGCCCGTGAATCACGCACCCACGACCGCCTGAGCCTGGGCGGCCAGATCAGGAAGGGGACTCCGAATGGACTCACTGGACAAACTGCAAGGACTCGTCGAATCGTGCCGCGAGGACTTCAACAAGGCCAAGGGCGGCAACAAGGCCGCCGGCACGCGTGTCCGCAAGACCATGCAGGAGATCAAGAACCTCGCCCAGGAGATCCGCAAGGAGATGCTCGAGTCCAAGGACGGCTAACGCCGCCCAGGACACACACCCCGACATGCCCTCCATCGCGTCCGAATCCGGTACCCCGGCTCCTGTGAAGCCCGAGCGGACCACCCTGATCGACCTGTCCAAGGTCGATCTGGATGGCACGGCGGCGACGCGCGAGCAGATGTTCGAGGTGATCCCCCACCGCCACGAGATGGCGCTCCTCGACCGGGTCGTCTGGTCGAACGAGGGCTACACCCAGGGCATCGGCGAGATCAAAGTCCGCGGCGACGAG
Source organism: Phycisphaerales bacterium UBA6054 (assembly GCA_002429045.1). Lineage (GTDB taxonomy): Bacteria > Planctomycetota > Phycisphaerae > Phycisphaerales > UBA1924 > UBA6054. Next base: position 2,862 of record DIYM01000139.1, read on the forward strand.
TTCTGGGTCCGTGGGCACTTCCCGAACCGGGCCATGATGCCCGGCGTGCTGATGATCGAGGCGGGGGCCCAGGTGGCGTGCTGGCTGTACAACCACCGACAGACCAAGCCCCAGATCGCCGCGTTCCTGAGGATCGATAACGCGGTGTTCCGCCAGAGCGTGACCGTGGGTGACACGCTGTACGTGCTCTGCAAAGAGTCCGAGAAGCAATCGACCAGGCGGTTCTTCAGCGACATCCAGGGGGTTGTGAACGGCCAGATCGCGTTCGAGGCCTCCATCTCGGGGATGCGCATCGGGGACATGTGAGAGCGTGTAGAAGAGTAAGGATCGGCAGCCGGGGCCCAGCCACGGGTGTCCCCCTTGCCGGCATGATCGAGCTTTGACAGACGCCCGGCGGGAGCCGGGCGTCTTTGTGCGCCGCTAGAGCGAGACGCGTTTGTTGTAGATCCACCACTCGAAGAGCATGATCGCCAGACCCGCCAGCACCAGGTAGGGCCACAGTTCGAGCACGCCGGACGACTCCTCCCGCCGCGCACGCACGGTGCGGTCCGCCAGGCCGAGCGTGTCGGCCGGGGTGATGTCGGACTCTTGGGGGTCGAGCAGGTTGGCGGCGAAGAAACGGGAGACCTTGACGCCGTCGACCAGGTCGGTCGCGCCGGGTGTGCCGGCCCACTCGAGGCGGTACACGCCCTCGTCGCGGACGGGCCCGTAGACGACACGCCCATCGAGGCTCGGGACGAGTTCCAGCGAGCCGCCGCCGGGCAGCATCACCCGGAGATCGCGGGCGTCTTTGGGGACGCGGTCCGCGAGCACACCCCCCGGTTCGATCTGGCGATCCCCCGTGCCGCCCGCGTCGGCGGTCGCGCCCGAGAGATACTCGATCGCGCTGCCCAGGTACACGACAAAGCCGATCTGGAACGGCCAGTTGGTCTCGCCGAGATCGAACGACGCGACGATCGCCCGGACGGTGCCCTCGGAGACCTCGACGATCGCGGGCCCTTCGGGCGAGTCGGCCAGCGCGACCGCGCCGGAGCCGTCGGGGATGACCATCGGTCGGGCCCGCCCGATCACGAGCCCGTCGAGCGTGAGTTCGCGGAGGACCGGGTGGTTGCGTCGCCAGTTGATGATCGCCGAAGCCCCGCCGACCGGGCCCGATTCCACGCCGATGGGCGGCGGGGGCACGGCGCCGAAGATCAGGTATCGCCCCGGATCCAATCGGCTGCCGGCCTCGTTGGGCTCGGGCAGGTAGCGGTCGAGCACCACGACGTCGTACTTGTTGAGCGCGCCGGAGACGCGCTGGGCCTCGTACTCGCCCGGCGAGAGCACGTCGAAGCGGCTGAGCGGCAGGCCTGGCAGCGCGCCCTGCAGGAACAGGCTGCCGGTGGTGACCAGAGCGACCGCCGACCGCTTGGCGGGAGGAACGATCAGGATGCCCTCGTCGTCGGTGTCGAGCGCGTTGCCGGCCGTGCCCCCGATGCCCGGGAGCCTGGCGGTGACCTGAACGCCGTTGGGCTCGTCGAGCTCGAACACGACGCCGCCCGTCGCGGGCGTGGGCGGGGCCCCGGGCTGGGCGGGTTCGGCGGCGGGGATGGTCACGGTCCGGACCGAGACGATCCGGCCGGAGATGAGCAGTTCGACATCGACGTTGCGGGGCGCGGGCTCGGTGCCCTGCAAGCCGACGAAGACGGAGAGCCGGCGCGGATCGTCGAACGCGCGTTCGGCGCGGAGCGCGGTGATGCCGACGTTGTGGCTGTCCGGGCTGCCGACCGCGTGGTACTCGAAGGTGGGCGGGGCGTCCTCGGACTCGGCGTCGGCCTTGAACACGTCCGAGTCGGGGATGCGTCCGTCGCTGAAGAGGTGGAAGGTGTAGCCCGGGCCGCCCACGAGCCCCTCAAGCTCGAAGGTCTGGCCCGCGGGCAGGGTGCCGCCCGCATCGTCGGTGAACCGGCGCTTGGGACGTTGGGCCTGGGCGAGGCGGTACGCCTCGGCGATCGAGGTCGGGGCATCGGTCGGCTGGACCGAGTTGATCGCGTCGATGAGTTGGCGTTTGTCGGTCGTGAAGGGCTGGATGATCTCGGCGGCGGCGTCGAACGCGACGACCATCGCCTGATCAGCGCTGCCCTCGCGCTTGAGCACGCCGGGCTCTTCGAGCGACTCGACGACCTCGATCGCGCGCTGCTTGGCGGCTTCGAGGCGTGACTGGGTGCCCGAATCGTCGCCGTCGGTGGAGGACATGGACGCGGAGCGGTCGAGCATGAGCACGATGCGCTGCCCGCCGACGGAGCCTTGATCGCTGCGCGGCTGAGCGAGCGCGACGATCAGCAGCGCCAGCACCAGCAGTTGCAGCAGCAGCAATATGTTCTTGCGGAGACGCTGGAAGGGCGCGTTGGCCTGGATGTCCTGGATCGACTTCTTCCACAGCAGCGTGGTCGAGACCTCCAGCGGTGAGCGGCGGAGCTTGAGGAAGTACAGGATGACCAGCGTCGGCACCGCGATCGCGGCGATCAGCCCGGCGATGAGGGGGGTGGCGAAGGTCATGAGGCCAACTCCACAGGCTCAATCGGACGGAAGATCGAGTAGATCAGCCCGCCGATGGCGTACAACCACATCAAGGTTGCCAGCAGCATGAAACAGAAAGCCGGGAACGTCATGCGATTCCAATGTTCGTACCAAGCTAGCACCCCAAGGCAGAAGAGCAGCCAGACAACTACCCAGACGTACTTAGCCCCGCCCGCCTCGATCACATCCACAGTCGGCATGAACCATGCGAAGAACATGATGGAGTGAAAAAACAAGTTGAAAGGCCAAATCAGAGCCAAGATACGCTCGCGTGTGCTTAGACGGTTACGACTCGTGTCATCACTCACCGCAGCACCCCCCGCTTGCGCATGTAGTCGAGCAGCAGGATGTCTACGGGTGTGTCGGTCTGGACGGTCAGGGCCGTGATCTCGCGCCGGGCGCAGAAGGTCCGCAGGTCCTCGCAGTACGCGGCCAGGTTCTGCTTGTACTTCTTGAGCAGCGGCGACGACACCGTGACCTCGGCGTGGTCGAGGTCCTCGATGTCGATCAGACGCAGATCGCCCGCGACGTCGGGCTCGACTTCCTGCGGGGCGAGGACCTGCAGCGCGAACACGTCGTAGCCGCGGCCCGAGAGCATCCGCAGCCCGGTCTCGTAGCCCTCTTTCATGAAGAAGTCGGACAGGACGACCATGATGCCCTTGCCGCGGCGGGACATGGCGATGCGTTTGGCGGCCCGCCCGAAGTCGGTCGTGCCCTCGGGGCCGAGCGAGCAGAGGAAGCGGGCGACGTCCTGGATGCGCCGACGACCCCGCAGGTCTCGGATGGTCCCGGCGATGCCCTGGTCGCCCTGGGGCGAGATCGCGGTATCGCGCGTGCCCAGCGCCGTGACCGCGACGCGGTTGAGGTTGACCAGCCCGATGTAGGCCAGGGCCATCGCGGTCTGCTGCATGTAGAAGAACTTGTTGGGCTCGCCGCAGTCGCCCGAGGCGGACGCGTCCAGGACGATGTGCAGCGAGAGGTCCTCCTCTTCGAGGAAGAGCTTCATGAACAGGCGGTCGAGGCGCCCGAAGACGTTCCAGTCGATGTGGCGGAGGTCGTCGCCCAGGGCGTAGGGGCGGTGGTCGGCGAACTCGACGGACTCGCCGCGTTTCTTGGATCGGCGTTCGCCCTTGAGCTTGCCGGCGAAGATCTTGTTGCTCGACAGGTCCAGCTGGGACAGTCGCGCGATCAGGGCGGGGTCGATGAGCTCATCGATGGTCGTGGGTCGGGTTGGGTTGGCGGACTTGCGCATGGGCTATCTGTCTCGCCCGGTCGCGTTGTCGATCAGTTGATCGATCTTGGGCTTGCTGGACTCGTAGCGGTCTGGGTGGGAGTAATCCGCGCCGATGCCCTTCGCTTTGGTGACGCGGGTGTAGCAGCCGGGCAACAGCACGACACCCATCGCGAGGGCAACGATCGAGCCCGCACGATAGATTTCTCTGAGGGAGATCACGAGCCCACCCCCACCATCGCGGTCGGCTGGGTCGGGGTGAGCTTGAGGATTTCTTTCACGAGGGCGTCGGGGTCGACGCGGTCGGCCTCGGCCTCGAAGTTGAGCAGCACGCGGTGGCGGAGCGCCGGCAGCGCAACGTCCTGGATGTCCTGGTAGCTGACATGGAAACGCCCGTCGACGAGGGCGCGGACCTTCGACGCCAGGACCAGGGCCTGGGCCGCGCGGGGCGAGGCGCCGCAGCGGATGTAGCGGTTGGTCGGGCCGTTGGGCCCGCCCGCGGCGGTGTCGGTCTCGGGGTGGGTCGCGAGGACCAGCCGGGCGGCGTACTGCTTGACGTGCGGGGCGACGACCACCTGGCGGACGAGCGATTGCATCTCGAGGATGCGCGGGGCGTCGACGACCTTCGAAGCCTCGGGTGTCTCGGCACCTGTGGTGCGGTCGAGGATGACCATCAGGTCTTCGAGCGGGGCGTATCCCACGTCGACCTTGAGCAGGAAGCGGTCGAGTTGGGCCTCGGGCAGCGGGTAGGTGCCCTCCTGCTCGATGGGGTTCTGGGTGGCAAGGACAAGGAAGGGCTTGTCGAGGTTGTAGGTGGTGCCGCCCGAGGTCACGGAGCGTTCCTGCATGGCTTCGAGCAGGGCGGACTGGGTCTTGGGCGTGGCGCGGTTGATCTCATCGGCGAGGACGACCTGGGCGAAGATCGGCCCGCGTTGGAACTCGAACGAGCGCCGCCCGCTGTCCGGGTCTTCCGAGACGATGTTGGTGCCGATGACGTCGGCGGGCATCAGGTCGGGCGTGAACTGGATGCGGCTGAACGGCAGGCTCAGCGTGGTCGCCAGCGTGCGGACCAGCAGGGTCTTCCCGAGCCCCGGAACGCCCTCGAGGAGCACGTTGCCGCCCGCGAACAGGCAGACGAGCACAGAGTCGACGACTTGCTGCTGCCCGACCATGACCTTGCCGATTTCTTGTCGGAGTTGGCCGAACGTTTGGCGGAACGCCTCGCATTGCGCGCGCACTTCGGCGGGTGTCTCGTTGGTCTGGTTGTCGTCGGCCATGGGTGGCTCCTTGGTTCACGGATGCGCGCCCTCGCGGGCGCGGTGCGGTCTATCGGTCGTCGATGTCGTCCTGGGCCCGGCGTTTGGCGGCGCGGAGAGCCGAGAGCGAGTCGGTCGGGGTCTCGTCGCCCGCGGGTTTGGGGCGGTCTTTCTTGCAGAGCGGGGAGTCTGTTTCTTGTTCGCCCGAGAGGGCGACGGGCTCGGTGGACGCGGGGCGGTCGTCGGCGGCTTCGTAGCGTTTGGCGGCACGCTGGCGGGTTTCTTCGGGCGATGCCCGTGTCGCGGCGCCGCGCCCCTTGACGGTCTTGAAGGCGTCCGTCGCGTCGGTAGAGCCGCCGGTCTCGAGCGAGGCGTTGCGGCGGAACCACGCGGCGATGGCGCGGGGGTCGACGCGCACACGGCGGATGCCGACGTCGGCGAGGAACACCGCGACCCCCGCGATCAGGAACGCCAGCCACGCGGGCGTGAGCGCGACGGGCATCGCCAGCCCGGCGCGGTTGAACAGGTCGGCTTGGTTCGGGTCGCTGGTGAGCACACGCCCGCCGGTCAGCGCAGCGACCTGGCGGAGCAGTGGCGTGTTGGTCTTCAACGCCCGGAACTCGTCGGCGTACGGCCGGGTCGTCGCCGCCTGGGCTGAGCCTTCGAGGACCTGCCCCTCCCCGCCCGCGGCGCGGTACCGCATCGAGACGACGTACGCGCCGGCGTCCGAAGAGTCGAACACGCCCTCGTACCGCCCGGGCCCGACCTGGCGGATCTCGACGGTCTGGCCTTCCCCGTCGGGCGTGGCGACACGCGACTCGAAGCGTGCGAAGTCCAGGCGGTTGCCCTCCGGGTCGAACGCCTCGACGATGACCGCGGTCTGCTCCCCGCGTGTCTCGGTGACCACGCGGAGGGTCGCGTTGTCGGCCGGTCGCATCGCCCAGCGGACGTGCTGCTCCCAGAACTGCCCGAACCCGGACCAGCCGACCCACGGCCCGGCCCACCGCGTGGTCGCGTCGCTTGTGAACGTCACGACGCGACCGAGCCCGTGCTGCCATTGGGCGGCGACGGGGTCGTCTTCTTTGCCCCGCAGCGTGACGAGGCTGAGCCCGTCGCGGTCGGCGGCGACGACATAGCCATTGATCGGCGGGACCGAACCGATGCCCCGCATGGTCTCGGTCGGGATCCCGGTCATCGAGGGGCTGAACGGCTCGCCCTCCCAGAGCAGGGCCCGGCGGAGGGTCTGCGCTTCTTTGACGAAGATCTGCGGCAGGGTTTCCAGGGCGTTGTTGCCGACGGTGTAGTACTGCCCCCCGGTCTCGTTGGCCATCGTGCGCAGCGAGTTGAGATCGCTGGGTGAGTGCGGGTTGACGCCCACCGCGGAGATCGTGATGCCCGCCTGACGGAACTGGCGCAGGATCGACCGGGTCAGCGTCGGGTCGCCGTCGGAGACGATCACGCAGTGCTTCTGCCCCGCCTCGGCCGCCTGCAAGCCCGCGAGCGCCAGACGCAGCGACGGGTCGAAGCTGACCATGTCCCCGAACTGCAGCCCGTTGATCGCCTGGTTCACCGCGACGCGGTCCCCGACGGGTGACATGGGGTACACCCAGTCCGTGCCCCCGAATCCCTGGAACTCGATGATGCCGACGAGATCGAGGCGGCTGAGCGCGTCGACCGCGGCCCGGCAGATCTCCTTGCCGTAGAACACGCCCCGCGGGATCTCGACCGAGTGGACGATGATCGCCAGCGCTCCGCGCGGCATCTGACGCTTCTGGGGCGGGTCGAGCCGGATGGGCAGGGCGTCGGCGAGCGGCGATCCGATCCAGCCGCCCGCACCGAACGTCTCGGGCCCGCCGATCATGACCAGCCCGCCGCCGGTGTCGTGCACGTACTGGCGGAGCAGCTCCTGCTGCTGGGCTGTGGACGCGTACGCGCTCTGGTTGATGAGGATGATGGCTTCGAAGGCGGCCAGTTCGGGCAGGGTCACGGGCAGCCCGGTCGACGTGACCAGGCGCGTCTGGATCTCGGCGGCGTTCAGGGCGTCCTCGAGGGGCTGGGCCTCTTCCGCGGTTTCTGACACGATCAGGACCGAGCCCTCGGACCCGACGAACGTGATGGCGCTGGCGCGGTTGTTCTCGATCACGGAGTCGCCGCGTGTGGCGCCGGGGTTGCCCTCCGTGTCGAGCGAGGCGAGCGGCTCGAAGACCGCGTCGTACTGCTGGGGCCCTGGGCGCGTCGGGGTGACCGGGACGCTGAGCACGTGGCGCCCGGCGTCGAGGGTGACCAGCGAGCCGGTCTGGGCGGGGTCCAGGTCGAGGTCGATCGTGTTGCCGTTCTGCCGCACGCTCAGACGCCCGATGACCGGCTCGGTTGTGGTGAGCACGACCCTGAGCGAGACGGTCTCGCCGACGCGCACGCCCGCCGGCGATTGGACCTCTTCGACGATCACCTCCTCGGTGAACTCGAACTCAACGGGCAGGACATCGACGGGCACGCCGACCGCCTTGGCCTGGTCGGCCGCGCGCAGGAGCGAGCCGTCGGTCTCGTTGCCGTCGGAGATCAGCAGGATGCGCCCGGCCGAGTCATCCGGCGAAGCGGCGATCGCCAGGCGCACCGCCTCGTCCAGGTTGGTGCCGTCGCGTGCTCCGATCGACTGGCGACGCACCTCGCGGACGAGGGTGCTGGGCGACGACTGGACGTACGCGTCCTCGGCGGCGGTGACCACGCCCAGCTTGTCCTGCGGCTGCCGCGAACCGGCCTGGGCGTCGGCGATGTACTGATCGATCCGTGATTGGGCGGTGCTGGGGATCGAACGGGACGCGTCCACCACGACCGTGACCGCCACGGACTCGGACTCCTCACGCAGTTGCGGCTCAGCCAACGCCGCGGCGAGCAACGCGATCGCGAGCACCCGGGCCGAGAGCGCCACCCAGCGCGAGGTTCTTCCCAGCCCGCTGAGGCTCCGTCGCGAGAGCCACCAGCTCAGGACCCCGAGCGCCGGGATCAGCCACAACCAGACCGGCATGTCGAACTGGAACGGCCCGACGACCAGCGACCCGAGCGTGGGCGCCACAGCGATCAAGGCGACACCTCGTCCCAATCGACGACCTGCACCCGGTCGTTGCCCGAGTCGAGCACGATCAGTTCGTCGCCGACGACGATGCTCGTCCAGGGCGTGGCGAGCTCTCCCTCGAGCCGTCCCGCACGACCGCGGATGCCCAGCGTGCGCCCGGTGTCCAGGTCGAGCACGCGGAGGGACGAGGAGCCGAACTCGGCGATGAGCGCTCGGCGGTCATCGAGCAGCGAGACGCCGTAGGGGAAGCGCATCGGCTCGGCGGGGTCGCCCCGCGGGCCGGCGTCGCCCAGCGTCCAGGCGATCGGCTCGCCGGTCTCCGTGTCGAATCGGACCACGCAATGCCGCCCCGTGTTGACGACGACCAGCTCGCGACCGCCGTCGCGCAGCGCGAGCGATTGCGGCCTCGCCAGGGCCGAGGGGTCGTCCGCGGGCGCGTCCATCGCGACGCCCGAGATCCCGATCTGGCGCTCGAAGACGAGGGTTGGCTGCCCGTCCTCGGCGGCGCCGACCGAGAACACGTTGATCCGATCGTTGCCGCCGTACTCGGAGATGTAGACGATCTCCGGCGTCCCCGAGGGCGCGTGGACGGCGATGTCCGTCGGGTAGATGAACTGCCCGGGCCCGTGCCCGTAGGAACCGAACGCGAAGGCGGGCGCCGTCGGTTCTCCGGACCGGTCGAACGGCAGCCGGTACACGACGACCTGGTGGTTGTGCGTGTCCGCGACCCACAGCGCCGGCGAGCCTGCCTCTCCGGGGAATGGGGCGACCGTGAGACCCGTGGGCATGCCGAGGTCGGACTTGAGGGTGCGCAGCGAGCCGATCGACTCCCCGGTGCTCAGGTCGATGAGTTGGATGCGCGCCGTCTTATCGACGATCGCGAGGAGGACGCGCCCGTCGGACTCGAACGCGTCCATGCCGCGTGGGTAGCGGAACTGCCCGGGATGGACACCGGTCTCGCCCAGGATCCGCTTGACCGGGAGGTACGCGGGGTCCGCGTGGTCCGTGCAGCCGGTGCCCGCGACGCACGCGAGGGTGATCGCCAGGCCGACGGCGTACCGCCGGGCGCCGGTGGCTCGCGTCGGTCGGGATCGGAACTGCACGCGCACGTCCGGCATCATATCTTGGGCGGTACAGCCCGGGGCCCGCCCGGTTGCCGGACGCGGAGGGAAAGCACCATGGATGCGGCGACCCCCAGCGCGACGCCGAGCGTCGCGATCACGACACCGCCGGCGCTGAGTTGCTCCAGGCGGGCGTAGTGCAGATCAGACAGCATCTGCTGGGGGAGGTTGCCGGTTCCGGGCGGGCGGACGAGGGTCGCGGCTTCGATCTCGTGGAGCCCGATGAGGAAGGCCGCGACCCAGACCCCAAAGAACAGCCTGGCGGCGCGTCCGGGGTGCACCCTCAGCCAGCCCAACGCGTCCCCGCGTGCATCGAGGCGCCGCAGAGCGGCAGACTCCGGGGACTCGGCACTCGCGAGGGCGAGCCCCGCGATGCCGGCGATGAAGAGCGTCCGCGCGGTCGCGGCGATCACGCCGGCGAAGCCCGCATCGAGCCGCAGCCCGGCGATCGCTGCGCCCAGCAGGACCCCCGGCACCAGCATCCCGAACACGCATCCCGATGCGACCAGGATCGCGATCACGCGTGTGACGGCGCGGTCCGAAGCGGCGCCCGCCGCGATCAGCACCGCGCCCAGGCCCGCGATGATGCCGGAGGCTCCGGCGACGCCGGCCGAGGAGACCAGCGCCTCGGAGTTGAGCCGGATCCAGCCCGGGATCGAAGACCACGAGTCGAGCGACCCGAGCATGAGCGTCGCGGGGGCCAACGCCGCGACGGACCAGACCGCCCAGGCTGCCGCGCTGGTTCTTTTCGGCAGCGGGCGCGCGTGCTGCGGATTCGCGGACTCGCCGGGCCTGGGCCGGCCGATGGTGCCGCGCACGAACCACAGCGTGCCGGCCGCGGCGATGAGCAGTTGGGGCCACGCCCCGAGCCACACGCCCGCCCACCGATCCGGCGTGCGTTCCGAGATGGCGCGCCAGAGCACGATCGCGTCGGTGTCCATCTGCGCAAGGTGCAGCGGGACCGACGATCCGACGGTGAGCAAGAACACCGCGCCAAACGAAGCGAAGAGCGCGCTTCGGTGCATCCGGGCGCGGGTCGCGAGGCGTCTGTACCACAGCGTGCGCTCGGTTCTGAGCAACTCCTCGGCAGCGGACGCCTCGGGATCGGCGCTGAAAGCGAGCACGAGCGCCGCGATGGGCGTGCTCCAGAACACCAGCGAACCGGTCGCGATCACGCGTCCCAGCAGGACGATGATCCAGCGGTGATCCGGCAACGCGAACTCCATGATCGCGCCTCCCAGCCACGTGTCAGGGGCTCTGGCGAGGTTCAGCCCGGCGTAGACGATCCAGGCGGGCATCCAGACGGGCGCGAGCAGCAACGCCGCGGCCCGCGCGCCCGAGCGGCGCAACACCTGCGCCATCGGGACCGCCAGGACCGTCGCCAGCGAGGCGATCAGGCACGCCAGCGAGATCGATCTCGCGATCAGCACCCAACGGGCACCGTTCATCGGCGTGTCGGACCAGGCCTCCGTGCTGAAGACGGCCTGAGCCAGAGACCAGACCACGGGCACCACCGCGGGGGCACAGGCCAGCAAGAGCGGCAGGATCAGGAGGCAATCTGCGCGGGTGGGACGACGCACGTGGCGAGTCTACCCGGCGCGGGGTGCGAGACGATCCGGCGTAGGGATGACGGGCCGGGCGTCGTGCGGGCGGGCGTGGTAAGATCCGGGATCGCACGCTTCGCATGGCACCGTCCTCCGTGGGGTCCCGGCGCAACACTCCTCCTTCTTCCGAGCGATACACACATGATCGACATCCGTAAACTCAAAGAACTGGTCCGCCTCATGGTCGAGAACGAGTTGTCGGAACTCGACCTCCGGGACGAGCAGGAGACGGTCACGATCAAGCGTGGGAACTCGGGGGCCCCCCAGATCATCGCCCCGCAGATCGGCCAGGTGCCGGTGCCCGGGGTCGCCCAGGCGGCCCCAGTCGCGGAACCCCAGGCGGCGCCCGCCGATGACGGGTCACTCGTTGCGATCGAGTCTCCCATGGTCGGCACGTTCTACAGCAAGCCCAACCCCGATTCGGACGCGTTCGTGAAGCCGGGCGCCGGCATCGGGCCGGATACCGTGGTGTGCATCGTCGAGGCGATGAAGGTGTTCAACGAGATCAAGGCCGAGACCAGCGGGACCATCGAGAGGGTGCTCGTTCAGGACGGCGACGCGGTCGAGTTCGGCCAGAAGCTGTTCCTCGTTCGACCGGCTTGAGCGGGTCGAGGGATCAGGGATCACGGGTCAGCCATCAGCCGCGCCCTTGCTGCCTGCATCTTCTCTTTCCACGATTCCTGATGGCTGATCCCCGATCCCTTCACCCATGTTCAAACGTGTCCTCATCGCCAATCGTGGAGAGATCGCCCAGCGGATCATGCGCGCTTGCCGCGAGTTGGGTGTCGAGTCTGTGTGCGTGTACTCCACAGCGGACAAAGACGCGCCATACCTGAAGGACGCGGACGAGGCCATCTGCATCGGACCCGGGCCGGCCAAGGACAGCTACCTGAACGTTTCGCGGATCATCTCCGCGGCCGAGATCGCCAACGCCGACGCGATCCACCCCGGCTACGGGTTCCTCTCCGAGCGTGCGGATTTTTCCGAGGTCTGCCGCGACTGCAAGATCGAGTTCATCGGCCCCAGCCCCGAGGCGATGGGCAAGCTGGGGGACAAGGTCGAAGCCAAGCGGTACGCCAAAGCGGCCAAGGTCCCGGTGTTCCCGGGCTCCGAGGGCGCGATCGAGGAAGTCGAGGAGGCGGTCGAGGTCGCCGACGAGATCGGGTACCCCGTGATCATCAAGGCGGCCGCCGGCGGGGGCGGGCGCGGGATGCGGATCTGCCGCAACGAAGCCACGCTCCGGACCAACATCTCCAAAGCGCAGCAGGAAGCCCAGGCGGCGTTCGGCAACGGGGCCGTGTTCATCGAGAAGTTCCTCGAGCACGCCCGCCATGTCGAGGTCCAGGTCCTCGGCGACAAGCACGGCAACGCGATCCACCTCTGGGAACGCGACTGCTCGATGCAACGCCGGCACCAGAAGGTCATCGAGGAAGCCCCGGGCCCGGGCATCGAGCGCAAGAAGATCGAGAAGATCTGCGACGCGGCGGCCAAGCTCATCAAGAGCGCCGACTACGCGGGCGCCGCCACCGTCGAGTTCCTGATGGACGACAAGCAGAACTTCTACATGCTCGAGGTCAACACCCGCGTGCAAGTCGAACACCCGGTGACCGAGATGATCACGGGCGTGGACATCATGAAGATGTCGATCCGGATCGCGGCGGGCGAAGAGATCCCGTACAAGCAGAGGGACATCAAGGTCAACGGGCACGCGATCGAGTGCCGTATCAACGCCGAAGACCCGGACCGCGGCTTCATGCCCAGCGCCGGGATGATCGAGCGGTACCGGGCCCCGGGCGGGCTCGGCGTGCGGATGGACAGCCACGTGATGGCCGGGTACCGCGTGCCACCGAACTACGACTCGATGATCGGCAAGCTCATCTGCTGGGGCGAGGATCGCGACGCCGCGATCACACGGACCGAACGCGCGCTGCGCGAGTTCGAGGTCGGGCCCATCAAGACCACCATCCCGCTGCACGCACGCCTGATGCAGAACACCGACTTCCGGCGCGGCGGCGTGGATATCCACTATCTCGAACGCCTGCTGAAGAGTTGAGCCCTTGCCCGCGCTGCCGACCGAACGGGCCCGGGTTGGCGAGTCGGGCGTATCCCGATCAACAAAGAAAGCCGGCCGACGCGCGATGCGTCGGCCGGCTTTCGTGACTGGTGCCGACGGGACGTCGGCGAAGGTCTGAAGGATCAGCGGCGGCGCCGGCCGGCGAGCACGCCGCCGAGACCGAGGACCGCGATCGCGCCGGGCGTGGGGATGGCCCGACCGACGGTCAGGTTGTCCATCGTCGACCAGGCGTTGCCGAACGAGTCGTCGGCGAAGATCTCGATGCTGTCGATGATGACGTCCGAGGTGAAGCCGCGGTAATCGCTGCTGCTGGTGGAGGTGAAGGTCACCGACTGGCCGTCGCTGAGGTTGATCGTGACATCGGCGGTGAACGGGAGCACGGCGATGTCGGTCGACCAGAAGTTGCCGCCGACCGCGGTGACGTTGCCGCTGGTGAAGGTGACCTGGATCCCGTCGAACGTGTTGTCGGTCGAGATCACACCCGGGTCGTTGAACAGGCTGTCGCTGTTGCCGCCGACGGGCGCGATGGTGTAGGCGAAGGTGCCGTCATCGAAGTCCAGCGGGCCCGAAACGCCGGGGCCAACCGAGTCGAATCCTTCGGTGTACGACGGGCCGAGCAGGCTGGCCATGAAGGAAGCGCTGTCGGTGAAAACGTCGGCGGCAGCGGGCGAAACCGCCATGGCGAGCCCGGCGAGGGCGATCATCTGCTTCATTCGTGTTCTCTCTTTCTCTTGATGCGTGAGTGATGCCAAGACACACAACCTTGGACGCATAAGCACCTTACCCCATCCGGCCGCGGGCGCGCCCAAGATACCCAAGAAAACTGCATCAATCTGCTTGTGCGAAAAAATAGTAGTATTTTGTTCGGGTATCCCGATGGTTATCCGCCCAGGGCCCAGAGGGCGTAGGACACGCCGAACACGCCAAGAAAGGCGATCGAGCCCTTGCTGAGCCATCTCAGCCCACGCCCCGGGCGCTCGCCCGGCGGGAGGTGACGGGTGACTACCAAGTAGTTGATGATCGCGAGGAGCGGTGCGGTCAGGAACGACAGCGTCGTGGCCAGATCGACCATCGCCTTCATCCCGCCGGCCGAGAATAGAGACAGAATCAGGAGGCTCACGCCCGCCTGGGCCAGGACCCACGCCGAGTAGCCCAGCCTCGATCGGCGCGGCCCGACGCCGCGGGCGGCCTGGGTGATGCGGTGCATCGCGCGCGGGAAGGCGTCGAGCACGATCAGCGTGGTGCTGAACATGGTGGTCAGCGCGGCCGCCGCGATGATCGGGACCGACCAGCCCCCCAGTGTCTCGCCGTACAGCCCGATCAGTTGGTGCACGAAACCCGCACCGTCGGCAAGGTCGGCAACACGCCCGTGCATCATCAGCGCGCCCAGCGATAGGAACAGCACGGCAACAACGCCGGCTCCGATGTATCCGATCCGGAAGTCCAGGCACGCTTCGCGCCGCGTCATGCCCTGGCCGCACGCACGCCCGTGCTCCTGGACCCAGATGGAGTTCCAGATCGCCGAGTCGATGGGGATGGGCATCCAGCCCATGAACGCGAGCAGGAAACCCAGGTTGGCCAACGCCCACCAGGGGTGGGCGCCCGATCCCGGCTCGGGCGCGGGCGCCTCCCC
>DIYM01000100.1:0-9062 GCA_002429045.1 Phycisphaerales bacterium UBA6054
CTGTTGGTGTGGTGCTTGGTGGGGGCGGTGGGCGGGGTCTCCTGGTGGATGGGGCGGGTGTTCGACGCCGCGAGCTTGGGGGAGGACGAGGCCCGCTCGTCGGGCGTGCCGATCGGAGTGATCCGGTGCGTGCAGTTGATCGGTGCCGGCGTCCTGACGGCCGCCACGATCGTGATCGCCGGCCCGGTGGGCTTCGTGGGTCTGGTCTGCCCGCACGCGGCCCGGATGATCCTGGGGCCATCGCACCGGGCACTCCTGGTCGGGTCCGCGCTCGCCGGGGTGGCGTTGGTCGTGGGTTCCGACGCGATGGTCAAGGCGGCGTCCGGCCCGGCCGGGCGGGTGCCGGTGGGCGTGATCACATCGCTCATCGGCGGTCCGGTGTTCCTTGTGATCCTGCTCCGCACGCGTCGCGTGTGGTCCTGATCGGCGTTCTGTTTATGCGTTGAAGTAGCGGGCCTCGGGGTGGTGGACCACGATCGCGCTGGTGGACTGCTCGGGCACGATCTGGTGGTTCTCGGTCAGCGTGCACCCGATCCTGGTCGGATCGATGAGCCGCCAGATCGCCTCATGCCCGGACATGTCGGGGCATGCCGGGTAGCCGAACGAGTAGCGTGATCCCTGGTACTCTTGCTTGAACAGCCCGCTCGGAGTGGCCGCGTCCTTGCCTGCGATGCCCAGCTCTTGACGCATCCGCTTGTGCCAGAGTTCGGCGAGCCCCTCGGCGGCCTCGACGCCCAGCCCGTGCCAGTACAGATAGTCTTGGTAAGCACCCGCGTCGAACAGTTCCCTGCACTTCTCGGTGATGCGCTCACCCATCGTGACGCACGACATGCCGATGGCGTCCTTAGTGCCGGCCCGCTCGCATTCATCTGCGTCGCGGAAGAAATCGGCGATACAGAGGCGGCGGTTGCCGGGCTGGCGCGGGAAGACCAATCGCTCCGTCTCGGTGGTGTGGTCTTCGGGATCGAAGAGGACCAGGTCATCGCCCTCGCTGTGGCACGGGAAGTACCCGTAGACGAGCTTGGGGCGGAGGATGTCGTGCTGCGCCGCCTCGATCGACAGCCGGCGGAACACCGGGCGGGCCTTGTCTTCCAGCACCGCTTCGTACTCGTCTCTGGACAGCTGGCCGCGTTTGATCTGCCACTGGACCGCGAACAGGGCGGTGGGGTTGATCATCGAGAGCACGTCCTTGAGCGGCACCGAATCGACAACCTCGGAGCCCCAGAACGGCGGGGTCGGCACGCCGGGCGTTCGGGAAACATCCGACCGAAGACCCGCGCCCCGAGCCTTGTCCTCGGACGGGACCGTCGGGACGTCGCCCACCGCGACCCGCTCCCGGGCGGCGGCGCGTTTGGCGACGCGGTCGTCGATCTCGGTATCGATCTCGCGGGCTTTGCCGGAACCCAGCTTGTCCATGATCGCCAGGCCCTCGAACGCGTCCTTCCCGTAGTACAGGGGCCCGTCGTAGATCTCCCGCAGGTGCCCCTCGGCGTAGGACCTGGTCAGTGCCGCCCCGCCGAGCAGCACGGGCACCGTGATGGCACGCGCGTTCAGTTCGTGCAAGTTCTCCTCCATCACGTGCACGCTTTTGACCAGAAGACCGGAGAGGCCAACCGCGTCGGCGCTGGTGTCCTCCAGGGCAGAGAGGATGTCGGCGATCGGCTGCTTGATGCCGATGTTGTGCACGGTGTAGCCGTTGTTGGACAGGATAATGTCGACGAGGTTCTTGCCGATGTCGTGGACGTCGCCCTTGACGGTCGCGAGCACGATCGAGCCGCGTGACTGACCCTCGAGCTTCTCCATGTGCGGCTCGAGATGGGCGACCGCCTTTTTCATCGCCTCCGCCGAGCGAAGGACGAAGGGCAACTGCATCTGCCCGCTGGCGAACCGATCGCCGACGACCTTCATGCCCTCGAGCAGGTGGTTGTTCACGATGTCGAGCGGGGCGTACCGCGCCAGGGCCTCGTCGAGCGATTCGGCGAGTTGGTCATTCTCGCCCTCGATGATGTGATGCCGCAGGCGTTCCTCGAGCGGGAGGTCGCTCAAGGAGGGGCCGGCCGATCGGACCGATTCGACATCAGCGAAGAGCTCGATCAGCGCGTTGAGCGGGTCGAACATGCCGTCGCTGACACCGTCGGGCAGCCCGGTTCCGCCGACGGATCGTGCGCGACGGTCGTGTATGACGGCCATGCAGGCATCGATCTGCTCTTGCGGGATCTTGGCCAACGGCAGGATCGAGCCGGCGTGCAGGATCGCGCTGGTGAGCCCGGCCTCGGTCAACTCGTGCATCAGCACAGAGTTGAGCACGACCCGGGCGCTGGGCTTGAGCCCGAACGAGGCGTTCGAGAGCCCGCAGGTGATCTGCACGCCCGGGTACTCGGTCGCGATCAGGCGGGTGCCCTCGATCAACTCGAGGGCGCTGCGCCGATCGCTGTCCATGCCCGTGGACACGGGCAGGACGAGCGGGTCGATGAAGATGTCTTCGACGCGCAGCCCGTGGAGCGTGGTGGCCCGCTCGATCGCCCGTGAGGCGATCGATAGCTTGCGTTGCCTGGTCCGGGCCATCGCTTCTTCGGGGTCCTCGTCGATCGTCCCGATCACGAGCGCCGCGCCGTACCGCGTCGCGAGCCCGCAGAGCTGATCGAACTTCTCTTCGCCGTCCTCGAAGTTCGCCGAGTTGATCACGCAGCGTCCGGCCGCGGCCTGGAGCCCGGCCTCGATCGTCCCGGGCTGGGTCGAATCGATCATCAGCGGGGCATCGACCTCGCGTGACAACCGCGACACGACCTCGCGCATGTCACGGCGGTTGTCTCGCCCGGCGACATCAACGTTGACATCCAGCAGGTGCGAGCCCTGCTTGACCTGCGAGCGGGCCAGCGAGATGACACCGTCCCAGTCTTCCTCTTCGAGCAACCGCTTGAATCGTCGGGAGCCCGAGGCGTTGCATCGCTCTCCGACGAGCAACGCGCTCGAATCCTGCCTGTGCTCGACCACGGAGAACAGCGAGGCGCTCGCCGCCGCCGTGCCCGCGGGTCGCCGCTCCGGCGGTGCCGGGATCCCGGAGACCGTCTCCGCGAGCATGCGGATGTGTTCGGGCGTGGTGCCGCAGCACCCGCCCACGGCGTTGATCACACCGAGATCGATCAGGCGACGCATCGCGTCCACGAACCCGTCGGGCTGGAGGGGGTACACCGTTCGGCCGTCCTGGAGCACCGGGAGCCCGGCGTTGGGCATCACGGTGATCGGGCGATCCCAGAGCGAGCCGAGCGCCCGGATCGGCTCGATCATCTCGACCGGCCCGGTGGCGCAGTTCAGTCCGAGGCCGTCGATCGGGAGCGGTCTGAGCGATTCGATCGCGGCTTCGATCGAACTGCCGACCAGCATGGTGCCGGTCAACTCGATCGTGACGGACACCAGCACGGGAACGGACATCGCATCGCCCGTTCGGGCCTGGATCGCCCGGCGGGCCGCCCGCACGGCGCACTTGACCTGCAGCAGATCCTGGCAGGTTTCAAGGAGGATCGCATCGGCGCCGCCCGCGACCAGGCCCGCGGCCGCTTCTTGGTACGCCTCGCCCAACGCGTCCCAGCCGATCTGACCGAGCGTCATGAGCTTGGTCCCGGGCCCCAGCGATCCGAGCACGAAACGGGGGTGTTCGGGCGTCGAGAACGCGTCGGCCTCCGTGCGGGCGATCCGGGCGGCGGATTCGTTCAGTTCGAACGTGCGCTCTCCGAGTTCGAACTCATCGAGCACGTGCCGGGCCCCGCCGAAGCTGTTGGTCGTGACCGCGTCCGCCCCCGCTTGGAAGTAGGAGCGGTGGATCGCCGCCACCGCGTCCGGGCGTGAGAGGCTGAGCACATCGGTGCAGTTCTCGCAGCCGAGGTAATCGGCGTCCAGATCCAGATCGAGATCGTGCACTTGGGTGCCCATCGCCCCGTCGAAAACAAGCACGCGCGAGCGCATGGCCTGCGTGATCGAACCGCGAGAAGCGGGGGCTTGGGCGGGCGAGTCGGGGGTCATCCTTGCCTCCTTGGTTGCCGGCGGACGCACATTATTCGTTTCTTCGGATATACGGATCAAGTTCTGGCCGTGAACTTTGTGCCCACCGAGCGCGCACGAAAAAGCCGGCCCCTTCTCGGGGCCGGCTCGATGGTGAGAACGGGTGTCTGCGACCGTTTACGGGCAGCCGGCGTTGAACAGCCCGATGTAGGCCGAGATGTCGAAGAAGTTCAGCGTCCCGAACGGGGCGGCGACATCAGCCGCGGGGTCGCCGGCGTTGTACAGCCCGATGTAGGCCGAGATATCAAAGAAGTTGAGGACCCCGAACGGTTCGGCGAGGTCGGCCGCGGAGCAGCCGCCGGGCTGGTCGCATGTCAGACCGGAGAACTCGACCGCGTCCACCGCGGCTTCGACGACGGACCCGCCGCCCGTGTCTTCGGCGATGAAGCGGATACGCACTTGCGATGTGGTGTCGACGAAGTCGGACACAACGAAGGACGATGTGAACCAGCCGCCCGAGGCTTCGGGACCGCTCGGGCCGACAACCTCGAGATTGGTCCAGGAGTTTCCGTTGTCATCGGAGATCTGGACGGTGAAGACGTCCGCGCCGGCGTTGTCTCCGGCGGAGTTATCGTACCACCGGGCATAGGACACCGTGGCGTCGGGCGAACTCGACAGATCCACCGCAGGCGAGGTGAGGGTGGTCTGTCCGTCATCGACATCCGAGTTGCAGTTCCCGCCGTTTGTGGAGTTGTCGGTGAGATATGCCGAGCCGGAGCCGTCGAAGTCAAGCGGCGGGTCGCCGCGATCGCAGGCCACGGGCACGCCGCGGGTCCAGGCCCCGTCCGTCAGTCCCGCGGAGTTCGACACGGTCCAGCCCTGGTTGGTCTCGAAGTTGTCCGCGAACTCGACAGCGATCTCGCCGACCAGCGCCTCGAACGGTGCCGATGCGCCGCCCGCGGGCAGGGTGATCGGGCCAGACGTTGCGCCGGTGGCCTGGACGTAGAACTGGGGCGAATCGCCGCAGTCGAACGCGGGCAGGGCGGCGGTGTAGTCATCGCCGCTCACGCTCGTCAGATCGACCGACTGGAACGCGCCGCTGCCCGAAGACCGGAAGAAGAGCTGGGGCTGGGCGACCAGGGAGTCCTCGCGCGGGTCGATGGTGACGTCGAAGGAGGTGCCGACCCCGGGGTCCAACTCGCCGGGTGCGCTGGCAATGATCCGCGGCTCGAGGAAGGGGAGATCGGTCGTCCCGATGGCCAGGTTGTAGAGCTGGATCTGGTTGGCCGACCCGCCCGAGACACGGATGACGTAATCGCCCGCGGTCTCGGCGTCGAAGACGAGGTCCTCTGGCGAACCGAGCCCGGTGTTGTCGGCGGTCGCGAGCGGGACCGTCGGGGAGGCCGCGTCGTAGATATCGATCCGGAGATCGTGGATCGCGTTGTAGTTCGTGTTGGTGCCGGTGTTGCAGGCCTGGGTCTGGGGGCCCTGCAGGTAGCTGTCGGCGGCGGGCGCGACGTTGATGATGATCTGGGCACGCTCGGACAGCGTGATCTCGTAGTAGTCCTGGTCGGAGTTGTCGTCGATCGACACCTGGAGCAGGGAAGCCACGTCCGGGACGCCCAGCACGCCGAGGCTCGGCGCGTCGAACGGGTTGTCGCTCTGGGGCTCGAAGTTGTCCCCGTAGTGACGCTGCCCGTTGAGGACGTCGTCAAGCTGCGGGCCGTCGTAGGCCGTCGAGATAAACGGCTCCATCAGCTTCGTCTGGTTGGCGGGGCACACGTGCAGCATCGCCAGCCCGTGGCCGTGCTCGTGGGCGATGATGTTGCGGAGGCGGAGCGAGTTGCCTCCGGTGTTGTTGTAGAAGGTGTCGAAGGCGTCAAAGATCATGTCGCCATCGTCGGGGAAGTTGTTGTACGCGAGAACGCCGCCGTTGCCGTCGTTCTGGAAGTCGAACGCGCCGATGCGGATGTCACCCCGGACGCCGAGTTCGCCCGCCGCCTGGTTGCTGGTCGAGCCGTCGTCGTTGGGCTCGAAGACGTAGGTCGTGCCGATGAGTTCTTCCCATCGGTCGAAGACCTGGTCGAACAGGTTCTGCCAGGTCGCGGTGTTTCCGTAGATCCCGTCGAGCCAGGCGAAGAGCTGCGAGTTGCCGCTGCCCAGACCGATGTTGAGGTTGCGGATGAAGGTCCCGTCGGGCATGTAGGAGTACGTCAGCGTGGTGGGCGTGCCCTGGGACAGCCCGCCCCCGTCGGTCGCGGTGCGGGACCAGCGGGTGGTCTGCTGGAACCGGATCTGGTAGGGGAACTCGATCAGGCTGTTGACCGCGAACGCGTACTCCCGGTCGGTGTCGGGCGAGAAGCAGAGCGCCGGGGGGACCATGCCCTGCTCGAGCGAATCGGCGATCGCCCAGAACATGGCCCTCTGGCCCTCGCTGATGCGTGCGTCCATCTCGGGGGTCATCAGTTGCTCGGCGAACTGGCGCGGGGTGATGTCCGCTGGTTTGTCTTCCCAGGCCGAGGGGCCGCACTGCTGCATGGCTTCGGTGCCGAACCCGCCGGCGGCGACGATCGCCCGGCGATGCTCGGCCGGCATCAGGGTGATCAGGCGTGTCGCGATCTCGTGCTGGGCCAGCACCTCGGGGTGCGCGATCGCGTCGGGGACGCGCTCGTCGGCGTTGTTCGTGATCGCGATGCCGTCCGCGCCCGCGGCTTGGCCCGCCAGCATCGCGAACAGCACGATGCTTCCAGTTGTCGTTCGACCCTTCATCGGCTTCCTTTCTTTGATGACAGCAACCGCCCACTCGGCGTGATTGCTTCCACAAGTGGCGTGGCGGGTTGGTAGACCGGCCACCGCCTCCGATCCGAGGCGCATCCGAGCGCCCTTTCGTGACGCGAGTGAGACCCCGTTCCCGGAGAGAACGTCCGAGAACGAATCACGCCCAGAACGCTCGAACGAGGTCCACCTGGGCGTGCATGATGCCTCGAATACGCACCGATCCCCTGGTCTGATGCGGAATTCCGTGGCGATCTGGCCGTTTGGGGGGTTCCCACGATCACGTACGCCCGGTATCCCCGCATCCGGGCCCGCGAGTGCTCTCCCGTCGGTCGGGTGCGCGAAAACACCGGACCAGATGGTCCGGTGTTTTCGACAGCGTGCGGGCGCGAGTTGCGTGTTACGGGCAGCCGGCGTTGAACAGCCCGATGTAGGCCGAGATGTCGAAGAAGTTCAGCGTCCCGAACGGGGCGGCGATGTCCGCGGAAGCGGAACCGTCGTTGAACGACGCGATGAACGCGGAGATGTCGAAGAAGTTGAGGGTGCCGAACGGGGCGGCGACATCCGCGGGCGAGCACTGGCCCACCGAGTCGATGAAGAGCGTCAGCAGGTACCGTTGGATGCTGTTGGTGCTGTCCCCGTTGATTTGGATGACGTAATCGCCGGGTTGGAACACGTCGACGATGATGGACTCGGTGCCCCCCGCCGGGGTCGCGTTGGCCGAGCCGACCGGCGCGAACGGGGCCTGCCCTTCGAGCAAGAAGACCGAGAGATCGTGGATCGCGTTGTAGTCCGTGAACGCCCCGGTGTTGCAGAACTGGGTCTGCGGGCCCTGCTGATATGCGGCGGCGGCGGGTGAAACGGTGATCTGGACCTCGCCCGGTGCGGTCAGTGTGAATCCATAGAAATCGAAGTCCGTGTTGTCATCGATCGAGACGTTCTCAACGATCGCGAAGCCGTTCACGCCCAGGTCGCCGAGGTGGGGGGGGTTGTCCGGGTCGTTGCTCTGCGGCTCGAAGTTGTCGCCGTAGCGGCGCTGCCCTCCGAGGATATCGTCGAGCTGCGGCCCGTCGAAGGCGGTGCTCGCGAAGGGCTCCATCAGCTTGGTCTGGTTCTGCGGGCACACGTGCAGCATGCCCAGCCCGTGCCCGTGCTCGTGGGCGATCACGTTGCGGAGCCGGCGTGAGTTGGCCGAGGTGTTGTTGAAGAAGCTGTCCCGGTCGAAGATCATGTCTCCGTCGTTGGGGAAGTTGTTGTAGGCGAGCGTGCCGCCGTTGCTCGAATCGTTCTGGAGATTGAACGCGCCGATGCGGACGTCCCCGCGGACACCGAGCACGCCGACGTTCTGATTGGTGTTCACGCCGTCATCGTTGGGCTCGTAGACGTAGGTCACGCCGATGAGTTCTTCCCAGCGGTCGAAGACCTGATCGAACAGCGGTTGCCAGGTGGCGGGGCTGCCGTAGATGCCGTTGAGCCAGTTGAACAGGGACGAGGTTCCGCTGCCGACCCCGATGTTGATGTTGGGGATGAAGGTGCCGTCGGGGACGTACGAGTACGTCAGGGTGATCGGGTCGCCCTGGAGGATGCCGGGCCCGTCGGTTGCGGTCGATGTCCAGCGGTCGCTCCCCTGGAAACGCGGGTTGTTGTTCTGGAGCGACTGCTGGAAGAGCTGGTTGGCCGCTTCGACAAAGTGCGGATCCGCATCGGGCGCATAGCAGGCTTGGGGGAGTGTGTAGCCATCGTCGATCGACTGCTGCATGGCGTCGAGCATCGCGAGTTGGCCGCTGGTCATCGATGCCCGGAACTCGGGGTTTGTGATGTCGAGCGTCTCAACGGGCAGGCCCATGACGCCGCGGCGTCCCCCGTTGCTCTGCGGCGGCAGCCTGTTGCAGAGGGCGTACTCGGCGCCGAACCCGCCCTTCGCCCGGATCGCGTCGCGCTGGTCGGCCGGGAGCGAGGGGAGAAGCACCTGGGCGATGTCATGCTGGTCCAGGGCATGGAGGCTGGCGATCGATTCGGGGATGCGCTCGCCGTTGTCCCAGGCGATCGTGCCCACGGTGGAAGCGCTCGCCGCGCCCGATAGGCACAGAAGGGCCAGTGCGAGCGGGGCGGTGGTCGTCATCGGGGCGGTGTTCATGGTTGGGCTTCCTCGTTGCTACGATCTCTGATAGCGGTATCGCCGCGGAACGACAGAACAGCACACCCCGATCTCCTCGGTTGGGGCGCCGGACGTTTCGCGCGAGCATTCAACGTCGGCGGGAGAACCCCGCCGCAGTTGCCGAGCCGGC
>DIYM01000100.1:9125-42616 GCA_002429045.1 Phycisphaerales bacterium UBA6054
CAGTTGCCGAGCCGGCTCGTACAGACGCCGACCGACGGTGCTTCACTCCTCTGTACGCAGTTTTGCCGGTGTCTGATCCGTTGCAACCGCCGAAACGCAAATTGGGGCAAATCGCTCTCTGCGCATCGAAAAACCCGCCCGGCAGCGGCCGGGCGGGTCCGGGAATCGGCACGAGGGCGTGAGGTAAGGCGTTGCTTACTTTTTGGCCTTCTTGTTCTGGAAATAGTTGCCGGAGAACTTCTTCTGGAACTTCTCGACGCGTCCGGCGGCATCCACGAAGGTGCTCTTGCCCGTGAAGAACGGGTGCGAGCCCGACCAGACTTCCACCTTGATCTCGGGAACCGTGGCGCCGACGGTCATCACGACCTCGCCGTTGTGGTACACCTTGCAAGAGGGGTAGTACGTGGGATGGGTGTCCTTCTTCATGGCTCGCTCCGAGAATGGACGACCCGGCCCGGTCAGCGGGCGGGGTCGGGCCCCAACGGTAGACCCCCGGCCAGCCCGCGGCAAGCCGGGGTGACGACGCGGAGCCGCCATCGGGCTCGGGCCAGGGGGCTCGCACCAAATCCCGGGATAGGTGGCCAGGTCCGGTATCTGGCAGCAAACTGAGCCGTGCGTGCGGGGACAGAACACCCCCCCGGACGGCGATCCGCCTCGGGCCGACGCGCACAGGAGACTGCCATGAAACTCCCCATCTTCTCGCTCATGATCGCCGCCGCCGCTGGGTCTGCCCGGGCCCAGGTCTCGGACGTTTCGTTCTCGTTCCGCGGCGATCTGGCGGTCACCCGGATCTACGACGGCTTGGGAGATCCGAACGACGACTCGAGCTACACGGTCATCGGGGATGAATCGTTCCTGATCGAGGGGGGCACCGAGTTGCTCCCCTTCGACATGACCGCCATCGGGGGGGACTTCAGTGAGCCGGGCAGACCATTTCTGGGTCGCGACGCGAGCGTTGAGATCGAGATGAGCGGCTCGCTCAGCGCCGGGGGGGAACTTGCCCTGCTGAGTTCCCAGAGATCCCGCGTTGGATTCGATGGCTATTTCCCCGCCTCGACCGCGACTTTTTCGGTTGATGTGTTTTTCTCCGTAGATCGCACCTCGGACTTCACGTTCTCAGGCAGCGCAGGCGGGAGCGTGGACTTCGGCGGGGCAGACGGGGCGCTCTTTGATGCGGATGACAACTTGATCTTTGCCTGGGGTTCCTTCGGCCCGCCCACCGGCGATGTCGCCGGCGTGCTCGAATCCGGTTCGTACCGCCTGAGCACCACGGGGTCGATCGGCTCCTTGGCTTACGACTTCAATGTCGCGCCGTCCCCGGGCCCGGCTGCGTTGTTCGTGCTGGCTGCGGGGGTCGTGGCCCGTCGTCGGCGTTGATGGCGACGTCCCAGGCCGATCGCACCCACGGAATATTGAGGCACGCGGAGCCCTTGTTGGCTCCGCGTGCGTCCGATTCGGTAACGCATGCTGCGGCGCGGTAAGCTGGGGTCGAGTCTTCAGCTCAGAGGGCATCGGTTTGGTATTGACTGAGACCATTGTTCTGCTCGTCGGCGGCTACTTCGGAGTGGGGCTTTTGCTCGCCCCGGTCTCGTTGCTGTTGATCGCCCCCAGATCCGACCCCGCGCTGGCCAGTTCGGGCAAGTCGGTGCGGCTGCTGCTCCTTCCAGGTGCGGTCGCGGTCTGGCCGATCGCGCTTTGGCGATGGACGCTCGGGCGGGGTGGCGACCGATGAAACGAGTGCAACGCAAACTCCATCCCTGGATCTGGCTGCTGGTCGGGGTGACGTCGGGCCTGATGCTGTGGTTTGGGGTGTCGGTGCGATCGGACACGGTGCCGGTCCCGGCCGGGCCGGCGGACTCGGACGCGGGCCGTGGGGTGACGCCATGACGAACGCCTACCGATGGGTCCAATGGAACAAGCACAAGCGTGTCTACGACGCGGTGCTGCTCGCGATCCTGCTCGCGTACATCGCGGGGTTCGTGGGCATCGGGCTGACCGTCACGTCGGTGGGGGATCCGATCTCGCCGCCGGTGCTGGTGATGCGGGCCTTGGGCACGGCGGCCGCGATCCTCCTTCACGTGATCCTCGCGATCGGGCCGGCGGCGCGCCTGTTCCCGGAGCTCGCGCCGCTGCTCTACAACCGGCGTCACCTCGGGGTGACCTGCTTCGTCGTCGCCTTTCTGCACGCGTTCATCGCGATCGGTTTCTACGGCGGGTTCGGGGTCGAGGACCCGATCATGGCGGTGCTCGCCGGGCCCGGCGTCCGCCCCCCGTTCGAGTTCTACGGATTCATCGCGCTGGTGATCCTGTTCGTGATGGCGGCCACAAGCCACGACTTCTGGCTCGCCAATCTCGGCCCCGGCGTTTGGAAGACGATCCACATGCTCGTGTATGTCGCGTACGGGGCGCTCGTCGCGCACATCGCGTTCGGCGCGATCGCATCCGAGAAGCACCCGGTGTACATCGTCTTGTTGGCCGTTGGGATCACCGGGCTGGTGGCGTTGCATCTTGTGGCGGGATTCAGAGAGTCCCGAACAGACGCGGCGGGCGAAAACCCGGGTGACTGGATCGATCTGGGCACCTGCGCGGACATCCCCGAGGCGCGGGCCCGTGTGGTGTGCGTCAAGGGCAGCGAGCGGATCGCGGTGTACCGCGACGGCGACCAACTCCACGCGGTGAGCAGCGTGTGCGCCCACCAGGGCGGCCCGCTGGGCGAGGGCAAGATCGTCGACGGCTGCGTCACCTGCCCCTGGCACGGCTACCAGTACGACGCGAAGGACGGGCGGTCGCCGCCGCCGTACACCGAGAAGATCGAGACGTACGAGCTCCGCGTCGAGGGCGGTCGTGTGCTGCTCAACCCCGAGCCGAACGCCCCCGGGACGTCGACGGACGGCGCATCCATCAAGAGCGTGGGGGCCGGTGATGCCTGATGACCGTGACGATTTCTACGTGGGTTATCTGCCCACGCCCCCGGCGCACCTTCGCGTTGTTCGCGTCCTGGTCTTCGTGATGGCGGTGTGGATACTCGGGTTGTCCGTCTTGATCGCGACGCGAATGCGTGATCCGGGCGGGGCGGTATGGTCGTTCGAAGAGCAGACCTGGACGGGTATGCTGATCACCGAGCCGTACCCGATCCTCATCCCCGACGATGGATCGCCCGCGATGATGGTGGTCGAGATGGGCAAGAGGGGAGCGCACGATCGGGTCTCGGGCCACACGGGCACCAACGTGGACATCACGGGTTTCCGGATCGAGCGTGACGGGCGGCGGATCATCGAGCTGTCCCCCGAGCCGTACGCCATTTCGGCGAAGACGACCGCCCACGCGTCCGCGGTTCCCCCGATGACGCGGCTGGGTGCGAGCGGGCCACTCGAGGGGGAGATTGTCGATGGCAAGTGCTACCTCGGCGCCATGAAACCGGGCGACGGGCTCACCCACAAGGCCTGCGCCACGCTGTGCATCCGCGGCGGGCTGCCCCCGATGTTTGTCGCGCGGACACCGGATGGCCCGGAGTTCCGGCTGCTGATCGTTGACGGGGTGGCGGCCCTCCCCGAAGACCTGCTCGCTTTGGTCGCCGAGCCGGTGCGTATCGAGGGCGAGTTGATCGAGATCGCGGGCCTGCCGGCGATCCGCGTGGCCGCGGGCGATATCTCGCTCGCCCCGTAAACCGCGGGTTCCGGGCGCGGTATGCTCCGTCATGCACGCGATCCTGAACACCCCGCTCGCCCTGCTCCTCGCGCTCCTTGCCGCGTTCGCATCGCCCGCGATCGCACAGGACGAGGATGCGCCCGAATCGCCCGGGTTCGTCGCCCACCCGGACGAGCCCGCGGTCACGTACCACTCGGTCTCGATCAACGGCGAGCGGATCCACTATCAGGCGACCGCCGGCACGCTGGTCTTGCCCAAGGGCAAGGACAACGAACCGGGCGCACGGATCTTCTACATCTCGTACCGCAAGACGATCGGCCCGGTCGAGCCGGGCGATGACCCGGTGTTCCCCGACGCGGCGGAGCGTCCGCTGACGTTCTCCTTCAACGGCGGGCCCGGTTCCAGTTCGGTCTGGCTGCACCTCGGCGTGTTCGGACCGCAGCGTGTGGACCACGCGGACGATTTCGGCAATCCCGGGCCGCCGCCGCATCGGGTCGTGCCGAACGAGCACTCGCTGCTGGACAAGTCCGATTTCGTGTTCATCGACCCGGTGTCGACGGGCTACTCGCGGGCCGAGGGTGACACAAGCCCCAAGGACTACCACGGGCTGAACGAGGACATCGCGTCGGTCGCGGAGTTCATCCGGATGTTCATCGGGCGCGAAAGCCGCTGGGCTTCCCCCAGGTTTGTGGCGGGCGAGAGCTACGGAACCACCCGGGCCGCGGGGTTGGTGCGTGAGTTGCAGAACACGCACGGGATCGCGACGAACGGGGTGATCCTGATCTCCGCCGTGCTGAACTTCCAGACGATCCGGTTCGATGTGGGCAACGATCTGCCGCACATCCTGTTCCTCCCGACGTTCACCGCGGTCGCCCACTTCCACGGGGCGCTGCGCCCGGAGCTCCAGCAGCGCGACCTGGCCGGTTTGCTCGATGAAGCCGAGCGGTTCGCGATCAACGACTACACGCTCGCGCTCATGCAAGGCTCGACGCTGAGCGATGCCGAACGCGAGCGGATCGCCGATCGCGTGGCGGCGTACACCGGGCTCTCGAAGGAGTACGTGCTCCGCGTGAACCTCCGCCCGGACATGCCGCGGTTCCCCAAGGAGCTGCTGCGTGATCGCGGGCTGACGGTTGGGCGCCTCGACGCACGCTTCACCGCCCAGGACCGCGACGACGGCGGTGACACCTACGAGTTCGACCCGAGTTACACCGCGATCCGCAGCATCTACACCGAATCGATGAACGCGTACCTGCGCGAACAGCTCGGGTACGAGAGCGACCTGCGGTACGAGATCCTGACCAACGTCTGGCCCTGGTCGTTCAAGGGTGCCGGAGAGAACCGGTACACCAACGTCGCCGAGCGGCTCCGCAGCACGATGCAGCAGCTGCCGTTCATGCGGGTGTTCGTCGCCAGCGGCTACCACGACCTGGCCACGCCGTACTACGCGACCGAGTACACGATGAACCACCTGATGGTGCGCCCCGAGCTGCGGGGCAACATCGAGATCCACGAGTACGCGGCTGGCCACATGATGTACGCGAGCATGCCAGAGCTGCAGAAACTCAAGCGGGATCTCGATGGCTTCTACGAGCGGTCGCTGACGGATTGACGGCTCCGGACCGCTTCAGGCGATTTTTGGACAATTATCGCCACCGAACAGGATTCAGACATTGACAGCCCGTTCGGGGCCTGGTAAGGTGCGTTCGCCGGGCCCGCGTGCGACGCCGCCCCCGGCCGATGACCCGTCGGGAAGGACCCCGCCGGGCACCGCCACGCGTCGCTCCCCGTGCGCCCGCACGGCTGAGGATCGAATCCGGATGCCCTGCCCATCAAGGCGCGTCCGGCCCCGTTCCAACACCGCCCGAGGCTCCGCACGGCAAACAGAAAGGCGATCCCAACCGGGGTCGACGTGCGCACATGCCCAAGAAGTCCGCCTCCGAAGTCGAAGCCAAGCTCGCACCCGCCGATAAGAACAAGGCCCAGGCGCTCGACCGGGCCCTCGCACAGATCGACAAAGCCTTCGGCAAAGGCTCGATCATGCGCCTCGACGAAGAGGCCTATCTGAACATTCCGGGCACCTCGACCGGGGCCCTCAGTCTCGATCTGGCGCTGGGGGGCAAGGGCATTCCCCGAGGACGGATCGTGGAGATCTTCGGCCCGGAATCGTCGGGCAAGACCACGCTGGCGTTGACGGTGGTTGCGAACGCTCAGAAGAACGGCGGCGTCGCCGCCTTCATCGACGCGGAGCACGCCCTGGATCCTTCCTGGGCCCGCAAGATCGGCGTCAATATCGACGACATGCTCGTCTCCCAGCCCGATACCGGCGAGCAGGCGCTCGAGATCTGCGAGTTGCTCGTCCGCTCCAACGCGGTCGATGTGATCGTGGTGGACTCGGTCGCCGCCCTGATCCCGCGTGCCGAAATCGAAGGCGATATGGGCGATACCGTGGTGGGGCTCCAGGCCCGCCTGATGTCCCAGGCGATGCGGAAGCTGACCGGCGTGATCGCTCGCTCGAACTGCACCGTGATCTTCATCAACCAGATCCGTGAGAAGATCGGCGTGATGTTCGGCAGCCCCGAGACCACACCCGGCGGGCGGGCCCTCAAGTTCTATTCCTCTGTCCGCATCGACATCCGACGCACCGGCTCGATCAAGGACGCCGACATCGCCGTAGGCAACCGCGTCCGGGCCCGCGTGGTCAAGAACAAGGTCGCCCCGCCCTTCCGCCAGGCCGAGTTTGACATCATGTTCAACGAGGGCATCAGCTCGACCGGCGATCTGATCGACATGGCCGTCGAGGACAAGATCTGCCAGAAGTCCGGTTCCTGGTACTCGTACGGCGAGGTCCGTCTCGGGCAGGGGCGTGAACGGGCCAAGGAGTTCCTGGGCGAGAACCCCGAGCTGTTCGCCGAGATCCGTCAGGCGATCCTTGTCAAACGCATGCCGACGAAGGCCGACCTGGCCCAGGCGGCCGAGCAAGCCGGGGAGTCCGAGGAGGAAATGCTCGAGGAAGCCGGGGTCTGACCAGTGGTTCGATCGCAAGGGCCTTGTGTTCTGTCCACGCCCGGTTGCCCGGCAGGCATTCGGGGGCAATCATTGCTCCTGCCGCGGATGTGGCGGAATTGGCAGACGCGCTAGGTTCAGGTCCTAGTGGGAGTAAAATCCCGTGGAGGTTCGATCCCTCTCATCCGCATTCTGATCCGTCAGGAGCAAGCCCCGGGTGTCCAGCCCGGGGCTTTGTCTTTGGTCGGAGACCGGCCTGGGCACAGACAAGAAAACCGCCCGGGTGATGGCCCGGGCGGCTCGTATGGAACACACACAGAGGGCGATCACTCGGTGTCGGTCGGCACCGTCACGAACTGGGGAACGATGAAGTTGGGGCTGGTCGAGTTGAACAGCTCCTCGGTCCCGAAGGGGGTCGGCAGCGCGTCGGGCATCGCCAGGCGGCTGTCCCAGTTGCGCTGGGCGGCCTTCTGGAACGAACTCGACGTGGCGTTCAGGCGCTCGAGCGCGGCGAGCGAGAGGTCCGCGTAGCCCGCGGCTTCGGCGGCGGCGATCTCCGAACGCACGCGCTGCTGCTCGCCCTGACGGAACAGATCCGCGTAGGAGCGGTTCCGCTCGGACATGGTCTGCGCGACCCGGCTCTCGAACTGGGCGAACACCGCCGACTCGCCAGCCTCCGCGACGGTCATCTCGCGGTTGACCGACGCGAGCGCGACCTGCTGCTCGGCCTCGATGGCGCCGCGTGCGGCGATATCCTCGGCCTTGCGGAAGCCGAGCTGCTCGTCGGCGGCGGCGATCCGGCGGGCGACCTCGGCGTCACGCACCAGTTCGTTCGCCTTCGCGAGCTGACGCATGTAGCCGATGTTGGCTTCGGCCTGCTTGCGGCTGGCGAGGTGACGCGCGGTCAGCTCGCCGGCGTTCGCGACGGCGATCCGCTCGAACGCGTCTGCGAGCGCCCGGGCCTCGTCGTAGTTGGCTTCCGCCACCGCGATGAACGTCGAGGCGCCCTGCTCCAGTCGGCTGAGCTCCGCCGAGAGGATCTGGCGGGCGGCGTCGATGTCCTCGTTCATCTGGGAGACCACCGCACGCTGCGAGCTCTCGAGGCTGCCGGCTTCCGCGAGCAGCTGGCGGCTCTTGGCCTTGCCACGCCGCGCCGCGGCGTCACGCTGGACGTTGAGCGAGGCGATCTGGCTGGTGCCGGTCATCCGGGTCGAATCGGCCTGGGCGAGCAGCTGGCGGACCTGGGCGCCCTTCTTCTTGTCGAGCGTCTCGGAGTTGCCCCGCAGCGTGGCGATGCGGGCGTACACCTCGTTGCGTGCCGCATCGGCTTCGACAAGAGCACGGCTGCGCTCGGTCTCGGCCTTGGCGATCAGGGCGTTGGCGCGGGTGAGCATGCCGGAGACCTCGGCGTTGGCGGTCTGGCCGAACGCCTCGATCGAGGCGGCCGCGTTGCGGTGCTCGGCCTGCTTGCGGTTCCACCAGTCGTTGAAGCGGCCCATCTCCGAGTCGCGCATCGCGTGCGCTTCGAGCCTTCCGGCCTCCGAACGCTGGCGGAGCTCGGTCGCCTTGGCGAGCGAGGTCTTGAACGCGGCGACGTGCTCGGGGAGCACCTTGGCCGGGCGTTCGCTGCCCTGCGTGAACGCCGGGGTCGGCTCATCCGAAGGGGTCGGGTTCTTGCTGGGCTGCGTGTTGGTGGCGATCGAGAACGCGCCCCGGCGGGTCTGCTTGGCGAACTCCTTGGCGAACCTCGCCTGGAGCTTGCGGGCTTGCGCGAACGCTTCGGCCTCGATCTTCTCGAACTCGGCCTCGGCGACAGCCTCGGTGTGCTTGGCCTGCTCGCGGAGGGCCGCGGCGCGTGCGTCGGACTCGGCCTTGATGAACGCGCTGCGGGCGATGTTCTCGACCTCGTCGGCTTCGGCGAGCTGGCGGTTCACCTCGGCCATCAGCTTCGAGTACTGGCCCTGGATCGCGCGCTGCGCCTCTTCGTACGAGGTCTGCGCGCTCGAGAACCGCGCGTCGGCGTCCGACGACAGCGTCGCGATCCTCGCGGCGTTCTGCTGGGACAGCTCATCGGCGGCCAGGCGCAGATTCTCGGCGTCGGCCAGGTTGGTCTCGTAGTCGACCTGGGCGGACTCGACCGCCATCTTGTAGACATGGTCGGCGTCGGCGGTCGCGAGCAGATCGGCCTCGGCGTTCAGCTCGGCGATGCGGCTGGCCAGTTCGTCGTCGAGCGAGTGGGCACGCTGGGTCAGCTCGGCCACTCGCGCATCGGTTTCCGCTTGCGTGGTCTGGATCCGCTGGTTGAGACGCTGGACTTCTGCTTCGGTGGACTGGGCGACGCTCTGGGCTTCGGTGCGCAACGCCTGGACTTTTTCGACCGCGCGGGCCTCGGTCAGATCGGTCGCGCGGAGCATCTGGTCGATCTCCGCTTGGCCGCGTTCCTGCACCGCGTCACGGGTGGCGAGCATCCGCTCGTGCTCGGCCAGCGACTCCTGCCAGCCGTTCTCGGCCTGCGAGCGCATGCGCTCGACTTCGGCCTGCCACTCCTTGACCGAGGCGCTCAGGAATGACTCCTGCCGGTTGAACTCCGACTCGGCCTGCACGCCGCGTGCGGCGATGTCGCGGTCCATCTGGGCGAGCCGGGCGTCGTGGGTCGCCCGGAGAAGCTCGGCGTCGGCGTAGCCCGTGTCGCGTGCGACGAACGCGTGCTCGATGGTCGCGTCCTGGGCGGCCATCGCCTGGTCATAGTTGGCGAACGCGTGGACTTCACCGGCCTGGGCCGCTGCCCGCTGCGCCTCGAGCTCGGCCGTGCCGATGCGCGCCTCGGAAACCCACTGCTGTTCGAGGTTGAGTTCCTCGCCGGTCTCGATGAACGTCCCGGCGTTAAAGCTGCCCTCGATGTACTCGGGGTCGATCGATGCGGTCGCCATCGAGGCCCGGCCCTCGGGGGTGAAGTTCTTTGCGTTCGTGGTGGGGGCGTTGCCGGCGCACCCGCCGAGCCCGGCGGCAAGCATGATGGCAAGGGGTGACACCCGTCGGGTGAGCCCGAGTGCGGTAACTGAGCGATGGTTCATCGGTGCGTTCCTCGTGTGTTGGTCCATATCCCGGACCCGCGAGCGCGGGCCACAGTCATCCGATCGGGCCGTGGAATACCCCAGTGGACCCAAGAACGCTCGGGTCGGCTTCTCTTCACGCGTCGTGCTAGCACAGCCCCACCCGCGGTCCGCTAAAATGCTGGCGATCTCGGATCGGGAGCGAATCGAGGAACTCCGTGCTGATCTATGCGGGTATCGACGAGGCTGGATACGGGCCCATGCTGGGGCCGCTGTGCGTTGGCATGGCTGTGTTCGGCGTGGAGGACTGGGCACCAGGGGATCCGGCACCGGACCTCTGGGACCGTCTCGCGCCGGCCGTCGCACGCTCACCGGCTGGTGCCAGGGCGGGCGGAGGCGTGCCCATCGCCGACTCGAAGCGGCTCAAGCTCTCCAACCAGTCCAAGACCAGGCATCCGCTGGTCCACCTCGAACGAGGGGTGCTCGGCGTGCTCGCCGCCGGGCGCGACGCCCACCACCTAGTCGCGACGGATTCGGAGCTGTTCGCATCGCTCGGCGTCCCGGAGCCGACGCATGCCTGGTACGCGTCCACGCAGACGGCGCTCCCCCTGGGCAACGACGCGGGCACGGTGCGGATCGACGCGGCCCAGCTACAGGGCGCGATGCGACGGTCGGGAGTCAGGCTGCTCGGCATGTCCGTCCGGGTCTTCGATGAGACCGAGTACAACGGGATGCTGTCACGGGTGCGATCGAAATCCCGCGTGATCGAGCACGCGCTGGGCGAGCAACTCGGGCGGGTCAGGCGTCACACCGGCAGCGCGGACGAGCTCCGTGTCGTCGCGGATCGGCAGGGCGCGCGGACGATGTACGGCGATCTGCTGGCCCGGTGCTTCGATCGTGTGGAGCCCCTGGAGGAATCCCAACGGGCAAGCAGGTACGCGGTGGACGGACGGCACCGGGTGATCCTCCACTCCGAGGCGGAGGATGCGCACCTCCCGGTCGCTCTGGCCTCGATGGCTGCCAAGCTGACGCGTGAGCTGTTCATGGTGCGGTTCAATCGGCACTGGTCCGAGAGGATCCCCGAACTCAAACCCACTGCGGGCTATGTGCAGGACGCCCGGCGATGGCTGCGTGACGCGGGCCCGTTGCTGACCGCCGCCGACAGAGAGGCGATGATCAGAAAGGCATGAGCGAGCGAGGCGGACAGACCGAAGAGGTTCCGCACCCGTCGGGTGCACGGGCGGCCCGGGCGCTCGCGCGGGCGGCCCGGCTGGCGATCCGCGCGCTCGGGGATGTGGAGCCGAACCCGGCGGTCGGCTGCGTCATCGAACGTGACGGGCAGCTGCTCGGAGCCGGGCATCACCGCCGATTCGGGTCGGCCCACGCGGAGCGGGAGGCGCTGGGCGACTGCCGAAGGCGGGGGCACGATCCACGCGGCGCGACGGTCTATTGCACGC
This sequence comes from Phycisphaerales bacterium UBA6054, assembly GCA_002429045.1. Classification (GTDB taxonomy): domain Bacteria; phylum Planctomycetota; class Phycisphaerae; order Phycisphaerales; family UBA1924; genus UBA6054. Next base: position 20,290 of record DIYM01000100.1, read on the forward strand.
TCGAGCCCTGCTGCCATCACGGCAAGCAGCCCCCGTGCACCGACGCCCTCATCGAATCGGGTGTCGCCCGGGTCGTGTTCGCCAGAACCGACCCCGGGCGTGCGTCCGGCGGGGGGGCGGCCGTGCTACGAAAGGCCGGCATCCGCGCCGAGCTTTCGCTGGCGTCCCCGCTCGCGACCCATCTCTCCGATCCGTTCGTCCATCGGGTCAGGACAGGGAAGCCCTGGGTCTTCGCCAAGTGGGCCCAGACGCTGGACGGGCGCATCGCGACGCGGACGGGTGAGAGCCAGTGGATCACCGGCCCGCTGATGCGTCGACGCGTGCATCGGCTGCGGTCGAGGGCCGACGCGGTGCTCGTCGGCGCCGGCACGGTCATCGCCGACGACCCGTCGCTGACCGCCCGCGATGTGCGCCGGGTCCGACGCCTCGCCGCGAGGGTGGTGGTCGAGTCCGGTGCACGGACATCGCCGCGGGCGGGCCTGTACGCGACCGCGCACGAGACGCCGACCGTGCTGGTGACGACCGGACGCCGCAACGATCTGCCCGAGTGCGTCCGCCAGATTGTCGTTCCGGGGTCGGGCGACGGGGTCGACATCGAGCGTGCCGTGCTCGCGCTCGGGGATGAACTCGATGCCTGCCTGGTCATGGTCGAAGCCGGGCCCCGGATCCTCGGTTCGTTGATCGAGCGGGATCTCATCGACGAGGCTTTCGTACACCTCGCGCCGTCGGTGCTCGGCGACTCCGAGGCGCTCGCGGCCGCGGTGGGAAGGGACGCCCCGCGCCTGGCTGACGCGGGCAGGTTCCGTCTTGTCCGCGCCAAGCCCTTGGCCGATGACATCGAGTTGCACTACCGCCGATTCGTCGAGCCGTAGCGGGGTGTTCAGGCGTTGCGTGACCAGAACGCGAGCCCGTCCTGGACAACCCCGACGGCGCGTTTGCCCTCGGCCGCGATCACGATCTCGGTCCCGGGCTTGGTCTCTTTGTCGCGCAGCATCGCGAACGCGACGCTCGCCCCGGACGCCATCGGCGCGATCGTGGAACTGGTGACCGATCCGATCACGCCCGCGTCCGGGCCGTCGCTCTCGAGAACGCGCTCGCCCTGGCTGGGAAGGGGGGCCTGGCCGGACCCGTCCGGGTTGATGCGGACCGAGGCTAGCCCGCGTTTGCGGACCTTGCGTGCGTCCATCCTGGCGACGACCTCTTGGCCGAGATAGCAGCCCTTTTTGAAGTCGACCCGGCTCTCGATGACGCCCGACTCCATCGGCAGGTTGTCGGTGCCGAAGTCGGTGTTGAAGATGGGGCGCCCGGCCTCGATGCGTGCGGTGTTGATCGCGAACCAGCCAGCGGGCTTGACGCCCGGGCGGTCTTCTCCCGTGCCGAGCAGCGCGCTGTACACCCGCTCCGCGTCTCCTCGCGGCACGCAGAGTTCAAGGCCCGGGTCCCCGGTGAGGTCTTCGCGATCCACGAAGACCTGCGCGCCGGCGATCTGAACGGCGCGGCTCTGGCCGATGCCGATGTCGGGCCCGGGCTGCCCGGAGGCTCGTGCCAACGCACCCAGTGCGCCCACGCCGTGGAGTGCCATCCGGTGATACGCGTCGGACACATCGCTGATCTCGGCGTCCTCGCTGAACAGATACGCGTTCAACGCCTCGGCCGTAGCATCGGCGATGTGGCGATCGAGGGCCAGGAGCACACGCCCGTCGATCGCGGTGATGCGCATGTCCGCGTCGATCCTCCCCTTCCGGTTCAGCCAGAACGATCGCCTGTTGCGGCCGTCCGCCAGATCGTCGACCCGTTGCGTGACCATGTTGTTGAGGAAATCGAGCGCCTCGGCGCCACGAACCTCGACGGTGCCGGCATGGGGCATATCGAAGAGAACGCAGCCCTTGCGGATCGCCGCGTACTCGATCCCGACCTCTTCGAAGGCGCCGACGACATCGACCGCCGAATCGCCCGATCCGTAGGGGATCATCAGGGCGTCTCGGGCGGCGAACTCCGCGTGCATGGGTGATTGGTTCATCGGGCGAAGGTTATCTCGTGGCGTTGTGCCCGGACCACCCGACGAGCGTCGGGAAGCGCGACCTACGATCCGATCCCATGCCGGTTCCGGACAGGACCGCGGCATCGGCATCCCGATTCCTCCCGGAGACTCCCGTGAACATCGATCTGCTCAAGCGACTCTGTGAGACCCCTGGCGTGCCCGGGCGCGAAGAACGCGTCCGCGCCCTCATCGAGACGGAGGTAGACGGGCTCTTCGATTCGGTGGAGACCGATGCCTTGGGGAACCTGATCTGCCGCCGGTCCCCGAGAGGGGCCAAGGGGAGGAAGGCCTCGGCTTCCAAGAGCACCCCGAAGGTGGTGATGCAGCTCTGCCACATGGACGAGATCGGGTTTTATGTCTCGAGCATCGACGAGAAAGGATTCCTGTGGATCAACCCCGCCGGGGGCTTCGACCCGCGGAATCTGTTCTCGCGCCGTGTCCTCGTTTGCGCAGAGGGGGGCGATTTCAAGGGCGTGATGAACCCCGGGGGTCGGCCCGTGCACATCTCGAGCCCGGAGGACCGAAAGAAGGTCCCCGAGGTCAAGGAGTTCTTTGTCGATGTCGGGATGACGCCCGCGCAGGTGAACAGCAAGTTCCGCGTCGGGGACTTCATCGTGATGGACGAGCCCCTCATCGAAGTGGGGAGTAAGATCGTTTCCAAGGCGCTCGATAACCGTGTGGCCTGCTGGCTGGGCATCGAATCGGTCCGGGCCCTCCACGCATCGGGCGCGGCCCACAAGTCGGAGATCGTCGTCGCGTTTACCACGCAGGAAGAGGTCGGGCTGCGTGGCGCAAAGACCGCGTCGTTCGCGGTCCGCCCCGATGTCGGGTTCGGGATCGATGTGACGCTCGCGTGCGACACCCCGGGCGTGCCCGCCAACGAGTCGGTCACCACGCAGGGCAAGGGTTTCGGGCTTCATATCAAGGACGGCAGCTTCATCTCGGACTATGACCTGACCACACGGATCGAGAAACTCGCCAAGAAGAAGCGCATCCCCTATCAGCGGACAATCCTTGGGGCGGGCGGCCAGGACGGCGCTGCCGCCCAGCAGGCCGCGGCCGGTGCCAAGGCCCTCGGCGTGACGGTCGGCACACGCTACATCCACACCGTAACCGAGATGATCGACAAGAAGGATCTGCAAGCGGCGTGCGATGTGCTCGCGGCGGCAATGTCCGAAGCCTATTGAACCACCGCTCCCAAAGGACCGGCAACAACGCCGGACCAACGCCGGACCAACGCCGGACCAACGCCGGCCTAACTCCGGGTCGGTTCCGGGTGGGCGCTGTTCGATCTTGCGCTTGGGTGTGTCAGAGCAGGTGGGAGCGCAGCATCCACAACTGCTTCTCAAAGACCTGGATCGATCCGATCACGAGGTCCTCGGTCACCGCGTCGATGTCCCCGATCGCCGCCCTCGCGTCACGCATGATCCCGATGGTTCCATCCAAGAGACTGCTGGCGAGTTCCAGCGCCTCGATATCGGTGACGAACTCATCGGGGACCTGCGGCAGCCCGGCCGCATCGACCTGGCTGCTGCGACCCATCGCCGGCACGCCGACGGTCACCATGCGTTCGGCGAGTTCGTCGGATGTCATCCGTGCCTGGTCGATCACGAGATCGAGAAACTCGTGGACGGTCTGGAACTTGGCGCCTCGGAGGTTCCAGTGGATCTGTTTGAGGTTCAGCGAGAGGTTGATCGCCGCGAGCACGCATGGCTGGAGCAGTTCGCCCTGGCGGACGGGCTGGAGATCATGATTGGAGATCAGTTGGTCGCTCATGGCTGGCTCCCGGGATGGCGTTTGTTCCTGCGAGGAAACCATAGGAAGCGCCGGGCCTCGCGGGGCGTGTGCACAAAGAAACGCCCGTCGTTGCGGGCGTTCGATGCGTGGCCTGGTGGTTGCGGTCAGGCCGCGAGATTCGTGGCGTGCTCGATGGCTTCGACAACCTCTCGAACCTGGAAAGGCTTGCGGAGGAAGGATTCGTACCCCGCGGCGCGGAGCCCCTGGGACTGGCCGTCGGTCAGTTTTCCGGACATCGCGATCAGCTTGGCCATCTGCATCGAGTCCGAAGAGTGGATGAGGTCGGCGATCGTGCGTGGATCGGTCTCGCCGATGTGGACATCGATGAGGACGACGTGCGGGCGGAACCGCTCGCACTCCAGGCCCGCGGCGAAGGCCGTCGATGCGGCTTTGACCTCGTAGTTGGTCTGCTCGCCGAGCACCCGGTGGAGCACCGAACCGACCTCTTGGTCGGAGTCGATGATCAGCACGCGTGTGGTGCCGGTGGCGATCCCGTCCATCGGGATCTGGTGCGCCCGCATGAAACGGTAGAGTTCGGGGACCGGAATCCGCCGATCCTTTGAGCCCGGGATCCGATAGCCTTTGAGTTGCCCCGAATCGAACCACTTCGAGACGGTGCGCGGGGCCACGTTGCAGATCTTGGCGACCTCTCCGGTCGTGAGTACGTCTTTCTCAGCGGGCATTGTCTCACCTCTCGAACGAATCTGGTGGACCATTGCACCCCAATGGCGCGTCGATTCAGGCCATCACATCGGCACAATCGGAGGGGGGGTCTACCCCCCGTTCGGAATAATCAGTTCAGTTTTTGTTCCCGGACTTACCAGATTCCGGGGTGCGTCGGGCAGGGCCCGCGTTGACACCCCGTCGCGCGGTCCGATACAGTTGCGACCCCCTCGGCGGGATGATCGCCCGCCCGAACCCGGTCTGAGACCAAACAGGTGTCAGTCCGGGTGGGTGGCAACTGCCGCCCGGTAGCATCCGTATTGTATGGCTCGCGGGAGATTCCTCCCGTACGCCTCCCCAATCGCCGACAGGAGTTGCCCTTGCGTCTTCAGATCCCATACCGGTCGCTCGCCCGCCTGACGGCGGCGGGGCTCCTGCTCTCCGTGGGCTCTGCAGCGGGCCCCGCGTCCGCCACGCTGCACTCGGAGATCCAGCCAGCCGACGAGGCCGAGCGGCAGACCGACTGGCTCAAGGATTTCATTCACTTCACGAAGGTCGCCCGCTTCGACATCGCCGCGGATGTGGGCAACCAGCTGATCGATTCGGGCATCGATCCGGAGTCGTTCGTGGATCTCGTCGACGGTTCGCGCGAGCAGGCCCGCTTCGAGGAGGCGGTCGCCGCGGCGATGCGGGTACCGGTCATCGAGCCGGTCGCCGCAGCACTCGATCGCATGTACCGAGAGGGCAAGCTCGCTCGCGTCCGCAACGCCGAAGAGATCGCCCGGAACATCGAACTCCTCTCCGGCGGGCTCCGCGCCCGCCAGATCGGTCGCGAGCGTCTGATCGCCGCGGGCGAGTACGCGCTGCCTCAGCTGATGGACGCGTTCTTGCAGAACCGTGACCCGAACCTGCGTGCACAGGTCCAGCGCGTGCTCGTGGACCTCGGGCGGCAGTCGATCGTCCCGCTCGCGACGGCGTTGCCCGATCTCGATCCCGCCCGGCAGGAGGCGATCGTCGATGTGCTCGGTCTGATCCCGTACCGGACCAGTGTCCCGTTCGTCGTCGATCTGTACCAGTCCACCGATGTCGAAGCGGTCCGCCAGTCTGCCGCGCGGGCGCTCGGAAGGCTCGGTGCCAACCCCAACGAAAGCGTCGCCGGTCTCTACAGCCTGCTTGCGAACTCGTACTACAACGAGCCGGGCGAGTTGACCAGCTTTGCCGGCGAGGACTTCCAGCTGCTCTGGAGCTTCGACCCGGGGCTGGGGCTGGTGATGACCCCGATCCGTACACCGGTGTTCCACGAGGCGATGTCGATGCGAATGGGCGAGCGTTCGCTGATGCTCGAGCCCGACGATCGAGAGACGCTGGCTCTCTGGGTGGCTTCCAACTACAGCCGGGAGCTGGACAGCCCCGCGGATTACGACAACCCGGTGTACCCCGCGGACCGGCGCGGTGCGGCGTACTTCGGTGTCGCGGCGGGCCCGGACATCGACCAGCTGGTGCTGCGCCGGGCGTTGGACGATCGGGACACGCCGCTCGCGAGGCTCGCGATCGACGCGCTGTCCCAGACCGCCGGGCCGAACTCTCTGTGGGGCGAGCCCCAGGACGGGCGTTTCCCGCTGCTGGAGGCGCTGACGTATCCCAACCGGCGCGTCCAGTACGAATCGGCGATCGCCCTGGGGCGTGCAACGCCCGGGGAGACGTTCCGTGGGGCCGAACGCGTGGTCCCGCTGCTGGCGTCTGCCGTCCGTGACGCCACCGCGCTGCACGCGGTCGTGCTGACCGGCTCCGACCGCGAGTCGTACCAGGTGTTCCGGGGCGAGTTGGAGTCGATGGGCTTCACGGTCCTGCCCCCGTCGCCCGACGGGCTCGATGGCGTTGAGGCGGCGATCGCCGAGGTGCCCGCCGTCGATCTGATCGTCACGTCGCTCGGCTTCGACCAGACGCTGCTGGAGATCGAGACCGCCCGGAACGATGGCAAGCTCGCGGCGACGCCGGTGTTGGCGTTGATGGCCGCCGAGGAACAGGCCCCGCTCGCCCGCCAGTACCAGCGTGACCAGTCGGTTGCCGTCAGGCGGTCTTCGATCTCGGGCTCCGAGTTCGCCCGCAGTGCCGATGCGCTGCTCGAGTCTGCTTCGGGCGGTGTGATCTCCGAGGAGGAGGCCGAGGAGTACGCGGCCCGTGCGGTGCTCGTGCTCCGGGATCTGGCGGTGTCGGGGAACCGAGTGCTGGATGTTTCGGAGGGTTCGGCGATCCTGATCGATGTGCTGGAGTCCGCCGAGGATCTCGCGATGATCGATGTCGCCGAGGTGCTGTCCTACGTGGATTCTCAAGCGGCGCAATCGGCGATCTTCGAGAAGGCCCTGGAAGCCGAGTCGTTCGACCAGATCGAGATGCTCGCGATCGTTGCCGATTCGGGCAAGCGGTTCGGCAACAAGCTCGATGCACGCCAGACGCGGCGTCTGATCGGTCTGGCGCAGGCGGGTGATGAGGGGCTGGCGACCCAGGCCGTGGCCACGATGGGCGCGCTGGAGATCCGCAACTCGGATCTGGTCCCGCTGATCCTGGGCGCGGATCCGCGTCAGACCGCGGACGGCCGATAAAGCGCACGCTCCGGACAATCGGTCCATATCGCATCTGGTATCGAACAGGGCGGCCCGAACGGGCCGCCCCTTTTCGTGTGGCCCGCTTCCGGTCGTGGCTGGATTTGGGACGTTGGCGGACCGGACAATCCGTACGCCGTGTTCATCCGGCGCTCGCAGGCGTTACGGCCGGCAAGCGAACGCGCGGTCGCTGATGCGGATTGGTTGGCCCGCCGATGCATCGATTGACAGACTCGGTCTTGCTTCGGAGCGGTGTGTTGCCGCCCCGGGACGAAGGGCAAGGTCACTTGGAGTCGGAGCGGGCCCTCGGAGGATGGGCCCTCTCGTGAACACGGGCGACCAGTCACAGCCCGGCCGAGCGGAACGCTCGTGAGTTGCAACCGAAGGAGTGTACAAGCATGCAAGCAACACGGAAGAATATGGCGAAGGGGTTCACCCTCGTCGAAATCCTGATCGTGGTGGTGATCCTCGGGATCCTCGCCGCGATCGTCGTGCCGCAGTTCACGAACGCCGCGAACGAGTCGCGCGTCGGGAACGTGGCGACCCAGGTCTCGACGATCGAGTCTCAGCTCGAGCTCTTCGCCGCCCGCAACAACGGCGCGTATCCCGACCTCGCCGCCGACGGCTGGGGCGACGCCGACACCGCGGACACCATGGTCGGCGACGGCTACTTCAAGGAAGTGCCCACCAACCCGTTCACCAACTCGTCGGAAATCAACGCGTGGCCCGATGGCACGGACACCGATGTTTCGGTGATCTACGCCGACGACGTTGACGGCTGGTACTACGACAGCGACACCGGCAACATCGCGGCTGCCGCTCCGGAAGCCGCCGATCCCGCCGGCGGCTGATCCCCGCAAGCCGATCGCTTCTGATACACGCAGGGGCCCGGAAACGGGTCCCTGTGCTTTCCCCCGAACCGCACGGCAAAGGAGCGTTCCGGATGTTCCACAAACGCGTTTCTTGTTCGAGCGCAGCCCGGAGGCTCGGGCGGCGGGGCTACACGCTGATCGAGGTGCTCATCACCGTGACCATCCTGGGCATCGCCGGTGCGGTTGTCGTCCCGTCGATGAGCGGCGCCAACGTGCTGAAGGTCCAGGCCGCGGTCCGCTCGATCGTTGCCGATATCACCTTCGCCCAGATGGACGCACTGGGATACCAAGAACCGCGCGGCGTCGTCTTCGACACGGATGCCAATCAGTACACGCTGATCCAGATCACGGGGGCGGATATCGATCTCGACGCCGATGCCCTGTACGACCCCAAGGGGCCGGACCAACGCTATGTCGTGAATCTCAACAGCGCCGACTTCGGCGGGGCGGTGATCACCGATCTGGATCTCAACGGCGGGGACACGCTGATCTTCGATGAGATCGGTGGGCCCGTGGCGGCGGCGGGCAGCGATGAGCTCAGCTCGGGCGGGTCGGTGACCGTGAGCGCACCCTCGGGTCGGTTCCGCATCGATATCGCGCCGTTCACCGGGCGCGTAACGGTTGTGCGGCTGGACTGAACCGATCGCCCGCCGATTCTGGGGCGGTCACCTCCACCCGGCATCTGTCTCGCCCGATCCAACCGGTATGGACAAGAAGCGGGATCGCCTTGCGCGTCAGGTTGTGTTTGTGCTGGGCATCGGATCGCTCGCGGGCGTCCTGATCTGGTCCAAGCTGCGTTTGGTCACGGACATTCCCCGCAGCGCCTACGCCGAGCCCGAGGATGAGGCGCAAGGCGTCCGCTCGGACGCGCCCGATGCCGGTGTCGCCGCGGATCGGGCGCCGGGTCCCAGCCCGGCTCGCGACGCGAGCGGACAGCCCGAAGAACACGGCTCACACCGCGAAGACCCCGCGCCCCTGTCGCCCGCGGGCGCGGGGCGATCCCCAGATCCGGCGGCCTCGGATCCGGACCGCGACTCGGCGCGCGACGGCTGATTCCCGGACCAAGGTTCCGGCTGCGCTGGCGGAGAGCCCCCGAATCGTCCGGAGCTTCCCAAAGTCGCGCACCCTCGGCGTCGATGAAATCGATATCGATCGCCCAGTTTCCGGGCGAGAACCGGCGAGAGAGCCTTTTCCCGAGTGGCAACAACCGCCTATCGCACAACGGCGGACGAGGTGAACGAGATGACAACCGACGAGCAAAGCAACCGCTACGGCCTTTCCCTTCCGCTCTCCGCTCGCCCGAGTTGGGGAGTCCCCGCCCTGGCGATCGCGATGTTCGCCGGGACCAACCAGGCCCTCGCCCAGGACTCGGGATTCGGGCTGCTCGACGCCCTGGACGACGCCAACTCCCAGGCCGAGTCGGCACCGGCCGTGTTCGATGAGCAGGCGCCCGAGCCCGTGGACTTCAACGACCTCGAGGGATCGGTGGAAGTCAACGAGTACGACCTGGTCGACCTGCATGTCAACAACGAAGACCTTGGCGCGGTGCTCCAGCTGCTCTCCATTCAGAGCCAGCGGAACATCATCAGCTCGAACTCGGTCCAGGCGGCGGTCACCGCAGACTTGTACGGCGTGACGTTCTACGAGGCCCTCGACGCCATCCTGCACGTCAACGGGTTCGGCTACATCGAAAAGGGCAACTTCATCTACGTGTACACCCGCGAGGAGCTCGAGGAGTTCGAGCGCCTCAGCCGCAAGCCGATCTCCCGGGTCATCAACCTGGATTATCTCAACTCGGTCGACGCGGCCGAGTTCGCCAAGGGCCTGCTCAGCGAGACCGGCTCGATCGCCAGCAGCGCGGATAGCGGGAACTTCCAGATCACCGACGGCACCCCGACCGGCGGCGAGAGCTACGCCAACAGCGCCACCCTGGTCATCCGGGATTTCGAAGAGAACGTCGAGGAGATTGTCGGGCTCATCTCCGAGCTCGACACCAAGCCCGCCCAGGTCCTCGTCGAGGCAACGATCCTGCAGACCACGCTCAACGAAGCCAACGCGTTCGGCGTGGACTTCTCGATCATCTCCGACCTGAACTTCAACGACTTCCTCGGCTCGGGCGGGCCGCTCTCCGTCGTCGATGGGCTCGTCAACGGGCTCAGCAAGGACGCGGCGGGGTCGGACGTTCCGGCCGCGGGGGCCGACGGGGACGGCATCGGCATCGGATCGAACATCGGCAACGTCGCCGGCGCATCGACCCTCAAGGTCGGCATCGTCAGCGACGACGTGTCCGTGTTCCTGCGCGTGCTCGACCAGGTCACCGACGTCACGGTCGTGAGCAACCCCAAGCTGCTCACCCTCAACCGCCAGCCCGCCCGCGTCCTGGTCGGCACCCGGGTCGGCTACCTGAACACGACCACCACCGAGACGAGCACCACGCAGACCGTCGAGTTCCTCGATGTCGGCACCCAGCTCTCCGTGCGTCCGTTCGTTGCCAAGAACGGGACGATCCGCCTGGAACTGCGTCCGCAGGTGTCGAACTTCGCGCTGCGCCAGATCACCGACAACAGCGGGGCCACGCTGACCATCCCGGACGAAGACACCACCGAGATGAACACCAACGTCATGCTGCAGGACGGCGAGACCGCGGTCCTCGGCGGCCTGTTCACCGAGAGCACCACCTCGACCCGCCGACAGGTTCCCGTCCTCGGTGATATCCCGATCATCGGCCAGGCGTTCCGGGGCAACGACGACGAGACGCGCCGATCCGAGATCATCTTCATGATCACCCCCTCGATCGTCAACGATCGCATGATCGCCGACGCCGGCGCGATGGGCGTCGACTACATCGACGCGACCCGCGTCGGAGCGCGCAAGTCGTTGCTCCCGTTCTCTCGTGAGCGTCGCGTCGGGCAGCTGCTCATCCAGGCCCGCGAGTTCGCCGATGCCGGCAACACCGAGCGTGCTCTGTTCCTCGTGGACCGGGCTCTGACGCTCAGCCCGATGTCGCCCGACGCGCGCATGATGCGGTCCGAGCTCACGAACACCAGCGAGCGCATGCCGAGCCGATCGATCATCAACGGCATGCTCCATCGCGAGTTGCTCACCGGGGAGACCCGCCTCGTCGACTCCCAGTTCGGGAACCGGTTCGAGAGCCAGTTCGAGAACACACAGCAGGGCCAAGGTCCGTTCGAGAACGGTGCGTCCGAAGAGGCGGGGGCGGAGGTCTTCGCTGAGGTGGACGTGGAGTCTTTGTCGTCCAACGAGCCGGGCGGTTCCGGATCGATCGAACCGTCCGACGAGAGCGTGGAGTGGGTCACCGCCGAGGTCGAGCCCCGGCCCTACGTCGAGGTCGAGTTCTTCGAGCCCTCCGACGAGACCGGCGAGTTTGGCGAGTTTGTGGAAGCCACCACCGGGGGGGCGACCGAGTCCGGTCTGCCCACCGATGAGCTTGAGGACGACTTCGGAGCCGGTCGAACCACCGAGGAGCCCGTCTACGTGCAGATCAGCCCCGAGGACATGCTCCCCGCCGAGCATGACTTCAACACCGGTTCCGACGGCGCCCCGCGCGCGGCGGATCGGTTCGACGCCATGAAGTCTGTCGCGACGGCCGAGCCCGAGCCCGACGCAGAACTGCCCGAGGACTGGTTCCGCTGGGGTGAGGGCGACGCCCAGGCCTTCGGGCAGCAGGCAAACGCCCAGCCGAATCCCGGCTCGTTCGGCGGCTTCCTCGTGATCCCGCTCCCGGGCGGTGGGGCCCTCCACATCGAGTGGCCCATCACCGACTGGAACTGGGCCAACGGCTACACCGGGGGGACGTTCACCAATGTCGAGACGGACTCGTTCGTCCCCGGCACCGAGTGAAGTACGACCCGCAACCGGCCGATCTCAGCAGCAGACCAGAACGAACCGAAAGGACACACCCATGCGGGCGTCAACCATCATCGCACTCGGCGGCGTGACTCTTCTCCTCGGAGCTTGCGGCGGGCAGGGCAACTTCACCCGCGAGGGCGCTTCCCTGGCCAACGAACGCATGAGCGTGATGAAATCCGCGACGGAGTGGGAGATGGCCCGGCAGGCCTTCCTCGCCGGGGATCTGGAGAAGGCGCTGCGGAAGGTCGACGCGTCTCTCTCGCTCAACGAGGGCGTTCCCAAGAGCCACGTGCTCAAGGGCCGGGTGATGATCGAGATGGGCGAGTTGGGGCAGGCGCTCAAGAGCTTGCACACCGCCGAGACGCTCGACCCCCAGGACCCGGACGCGCAGTATTACCTGGGCATCGTGTTCGAGCGCCTGAACCGCCCGGAGGAGGCCGTCGAGCACTTCATGAACGCGGCCGAACTCGACGATTACAACCCGGGGCACGCGGTCGCGGCGTCCGAGATGCTCGTCGACCTCGACCGGGTCGAAGAAGCCAAGGAGTACCTGCTCGGCATGCCCATGGCCGGGGAGAACGCCGGCATCCGCCAGATGCTCGGGCACATCGCACTCATCCAGGACGATCCCCGTCGCGCGGTCGAGTACTTCGGGCAGGCGCGCCTGCTGGCACCGGACGATACGGCGATCCAGGAGAACCTGGTCCGCGCACAGATGCTCGTCGGGCAGTTCGCCCAGGCGGAACTGAACATCGCGGCGCTGCGCAAGTCGGGGGTCAATGCCGAGCGCCGGGACCTCAAGCTCCTGCACGCCGAAGCGTTGTTGGCGGTCAACCGTCCGGTCGAGGCCCGCACGCTGTACCAGGAACTGCTCAACGATCCGAACATGGTTTCTGACGTATCGGCGTGGATCGGGCTCGGCAACTCGGCCTATCTGATCGGGGACCAGCGGACGCTCCGCAGGGCCAGCGCGAGGGTCGTGTCGCTGGCTCCCAGTTCGCACGAGGGCTACGCCCTCTGGGCGCTCTGCCACCGGCGCGACGGGAAGTTCTCGAAGGCACTCTCGGCGATCGATTCCGCGATCGAGCGGGATCCCGAGAACGCCTCGTTCTTCGCGATGAAGGCGATGATCCTCTCGGACCTGGAGCGCAACGCCGAGGCGGTGCAGACCGCCAAGGCGGCGGCACGCATGGCGCCGGCTGACCCATCCTTTGCGTCGCTGGTCAATCAGCTGCGGTCGGGCACGTTCGCATCGGCTCCGACGGAGTGAGGCGATGCCGCCCGCGGCGGCATGCTGACCCCGGCGCGATCCTCGGTCTCTTCCAGGCGTAGGTCCACGAGCGACGGCTCGATCGTGGTCCGCCCTCCCCAGGTCGAGAGCTTGGGCTCGACGATCGCTTCGACGCCCGCCCCCGGCGGGATGAGATCGGCGTGCTGTGACCAGTTCCATCCGACCACCCTCACGCCCGGGCCACCGGGCGGAACCAGCTGGAATGAGGCGTGATCGCCGCGTGCGCCGAACACCTTCGGCGGACCGCTCAGGCGTCCGCCCACACGGAGCCGGACCCGGGGGTTGCCCGCACCGAAAGGCGCGAGGCGTCCGATCTGGTCCACGTCCCGGACGCTCAGTTCGGCGAGATCCGCCCGCGCGTCGTACCGGACACTCGGGACCATGTCGTCCGGTCCGAGCCGGCTCCGAGCGAACCCGAGCACGCCGGCGCTGAACCGCTCGAACCGGGCGCTCTCGCACGCCATGCCGGCGGCCATGTCGTGACCGCCGAAACGCGAGAGGGCGTCCGAGCAGTGCTCCAACGCCTCATGGAGGTTGAATCCATCGATGCTGCGTCCCGAGCCTTTGCACAACTCTCCGTCGTCCTGCATCAGGATCACGGGACGCCCGTACCGCTCGACGAGCCTGGAGCACGCGATCCCGATCACCCCGGGGTGCCAGTCCGGGTGGCGCAGCACGATGGCCCGGCACGAATCGCCCGTCATGCCCTCTGCTTCGGCCATCGAGCAGGCCTGCTCGACGATGCGCTGCTCGACCGCGCGTCGTTCGTTGTTCAGGCCCGAGAGCTGCTCGGCGAGCTGCTGGGCGCGCCGGGCGTCCGCTTCGGTGAGCAGCTCGAGCGCTTCGCGTGCGTGACCGAGCCGACCCACCGCGTTGAGCCTGGGCGCGAGCCGGAAACCGACGTCCTCCGCGTCGACCTTGTCCGAGTCGAGCCCCGAGGCGTGGATCAGCGCTCGCAGCCCGGGGTTCGACGAGCGGGCGATGTTGAGCAGCCCGAAACGGGCGATCGCCCGGTTCTCGTTGCGCAGGGGCACGATGTCCGCGATCGTGCCCAGTGCCGCCAGCCCAAGCAGGTCGAGCAGCAGCGCCCGGCTGGTCTCTGACACGGTCCGATGGCCCGCGTGCATGGTCGCCATCCGCCAGGCCAGCTTGTAAGCCACCCCGGCGCCGCACAGCTCACCCCAGGGGTATCCCGATCCCGGGCGCCGGGGGTGGACGACCGCGAACGCGTCGGGCAGGGCCTCTGGGTTGGCCGGCGGGTTATGGTGATCGGTGATGATCAGGTCCACGCCGAGCTCGCGGGCGAGGGCCGCGGGCTCATGGGCCGTGATCCCGCAATCCACCGAGACGATCAGCCCCGCCCCGTCCGACGCCAGCGATCGGACCGCTCCGGGGTTCAGCCCGTACCCCTCTTCGACCCGGTGGGGGATGTAGCCTCGCACATCGGCCCGGGGAGCCAGCGAGCGGATCATGTGGATCAGGATGGCCGACGCGGTGACGCCGTCGACGTCGTAATCCCCGAAGACGACGATCGGTTCGCCGGACTCGGCCGCGTCGAGGATCCTCCGGGCGGCACGGTCGGCGTCCGGCAGCAGGCTCGGATCGTGCAACTGCTTGAGCGTCGGATCGACGAATCCGGCGATCTCCCCGGGCTCGTGCCCTCGGACCGTGAGGATCCGTTCGATCAGCGGGACCAGGGCCGAGCGGGGGGCGTCGGCGTCGGGCGACCGGGGCAGCCACCGCTTGGTCATCCCGCGGACCTCCGCGTGCTCGGGATGGGCGTACGGCTCAGACAAACTGGCTCCGGCGGTGGGGGCGGGTGCCACGCCGTCATAGACTCTCGGCACCGATGGTCAAGCTTACCAAAATCTATACGCGGTCGGGCGACGACGGGCGGACCATGCTCGGGTCCGGCGCCCGCGTTCCCAAGGATGACCTCCGCGTCGAGGCGTACGGGACGGTCGATGAGGCCAACGCCTTGCTCGGGATGTCGGTCCTGGCCTGCGAGCCCGAACTGCCCGGCGTGGCGGCGTCGCTCCGGACGCTCCAGCACGATCTGTTCGATGTCGGCGCGGACCTCTGCACCCCGATCGACGCGGACGAGGAGCCGGGCTCGAGGCTCCGCATCCAGGCGGAGCAGACGAAGGCGCTCGAGGACCTGATCGACGAGCACAACGCCGGGCTGGCCCCCCTGACGAGCTTTGTGCTCCCGGGCGGCTCCGCGGCATCGTGTGCGCTCCACGCCGCGAGGACCGTCACACGCCGGGCCGAACGTCTCGTGTCCGCCTTGATCAATCACGAGCCGGACCGCACCAACACAGAGACGATGAAGTACCTCAACCGCTTGAGCGATCTGCTGTTCGTGCTGGCACGGGTCGCCAACGGCAACGGCTCGCGGGATGTGCTCTGGCAGCCGGGCAAGAACCGCGGTCGACCCGGCACGGAAGACGATTCGAGCGATTGAGCACCCGGACGCGGACACGATGAGCGACGCACCCGTGACACCACGCCGCCGGATCTCCGACCGGGCCGAGCAGCCCGGGCCGCACGGCTATGTCGAGTCCCCGGGAGAGCTGCGTCTCCTGGCGATGTGGTACATCGGTCTCACGGTCCTCATCGAGGGCGTGCTCATCCTCACACGCTGGGTGCTGCTGCCGAGCATCGAGCGGTCGACGGGCGTGGCACCCGCCATGTCGCTGCGGAGCGGGCTGGCGCTCGAGGCCGCCTGGATCGCGCTGTATCTCGGTGCAGCGGTGGCGGTGCTGTTCGCCTCGCTCACGCCCCGTTGGATCGTGAGGACCACCCTGCTGCTCGCGCTCGCGTCGGCGATGATCGCGTTGATCCGGCGCGCCACCGGCATCGATCCGGAGCCGGGCGGGCACGCCCTCGCCACGATGCTGATCGTGCACACGGCCGGCGCCTCGATGCTGCCCTGGTCCCCGCGTCAATCGATGATCGTCGCCGCGCTCTGGGCGGGCGCGTCGATCACGAGCATTTTCTTTGTCGAAAGCCTCGGCGATGTTTCTGTCGCGGCGGGCGTGTTCGCGTCGCTCGCGGTCACGGTCCCGGGGACGATGGTCGCGTTCTTCCGATCCTCGCGGATGCGTGACCGGTTCACGCTCCGATCGCTCGAAGACCGCTTCGCGCGTGTCCGCGAGGAACTGACCGCAGCCCGCCAGATCCACGAGGGAGCGTTCCCGTCGCCGAGGGTTTCCGGGCAGATCCGGTTCTCGTACGAGTATCGCCCGATGAGCCTGATCGGCGGCGATTACGTCTTCGCGTCTTGCGACGACCCCGGAGACCCCGGCTCGGCGGTGAGCCTCGTTCTCCTTGATGTCACCGGGCACGGCATCCCCGCGGCGTTGACCGTGAATCGGCTCCAGGGCGAACTCGCACGCCTGACCGCGGAGGATCCGCGGATCGGCGCGGGCGATGTGCTCGAGCGACTCAACCGGTACGTGTATCTGACGATGGGGGATCAGAGCGTCTTCGTGACCGCGATCTCGCTGCGGGCCGATCCGTCGACGTCCTCCGTGCAGATCGCCAACGCGGGCCACCCTCCCCTGCTGATCAAGCGTGCCAACGGGACGATCGACACCATCGGTGCCACCGCGACGGTACTGGGAGCGATCAGCCCCGATGAGTACCGCTCGAAATCGACGACGGTCGATTTCGGCCCCGACGACTCGTTGATCATGTTCACCGACGGCGTGACCGAAGCCAGGGACGCCGAGGGAGCGATGTTCGGGATCCGGGGGGTCACCGGCGTGATCGTCTCCGGTCGTCCCACCACGTCGGACCGCTGGCCCGAACTGATTGCCTCCGCGGTCGAAAAACACCACCCTGGCGATCCGACAGACGATACCCTGATCGTTGAGTTGTACCGGGTTCGCAGCGGAGGCGCCTTGTGAGTCGATCTGGCGGGTTTGAGACAACGGAGTTCCGGCGCACGTTCTCGATCGAGACGGACCGGCTGCTCCGCCGACGCTTGGCCTGGTTCGCGTCGGTCTGGGGGGGGTTGGGGATCCTCGGCATCCTGTCGTTGGTGCTGACCGCGTTGTTCACGGACGACAAGCTTGTGCGCGATTTCCTGTTCGGCACCCAGGGGGACTGGAGGCAGGTGTTCCCACCGGCGGGCCTTCTGGGATGGATCGGCATCTACGGAACGGCCCTGTTCGTCGTCGCCGTGAAACGGAACCTCCCGACGCAGTTCCTGGTCAGACTCTCGCTGCTGCTGATCGTGTTCGACGGGCTGTTCGCGCTGGCCGCCCGGATCGGCGAGGTCCCCTTCCACGAGGTGTTCTACAACCTGTTCTACTTCTGGCTCGCCCACCTGATCGCGTGCATGGTGTTCCCTTGGACCGTCCGCCAAGCGCTGATCCCGATCGCGATGATCCTCCCGCTGAGCTTTGCCTCGAAGATGCTGATCGAAGGCGGGAACCTCGGCGGGAGCATCGCCTCGAGCCTGTGGGTGCTGCTGTGCATGACCCCGGGCGTGATCAACTGCGGGCTCCGGCAATCCCAGCGCGTGCAGAAGGCCAGCAACCGGTTCCTGCACAAACGGTACGGGATGCTCCGCCAGGAACTCGCGTACGCCCGCCAGGTGCACGAGGCTCTCTTCCCCGAGACCAAGCCGGAGGGTGATCTGCGCTTCTCCTACAAGTACGAGCCCATGCGTCAGATCGGCGGCGACTACCTCTACGCCAAGGTCACCGAGGAGGACGGACGCGAGAGCATCAGCGTCGCGCTCATCGATGTGACCGGGCACGGCATCCCCGCCGCGCTGACCGTCAACCGGCTGCATGGAGAGATTGATCTTAGGTTCGCCGAGCAGCCCGACATCGGGCCCGGCGAGTTGCTCCGTGTCCTGAATCGGTACATCGCGTTGACGCTCGCCAAGCACTCGATCTTCGCGACCGCGGTGTGCTTCAAGATCGATTCCGAATCGGGCGAGATCCGGTACGCGTCTGGCGGGCACCCCCCGTCGTTCATCCGGGGCATCGACGGCACACTCCGTGAGCTCGACCCGACCTCCTTCGTGCTCGGCGCCTGCCCGGACGCGGATTTCGACCCGGGCGAACGGACCGTTGAGTTCCACGAGGGCGATTCGCTCATCGCGTACACCGACGGCGCGATCGAAGCCAAGTCGCCCGAGGGCAAGATGCTCCGCATGGACGGGCTCCGCGGCCTCCTTGCGAGCAAACCAACGCCGGGTTACCCGGGAGGTCTCGGCAGCTGGTCCGAGCGGATCCTGACCGAGGTGACCAACTTCAGGGGCGGCCTGCCCCCGGAAGACGACACCCTGGCGATCGAGATCTACCGGGCGGTCCGGGTCGACGGGGCGGCCGGCGGCAGCTCCATGACCGAAGCCGCCGATGCGTCGGTCGCGCAGGCCTGACCGGGATCAGTCCTTCACGCCCTCGACGAGACCGGGTGTGGTGTACTTGCTCAGGCAGGCCTCGAGATCGACATGATTGATGTTCGCCAGGGTCGCGAGCCAGGCGAGGACGTCGGCGAACTCCTCTTCGAGGTTGGCCCTCTCTTCGGGCGTCGGGGGGCGTTTGGGTCGGTTGTTGGCGGCCAGGGCGGTCGCCAGCTCCCCGAACTCCTCCGCGAGGTACAGGAACGTGCCCGCGGTCCCCCGGGCCGAGTCGGTCGCGAAGTACCGCTCGCGGATGAGGCCCTGGAGCCCGCGGATGGTCATGGGGCTCGGGGGATCGGCGGGTGCTGACTCGGTCATGGGCCAGTCTAGATCGGGCGGGGGAGGCTCGGGGGATCAGACCCCGAACCGATCTGCACCCCGGGCGCCGCTGTCGCTTGCCATCGCCGCGGAGGGGGCTAGGATTCAGACCCGGTCGAGGCGACCGGACGGGCCCTGTCTCTGTGGAGAGTCAGAGCCTACCGATCGCGAAGACCGAACAGACGAACCGATCGCGAGGATCGGGAACCACGGACCGAGCCAACCATGCCGACCATCAACCAGCTGATCCGCAACCCGCGCAAGACCCCGAAGGTCAAATCCAAGGTCCGCGACATGGACGCGTGCCCGCAACGCCGCGGCGTCTGCCTGTCGGTCAAGACGACCACCCCCAAGAAGCCCAACTCGGCGCTCCGCAAGATCGCGCGTGTGCGTCTCTCGAACGGCAAGGAAGTCACCGCATACATCGGCGGCGAAGGCCACAACCTCCAGGAGCACTCCATCGTGCTCGTCCGCGGGGGCCGTGTCCGTGACCTGCCCGGTGTGCGGTACCACATCGTCCGCGGGGCCCTGGATGCGCTGGGTGTCGATGGCCGCAGCCAGGGCCGGTCGAAGTACGGCGCCAAGAAGGCGAAGAAATAATCCAGTCAATCGATATGGCGGGCCCGCGTGGGTCCGCTTTTTCATTCGGCAAGTAATCGGCAGTTCGCCGGTGAACAGAGCCGGGTCACCCCGGCAGATGAGCCCAGGAGTCTCAGCATGGCAGGCCGCATCACCGCTTCGGAATCGCAGCTCCGCCCGGATCCGCGTTTCAACGACAAGGTCCTCGCGAAGTTCATCAACTGCGTCATGCAGGACGGCAAGAAATCCGTCGCGCAGCGCGTGATCTATAACTCGCTCGATGAGATCGAAGAGCGTCTCAAGAAGAACACGGAAGAGGGCGCCCCGGAGAACGCGCTCGGCGTCTTCCACCAGGCGATCTCGAACGTGAAGCCCTACGTCGAAGTCCGCAGCAAGCGCATCGGTGGTGCGAACTACCAGGTGCCTTTGCCGGTCAAGGCGGGCCGTCAGCAGTCGCTGGCGTTCCGCTGGATCATCTCGGCCGCCCGTTCCGAAAAGGGCCGCCCGATGCACCTGAAGATGGCCGACGAGCTCTGGGCCGCCGCCCGGGGCGAGGGCAAGGCGATGAACACCCGCGACCAGACCCACCGCATGGCCGAGGCCAACAAGGCGTTCGCCCACTTCGCCAAGTGAGCCGATCCGGTATCCGACGCCCGAACGGGCCCGGGGCTGCCGCCCCGGGCTTTTTTCATGCGATCGCGGGCCCACACGAACCGCTGGGCGCCCGGGCTCATACGTAGCGGCATGACGACGGACCCGCAGCCGCATACCCGATGGGTGACCTTGTGGGCCACGCTGGTGCTCCTGAGTTCGTTGGCGAACATCGGCGCGTGGGTCTGGCATCTCGGGGGGGTGGTTCGCGTCGCGAGCAACGTGGCCTGGTTGTTCGGGTTGCCGGGGTGGGTTCCGCTGTACGCGCTCGGGATGCGGGGAATCCGAGACCATCCGGGCGGCATCATCGCCGCGAACGCGATCGCGTGGGCGTGCTGGCTGGCGGGCTTGGCCGTGGTCTTGGCGGTACGCCGGTATCTTCATCGATCCGATGAGAGCACGCGGCCCGAACCGGGCGAGCCGGACCTGTCCCGGCGCCGATTCCTGGCCAACGCCGGCGCAGGCTCGCTCGGGGTGGGGTTCGTCGGAGCGCCGGTGTACGGTGCTTGCATCGAGCCGGGCATGCTGCGGACACGGCGCTACTCGATCGCGATCGATGGCCTGCCGGCGGCACTCGATGGTCTCAGGGTCGTGCAGTTCGCCGATCCGCACCTGGGGCCTCGTGTCCCGGCCGCGACCATCGAGGCGGCGGTGGCTGCGGCGATCGAACTCGCCCCGGATCTGGTCGTGCTCAACGGCGATTATGTCGCCGACGGGACGCGGGAGATCGAACGGGTCGCGTCGCTCATCGAGCCTCTGGCGGACGCGGCGGCGATCGGGGCGGTGGGGGTCCTCGGCAATCACGATTGGTGGGCCAACGGGCCGCTGGTCCGAGACGCGATGCGGGCCCGGGGTGTCCGGATGATCGACAACCACCGCCTGTGGATCGATGCGGGCTCGAAGCGGTTGAGTCAGACGCCCGTCCGGGAAGGGCTCGCGGTGGTGGGGCTCGGGGACCTGACGGAGGACGACACGGACCTCGGGCGTGCGTTCGGTGGGGTCGGGGGATCGACGCCCCGTCTTGTGGTCACCCACCAGCCCGACACCGCGGAGTTGGAGGAACTCGGAGCAGAGCACGGGCCGAGGATGGACCTGATGCTGTGCGGGCACACGCACGGCGGGCAGGTGCGCATCCCGCTCGTGGGCACGCCGCTGATCCCGAGCGAGCACGGGCAGAAGTACGCGGGCGGGCTTGTCAGCGGGCCGAGTTGCCCGGTCATCGTATCGCGCGGGATCGGGATGTCCCTGCTGCCGGTGCGGGTTGGTGTTCCGCCCGAGATCTCGCTGATCACGCTGACCCGGGGATGATGCTGTGACGGGTGGTGTCCCACTCGTTGGCCATGACCCCCCATCCGAGGCGATCGGTGGGACCGATGCCTTCGATGTAGTAGTCGTCGCGCTGGCGGACCTCGGGCGTCAGCCCGAGCTTCTCGGGCACGCGGGCCGAGGCGAGGTTTCCCGACGAGCAATAGACCCGGACACGCCTGAGACCCAGCCCGCCGGCGTCTTGATCGCCGAGTGCCCAGGAGAGCACCCTCCCGCATGCTTCCGTCGCGTAGCCGCGACCGACGCGATCGTGGCGGATCCAGTAACCCGTCTCGCATGACGCGGTATCGGCGCGGGCGTCGTGGACCCCGGTTCCGCCGACGAACGCGCCGCCGTCCTTCTCGAAGATGCCGATCCCTATGCCGGTGAACGCGGGGCCCGAACCGCGGGCCAGCATCTGCTCGGCGAGGTACTTGCTCGTGAACTCGACCGATGTGTGCCCGGAGGCCCATGGCATCCAGGGCAGCAGGTGCTCTCTGGAGTCGGCGATGACGCGGAAGACCTCGGGCGCGTCCTCGAGTCGGTACGAGCGGATCGTGAGCCGCTCGGTCTCCAGGGCGACGCTGATCGGATCGGGCGCCCGCCAGGCGAGGCCGCGGGACGGGAACGCGAGTTCGGAAGCGCAGCGGGTCATGCCGCCACCATAGCGGCTACGGTTCGGTGTGAACAACGTCGATCTCTCAAAGTACGCCCGGCAGACCGTCATGCAGCAGATCGGCGCGGGGGGTCAGCGGAGGCTTCTGGAGTCCCATGCCGTGATGGTGGGGTGCGGCACGCTGGGGTGCGTGATCGCCGATCAACTCGCCCGGGCGGGGGTGGGGCGCCTGACGATCATCGACCGGGACGTGGTGGAGCCGGTCAATCTCCAACGCCAAGTTCTGTTCGATGAGAGGC
>DIYM01000119.1 GCA_002429045.1 Phycisphaerales bacterium UBA6054
AACGCGAACGTCGGCTTGGGCGAGCGGGTCAGACGCTCGCGGACCACATCGGCGACCGGCTCGTCGAAGCCGGCGATCCGGACCAACGCCGAGACCTCCTCGGTCAGCATCGCGTCGTCGTCCACGTTGATCGCGTCGAGCTTGCGGATCAGCTGCGAGGCCCCCCCCTCCTCGGCGGGCCCCTCGGTCAGGCGGATCTGTGTGCTCAGCCCTTCCTGTGTCACACGCTGCCACTCCTGCCCGTTGAGCATGGGGCGTCGGCGGAGCATCTCGTCGAGCAACGCGGCACGGTTCTCCCACATCTCCAGCGCCGCCGCATCGCCCGCGACCGCCTGCATCGCGACCAGTTCCTCTTCGGAGATCTGGAATCGCTCACGGATCTCCGGGCTGACCTGCGCCAGCGTCTCGATCCCCCCGAGCGTGCGCGGCAGGTTCGTGATCGAGGCGCGGAGTTCCTCGAGCACCGGCAGGTCCGCCGAGTACACACGCGGGGTGTCCTGTCGGGCCGCCTCGCGCCGCATCTCGGTCTGCTGCGCGTCCAGCGTGTTGAACTCCACCCGGGCCAGACGCGTCTCTCGCGCCATCTGACCGTCCGCGATCAGCGGCTGCTCCCGCGTCCACGCCGTCAGCGTCCCGACCAACACGATGAAGAGCACGCTGGCGACCACGCCCCACCCGAGCGACCGGTTATCGGCCAACTCGGCGAACCGCTCGCGCAGCCCGAGCCGCTTGACACGCACGGTGACACGCGACGCGGACCGCTTGCTCCCGGTTGGTTTCATGTCTTTGGCCATCTTGGTCGTCCGGCTCACTCGCCCGCCGCATTCGCCGGGTCCTGCTCGGTTTCACGCAACGCCTGCTCGATCGCTTCGCGGTACTCCTGATGATCGTCGGACGCTCCGTAAGCATCGACGATCCGCTGCACCAGCTTGTGCCGAACCACGTCCTCGCCCGATAACGCGACGGTCCCGATCCCCTTGACGCGTCTGAGCCTCCGCACCGCGTCGATCAGCCCCGACTGGGAAGGGTCGGGCAGATCGATCTGGGTCGTGTCGCCCGTCACGATCATCTTGCTCCCGTGCCCCATCCGGGTCAGGAACATCTTCATCTGCCCCTTGGTCGTGTTCTGCGCCTCATCGAGGATGATGACCGACCCGTTGAGCGTCCGCCCGCGCATGAACGCCAGGGGCACGATCTCGACCACGTCGCTCTCGATGAACCGGCGCATGTCGCGGTAGTCCATCATGTCGTGGAGCGCATCGAGCAGCGGACGCAGGTACGGGTTGACCTTCTCTTCGAGCCCACCGGGCAGGAATCCGAGCTTCTCGCCCGCCTCCACCGCGGGGCGGCACAGCACCACACGGGTGATCGCGCCCTCACGCAGCAGGTGCACCGCGGCGGCGACGGCCAGGTAGGTCTTGCCCGTCCCCGCCGGACCGAACGCGAACGTCAGGTCGTGATCGCGGATCGCCTCCAGATAGGCCCGCTGGTTGTCGGTCTTCGGCTCGATCGCCTGCCCGGCCGCGTAGACCCGCAGGTGCCCGTCCCAACCGGTGCCGGCCCGCCCGACCCGCCTGGTCCGCGACGCCTCCCCCGAGATCAGGTCCAGCATGTCCTGACGCGACACCGACCGCCCCGACTCGGCCCGACGCGACACCTCCTCGAGCACCCGCCGGGCGATGCCCAGTTCCGGCTCGTCACCCACCACGCGGATCCTCCCGTCGCGGGTCGAGACCGAGACGCCCAACGCTTCCCGGATCAGCTTGAGATTCCGCTCGCCCGAGCCGGTCACCGCGACCGACCCGGGGCCCGGCGGCATGTCGATGTTCAGTTCCAAACGCGTTCGGCTCCGATGAAGTCGTCCCGGTCAGATCCGGCGTCCCCCGGATACGCTGCTGTCCGACCGTCCGTCGATTGCAACGCCCGGCACCGGGCAAGGTGAAGTGTATGGCCGATCCAGTCCCGAACCGACCCAAATCGCGTCGATCCGCCCCCCCGACGCCCCTGCTCGCGTTCCTGACCCTGACGCTGATCACGCCGGGCTGCGCCGATCTCGGGCCGAGCGTCCCCCCGACCCGGGCGACGTCCCCGGTTTCGGTGCGGGCGCCCGACCCGACCCGAAGCGTCTACTTCAGCTGGGACCCGATCGATGACGCGGTCGAACAGGCGGCGATCGGGCACCTCGTCGTCGCGACGCCCCAGCCCGCCGAGGATCCGACCCGCGCGCCGCACGAGCGGGCCTACCGCCTGCTCGCCCCGCGAGATCGGCCCGGGACGCTGACGATCACCCGCGGAAACGACGACGGGCGGTTCGAGGCGGGCACACGGACGATCACCCTGACCGCCCGGATCGGGCGGTTCGGAAACCCGGACCTCGAAGCCGCCCTCTTGGGTTCGATCGCGGACCGCTTGGGCGAGTTGGTCGCTCAGGCGTCGGACTAAGGCCCCGGCGCTCCCGCGTCGTCCGCAGCAGGAGGATCCGGTGCCCGCACCGGATCGGCGCTCGCGGTCCGGGAGGGGTCCACGCACCCGGGCAGTTCCACGGTCATGGTCGTTCCCTGCTGGTAGACGCTCTCGACGCTCACGCGCCCCCCCAGCCTGCGGGCGGCGTGCTTGACGATCGCCAGCCCGAGCCCCGTGCCCCGCGCGCTCACGCCCCCGGCGCGGGCCCGATCGACCTGGTAGAACCGCTCGAAGATCCGCTGCTGGTGGGCCAGCGGGATGCCGAGCCCCTTGTCGCGCACGGTCAGGCGCATCCCCATCGGCAGCGACGCGTCCGGGGGCGGCGGGTTGCCCGGGTCCGGGGGCAGGCGTGTCGCTTCGAACCGGATCCGCACCGCGGTGCCCTCGCGCGCGAACTTCGTCGCGTTCTCGACCAGATTGCGGACGATCAGCCCCAGAAGCCCGTCGTCGCTGCGGACGGCGGCGCACGCGTCGTCGATCTCGGTCTCGATCCGCAGGGACCGGCGTGCGCACACGGGTTCGAACGCATCGGTCTGCGTCGCGCACAACTCGCGCAGGTCCAGGTCGCTCAGTTCGGGCGGGGCGTCGCTCGATTCCAGGTTGCTCAGGTCGAGGAGGTCGGTCACGAGCGCCTCGAGGCGGTTCGCGTTGGCCGCGACGATCCCCGTGAGCCGTTCGAGCATCGCTTTGTCCTCGCGCGCCGGTCCCTGGAGCGTCTCGGCCGCCCCCCGGATCGACGCGATCGGGGTCCGCAGTTCGTGCGACGCGTTGGCGGCGAAGTCGGCCTTGAGATCCCCCGCGCGGACCAACTCGGTGACGTCACGCACGGTCACGACCGATCCTGTCCGCGACCCGGGCTTGCCCGCTTCGATGGGAGCCGCTGACACAATGAGCGTCCGCATCTCCCCGTCGATGGGGAGCAGGATCCGGGCCCGCCCCTGCTCCCCGGCGCGGGCGTGCCGCTCCATCGCGTGCAGTTCGGGCTCGGTGAAGACCTCGTCGTATCGCCGCCCGGTGATCTCGCGTCCGCCCCCGAGCGTCTGGGACGCCGATTTGGACGCCGCGGTGATGACGCCCTGCCCGTCGGTCGCGATGATCGGCACGCCCGCGCTGCCCAGCACGGCGCGGAACAGCGCGTCGCGATCACGCTCGTCCCGCAGGGACGCCGACTCGCGGTCGCGCCGACGGATCTCGTCGAGCAGGGTGCGGCGTTCTCTCCGGAACGCGACCACCGTCCACCCGAGGGAGACCAGCCCGACCAGCCCGAGCCAGGGCAGGAACACGGAGACCAGGGCCGCGCTGGCGCACACCGCCGCGGGCAGCGACCAGTTCGCGCCCGGCGGGCGTGGTTGCTCGGGTTGGGTGTCTGCGGGTTGGGGCACGCGACATTCTCGGCGGTCCGGACGCCGGGTTCTCCGGGCGCCGGGCACGAAGGCGGATTCGTTCGAGAGTCTGGGGCGTGGTCCGGGGTGTTCCCCCGGCGTCTTAGCCCGGGGAATCCGCGGTCTCGGCCTCGACCGTCGCCCGGTACCCCACGCCCCGGACGGTCCGGATCATGCCCGAGGACTCCCCGAGCTTCTTACGGATCGAGGTGACGTGGACATCGATGGTCCGCTCGGTGACGGTCACGCCCGGCCCGATGGCCCGGGAGATCAGGGCGGGCCGGCTGAGGACCTTGCCCTTGGCGCTGACGAGCGCCGCGAGGATGCGGAACTCGGTGATGGTCAGGTTCATCGGCTCGCCGTTGACACTGGCCAGGTGCTCGTCGAGATCGATCGAGACCGGACCGAGGGTGAGGCTGTTGGTGCGTGCCCCGCCCGCGCCGGTCCGGCGGGCGACCGCCTGGATGCGTGCCATGAGCACCTGCATCGAGAACGGCTTGGAGACGTAATCGTCCGCCCCGGCGTCGAGCCCCTCGAGTTCGTGCTTCTCCTCGGTCCGGGCGGTCAGCATGATGATCGGGATCGAAGCGGTCTCGGTCTGGCTTCGCAGCCGCCGGGCCACCTCGAGCCCGGACAGGCCCGGCATCATCACATCGAGCACCACGACGTCGGGCAGGCGTGCCCGGACCGCGTCGAGGGCTCCCAGCCCGTCGGACGCGGTGACCACCTCATGCCCGTCCTGGCGGATGTTGTACGCAACCAGTTCGAGCAGGTCGGGCTCGTCATCAACCACAACGACGGTCAAAGGGGTGCTGGACATCGGGAGAACTCCGGGAGGATGACGGATGATAGAGAGCCGGCCCGCCGTATACCCTTCCCAACGGATCGTTTACGAGATCTGAACGCGTTCCTGAACAGGCCCCGCGAGCCCTGCCGGACGCGCCCGGTCAGAAATGTGGGTCGTCCGGGCTCGAATGCCCGACACTCATCCCGTATGACTGTCTCTGCCCTCGCCGTGCCGGGGGTGGTGTGTCACTCGTCCGCCAGGAACCAAGGCCCATGCCCCAGACCAAACCCATCGCCCGCGTCCCCTTCCCTGGCCCGATCGTCGCCATCGCGGCGGTCTGCGGCACGGCCTACGCCTCGGCTTCCACCGCGACCGGGCTGTCGGTCTACGAGCACGCCGCCATGCTGCGCGCGGACGCGTCGGCGTACGAGCGACTCGCCCAGCCCGACGAGAACCCCTTCGCCCTCAACGCCGAGGTGCTGCTCCAGACCCGCTACATGGGCAGCACCCGCAGCGAACCCAGCGCGCCGAACCCCGAGAACCAGACCTTCGGTTTCGACATTCCCCGGGCCCAGATCAGGCTGTCGGGCAACCTGGTGAACCGCCAGGTGACCGGGTACCTGAACTTCGATTTCGGTGATGCGGAGGGCGATCGCGGCCGCGGTTCGGCGCCGTTGGTTCCCGCCGGGAACGGCGCCCCGCAACTCCGCGACGCGTACGTCCAGTACAACTTCGAGGGCGAGCGTTCGGGCCTGTACATCAAGGCCGGTCAGTTCCGTTCGGCGGTGGTGACCGAGGACGCGATCGCGCCCGAGTTCCAGATGGCCGTCGAACGCTCGGTCGCCAACGAGTTCTTCGCGTTGGGGCTGACGCAGGGCGTGGCGCTGGGCAAGGTCACCGACCGTTTCGCCTGGGAAGTCTCGGTCAACGACGGGCACGCCTATCCGGGCAACCCCGAGCCGGCAAACACCGCGTTCAACAACGCCTTCGAGGCGGACTGGGCGTTCAGCGGGCGGCTGGACTGGAAGATCGCGGGCGACTGGGCGCGGTTCGCCGACTTCACCTCGTGGCGTGGATCCGACGAGGGGCTCAAGATCGGCGCCGGTTTCCACGTCCAGCGTCAGGGCGATACGAACCCGGACTCGATCCCCACCGGGTTCTTTCTCGGCAACGCGTCCGAGGTGCTCGTCGCGACCTGGTCGGCCGATGTGCAGTGGGAGAACGACGGCTGGGCGCTGTTCGCCGGGTACACCGGGCAGCGGGTCATGTGGGAGATCAACAGCAACCAGTTCACGATCGTGAACCACGGGCTGGTGGTGCAGGGCAGCATGTTCTTCACCGAGCAGGCCGAAGCGTTCGCGCGGGTCGATCTGGTCCAACTCGACTCGGCGCTGATCGGCGGAGGCGCGTTCCCCACCGGCGAGGACACGTACTACTACCTCACCGCGGGGGTCAACTACTACATGATCCCCGAGTCGCACGCGGTCAAGCTCAGCGCGGACGTGGTGTTCACCACGTCAACGTCGGACACGTTCGATATCGGCGCGGGCGGGGCGAACTCGATCTTCTACCCGGACCCCACGGTGACGGGCCTGCTGGGCGCTTCGGACTCGGAACTCCTGGTCCGGGGGCAGGTGCAGTTGCTATTTTGATCGATTCTTCTAAGTCTTGATTCGATCTGGTGTTATCCTCGGTTCAATCCCGGATTCCACCGATCCGGATGACTCACGCCGAACGCCCCACACCCCGGGGCGTTCGGCTTTTTCACGGGGTCGGGGTCAAAAACCGGCAGATTGTATTTAGCGTTCACAAACATTTATGCCGATACAGCTTGAGTCGGGTGGTTAGGTAGCCCTAGCATCCTTCCCCCTCCGCTTCCTGTTGTTGGCGGCTGAGGCGAGCAACCGTGGGTTCCCCTTTGCTGGAGATCCTGAGAAATGACTCGTTCTGTAATGATCGCTTCGATTCTTGTTTCATGCGGCACCGCCGTGGCTCAGTCCGGGCTCGATCTTGATCGCGCCTACGCGTCCGAACTCCGTGCCGAGTCCGACGCACGCTCGAGCTTCCTTGGTGCGAACACCGCATCCAACCTCGATATCGAGGTGATGATGCAGGCCCGATACACCGCGAACTTCCGCGATGAGCAGAACGGCGCCGCGCCGCTCGGCGACAACGACACCACCCTCGGGTTCTCGATCCCGCGTGCCCAGATCCGGATCAACGGTCAGGTCACCGACAACATTTCCGGTCGCGTTGTGTTCGACTTCGGCGATGCCGAGTTGGCCGGCCGCAACACCGCCGGCACCGCCACCCTGCTCGAGGCGTACGGCGCCTGGGCGGTCAACGACGAGTTCACGCTGCTCATCGGTCAGTGGCACAACCCGGTCGTGGGCGAAGAGTACATCGCCCCCGAGAAGGGCCTGGCGGTCGAGCGTTCGGTCACCAACGAGTTCTTCAACCCGGGCTACACCCAGGGCGTCGCGGGTATCTTCAGCGGCGACAACTGGCGCTTCATCGTCGCCGTCGCCGACGGCGCGACGTACTACGGCGATGCCGGCTCGATCAACTCGCCCTTCAACTCTTCGGGCGAGAACGACTTCGGCATCACCGGCCGCTTCGACTACGTCGTCTCGGGCACCTGGGATCAGTTCGGCGATTTCACCAGCTGGCGCGGCTCGAACTACGGGCTCAAGCTCGGTGCGGGCGGCCACTGGCAGACCCAGGGCAACACCAACCCCGGCACCATCCCCAACACCATCCTCGGCTCGCTCGATGAGATGGACATCACCCTCTGGACCGTCGACGCGATGGTGCAGGGCGACGGCTGGAACGCGTTCGTCCAGTACATCGGGCACCTCATCGATCCGACCCCGACCACCGGCACCCTGCCCGACTTCACCAACCACGGCGTGATCGTCCAGGGTGGTGTGTTCGTCAACGATCAGACCGAACTCTTCGCCCGCTATGACGCGATCTTCCTGGACGATGTCCTCGAAGGGCTGACCGGCGGCACCGAGTCCGATCTGCACTTCCTGACCGCCGGTTTCAACTACTACCTCGTGCCCGAGTCGCACGCGGCCAAGTTCACCGCCGACATCCTCTACTCACTCTCGGACACCAGCGTCCTCGACGCGTTCGACCTCAACGCCGACGGCGCGGGCCCGGGCGACTTCAACGGCCCGACCACCGGCCTGCTGGGTCTGTCGGACGGCGAGTTCGCCGTCCGCGGGCAGATGACCCTGGTCTTCTGATCGGATCCGGCAACGCCCGGGGCTCGATCGGGTTCTGATCGGGTTTTCGAGGCAGAAATAGCTCTTTCACTGGGAAGATCTGAGAAGATCTTCCCAGTATTTTCGGACGGCGGAGTGATTTGCTGCCGATAGTAAGCGGTAACACACAGGCTCCGGGTCGAGTGGATCCGGGCGGGGCGGGGTGCCCCGCGGCCAACCGGCCCGTGCGTGACATGCCTTTGAAATGGGTGCCGGGATGTCCGGGGCCCGAGAGTCATCCGGAGATTCACACAATGAACAAGCTTGCTCAGATCTCGTTGATCGCTTCGACCGCCGGTCTCGCGACCGCCGGCACCCTGGAACTCGACCGCTCGTACGCGGCCGACCTCCGCTCGGACGCCGGCAGCCGCGCGCTGCTCGCCAACACCGGCGCTGGCATTACCGTCGATGTCGGTCTGCGTTTCAACTACACCATCAACACCCGCGACGACATGGGCCTGGCCAACCCCGATGACGACACCACCATCGGCTTCAGCTTCGACGACGTCGAGGTCCGCCTCTCGGGTGACGTCACCGACAACATCAGCGCCACCGTCAGCTTCGACTTCGGCGAAGACGACGGCGTGAGCGGCAACACCGCGGTCAACCTCGAGGACGCGTTCGCCGACTGGTCCATCAACGACAGCTTCACGCTGCGTATCGGTCAGTTCATCCCGGCGTTCTCGGCCGAGGCCTCGACCTCCGAGTTCCACATGACCAACGGCGAGCGTTCGGTCAGCCACGAGTGGCTGGCGACCCCGTCGTGGACCCAGGGCATCGAAGGCCACTTCGGTGGCGACACCTGGTCGGGTGCGATCGGCTTCAACGACGGCCCCGGCACCTGGTCGACCCCCTTCAACAGCGCGGCCGAAGCGGACTTCGCGTTCAACGCCCGCTTCGACGTCTTCTCTGACTCCGACAAGGAGCGCTTCGCCGATCAGACCTCGTGGCGTGGTTCGGCCGCCGGTTGGCGCATCGGTGCGGGTGTCATCTACGCCACCTACGGCGAGACCAACCCCGCCTCCACCGCCACCGAGGGTGACGCGGTGTGGTACACCATCGACGCCGCCTACGAGGCCGATGGCTGGGCCCTCCGCGGTGCGTTCTACGGCAACTCCCGCTCGCCCGACGCCGGCACCGACACCGACAGCTTCGGCTTCGAACTCGGCGGCTCGTACTTCTTCGACGATCAGTGGGAAGGCTACCTGCGGTACGACTTCCTCGCGATCGACGACGTCGCCCTGTCCCCCGGTCAGGAAGACAACTACAACTTCATCTCGGGCGGTTTCAACTACTACCTGATCCCCGAGTCGCACGCCGCCAAGCTCCAGTTCGAGATCGGCTTCGCGCTCGACGAGACCGGCGGCTCGGTCGGCGCCATCTCGGGCGTCGCGGCGCCCACCGGTACCACCCCCATCGGTGGCGCCGGCAACCCCTCCGGCACGGGCTTCCTGGGCTCGGCGGATGACGGCGAGTTCTACGGCTCGATCCGCGCCACCTTCCAGTTCTGATCGCTTCGGCGACCCGAACC
>DIYM01000121.1:0-1179 GCA_002429045.1 Phycisphaerales bacterium UBA6054
GGGCGCGGCCGCCGGGGGTGCCTGCACCCCGGGCCGCGGCGCCGGTCGGGGAGACGGACTGGGAGCGCGCGAGGGCGCCTGCTTCCCCGCGTTCTGGGCCTGTTGGGCGGCTCGGCGTGCTCTGAGTTCGGCGAGCCGCTTCTGCTGGAGTTCGCGGAGTTGTGCCGCACGCTGCTCTTGCATCTCGCGCAATCGGGCCTGGCGTTCCGCCGCGGCGCTCTGCTGGCGCCGCGTGTCCTGTTGCGGGGCAGGCGACTCGGCCCGGCGACCTGTCCGCAGGGCCTCCGCCTCGGCCGCCTTCCGGGCGGCGAGGGCGTCACGCTTGGCACGCTGGTCCTTGAGCCAACTCGCGAATCGACCGATGCCCCCGATCAGCGCGAAGAGCACGAAGAAGGTGATCGGGCTGGTCAGCACGCCCATCAGGTTCTGGAGCAGATTGCCCATGACAGCATGATATCGGCGTGACGAGCCCGGCCCAGCCAGCCCGCGATCAGCGGCCCTCGGTCCCGTCGGTCACGGGGGCTTCGGGCGCGGGGTGCACCACCAGCGGGCCCACCCCGGGCAACTCTCTTCGGAGCAGCGGCGTGCCGAACCGCTCGGAGAGGGTCGCCGACGTGAGCACTTCGGACGCGGGCCCTTGCGCCCCCCCGGTCGGGTCGGACGCGATCAGGACCGCCTCATCGGCCAGAGACGCGGCGAGAGACAGATCGTGGAGCACGATGCCGACACCCACGCCCGAGTCCGCGAGTTCGCGTATCGCCCGCACGGCACGGATCGCGTGGCGGGGATCCATCGCGCTGACGGGTTCGTCCGCCAACAGGTACGTGCCCGCACGGGCATCGAGCTGCGCGAACGCACGCGCGAGCGAAACCCGCTGCCGCTGCCCGACGCTGAGCGTGTCGAAGGGGCGCCCCGCGAACTCGGCGAGCGAGAATCGGTCCATCTCGCGCTCGACGGCCGCCCCGGGAGAGCCGCCGCCCTCGGCCCCGAACGCGATCACACGCCGGGCGTCGAACCCGAACGCGACGCCCGGCTGCTGGACCGCCAACGCGACCCGGCGGGCGCGATCTCGGGCGGACCTGTCCAGGATGGGCGTGCCGTCCAGATGCACCCGCCCGGACGTGGGCCTGAGGACGCCCGCCAGGGCGCGGAGCAGGGTGGACTTGCCCGCGCCGTTCG
>DIYM01000121.1:1247-7035 GCA_002429045.1 Phycisphaerales bacterium UBA6054
CTTGCCCGCGCCGTTCGGCCCGATGATCGCGGTGACCCGCCCCGGCGCGATCGAGCAGGACGCCGAAACGAGCGCCGGACGGGCACCCCGGGGCTGGGAGGGATAGGAAACCGCGAGATCGAGGGCGGTGAGCGGCACGTCGGATGGTAACGCGGCGATGAAGTCGGCCGCGGATGTCGCCCGGCGGGCATGCCGACAGCACGGTGCCGATACCATCCCGCGTGGAAGAGGCGATGAACAGGCAGGGCCCGGGCACGGTCGCGGTCACCGGGGCGACGGGGTTCGTTGGGCGATCGATCGTGCGAGAGTTGCTGATGCGCGGCTGGTCGGTGCGGGCGCTCGCGCGCTCGGAGACCAAAGCCCGGAAGGTGCTCCCCGAGGGCGCCGGGCTCACCGTCGTGCGGGGGGGCGTGCTCGATCGCGACCGTCTGGATGACCTCCTGGACGGCGCCGACGCCTGTGTCCATCTTGTCGGGATCATCCGTGAAGCCGGCGGGCAGCAGACGTTCGAGAACATGCACGCCGAGGCGACACGCCGGGTCGTTCGGGCGGGGGAGAAGCACTCCGAAGGGCGGCGCGAACCGATCCGGCACGTCCAGATGTCCGCGCTGGGCGTGCGTGATGGGTCGTCGATCCAGTATCAGAAGACGAAGCGCGACGGCGAGCGGGCCGTCGAGGGCTCCGGGCTCCGGTGGACGATCTTCCGCCCGGGCCTGATCCACGGGGCGGACGGCGAGTTCACGCGGATGGTCGCCGATTGGGTCCGGGGCAGGGCGGCTCCGTTCCTGTTCGTGCCTTACTTCACGCCCGGGTGGCTGCCGCTCGGGCACGGCGCGCCGACCGCGCCGTGCCGGGTTGAGGATATCGCGCGGGTGTTCTGCGACGCGCTCGAGAACGACTCGGCGATCGGGAAGACCTACGACCTGGCGGGCCCGGACGAGATCCCGTTCGATGAACTCTTGCGGATCTTCAAGAATCGCGTGCCCCGCGCCAAACGCTTGCCGATACTGGGCGTGCCGGGCAGGGCCGCGGTCCTCCAGGCCAGGCTCGCCGGTGCGGTCGGGCTCGGCGGGATGCTGCCGTTCGACGAGGGGATGGCGCGGATGGCGATGGAGCCGAGCGTTTCGGGATGCTCGCCCGCTCGTGCCGAGCTGGGCTTCGACCCGATGCCATTCGAGGAAGCACTCCAGACCTACGCCGATCGGCTCTGACCCCGGTTCTGCGCTACACACCCAAGAACGGACCAACACCCATGCCACTCCGCTACCGCGATCGATTGATCTCCTACATCTCGTCGAACGAGTACAAGCCCCAGCATCTGCCGCTCGTGGCCAAGGAACTGAAGATCGACGACGTCGACGATTTCGGTCAGGCGGTGCGCGAGTTGGCCGCCGAGGGGATCATCGATCTCGACCCGTCCGGCAAGATCCAGCTCCCCTTCCGCCCGGACCGGGGCGAGATCGAGGGCACCTTCCGCGGCACCATGACCGGTATCGGATTTGTCGAGCCCCTCGGTGCCTCGCACGGTTCGGACATCTTCATCCCCCCGGACGGCACGATGGGCGCGCTCTCGGGCGACGTGGTGCTGGTCTCGTACGAGCGCGATCGGCGGCGCGAGAAACGCCTCGGCACGCCCGAGCGCCAGTACCAGGGGGACGTGATCGAGATCATCAAGCGGAAACGCGCGAACTTCACGGGCGAGATCGAGAAGCGCGACGGGCGGTGGCTGGTCTTCCCGGACGGGCGGGAGCTGACAGAGCCCATCGTGATCCGCGACGCCGACTCCAAGAACGTCAAGGCGGGCGACAAGGTCGTCGTCGAGATGGTGGACTATCCGGAGAACGGTCGGCTCGGGCAGGGCGTGATCACCAAGGTGCTGGGCGAGGCGGGTCTTCCCGACGTCGAGACGCAGGCGGTCATCGCGGCGTACTCGCTCCCGAGCAACGAGTTCCCCGAGGCGTGCGTGAACCAGGCACGCGAAGCGACCGCGCGGTTCGACGCCGAGATGGACGCGTACGAGAAGGGCGGCATCGACGCCCTGGACATGCGGATGGATCTGACGGGCGAATACATCACGACGATCGACCCGCCGGATGCGAAGGACTACGACGACGCGATCTCGGTCAAGAGAACCGATGCGGGCTATGAACTGGGGATCCATATCGCGGATGTGGCGCACTACATCCCGATCGGCTCGGCGCTCGATATCGAGGGAGCGGACCGGGCCAACTCGGTGTACCTGCCGCGCTTGGTCATCCCGATGCTGCCGGAAGTGTTGTCCAACGGCATCTGCTCGCTGCAGGAGGGGGTGCTGCGGTACGCGAAGACGTGCTTTATCTCGTACGACAAGACGGGGAACGTCCGCGGGCGTCGGTTCTGCCAGAGCCTGATCAAGAGCCGCAAGCGGATGACATACCTCGAGGCCCAGGCGCTCATCGACGGCGATCCGGAAGAAGCCAAGAAGCACGCCAAGACCGACACCCCGCACACGGAAGAACTGATCGCGTCGGTCCGTCTGATGGACGAGCTGTCGCGCCTGATCCAGGCACGCCGGCACAAGGCGGGCATGATCCATCTCGACCTTCCCGACGTGGAGCTGGTCTTCGACGAGGGCGGCAGGGTCGTCGACGCCGAGCCCGAGGACGACGCGTTCACGCACACGCTCATCGAGATGTTCATGGTCGAGGCGAACGAGGCGCTCGCGTCGCTGTTCGAGGACCTGCGCGTGCCGGTGCTGCGGCGCATCCACCCCGAGCCGACCCCCAACGACACCGAGGAC
Source organism: Phycisphaerales bacterium UBA6054 (assembly GCA_002429045.1). Lineage (GTDB taxonomy): Bacteria > Planctomycetota > Phycisphaerae > Phycisphaerales > UBA1924 > UBA6054. Next base: position 4,027 of record DIYM01000121.1, read on the forward strand.
CTCCGACGAGCGGCGACCGTGGCGGGCTACAAAATCCCCAAGAGCCCCGAGCGAGAGGAACTCCAGGGGCTGCTCGACGCCACCGCGGGGACGAACGCCGCCCGGGCCGTGCACATGGCGGTGCTGCGCACGCTGACCAAGGCGAGCTACTCCCCGGCGTTGATCGGGCACTACGCGCTCGCGTCGCACGCGTACTCGCACTTCACCAGCCCGATCCGGCGCTACCCGGACCTGACCGTCCACCGCTCCCTGGTCGCGTACCTCGAGCGGACGGACAACGGCGCCGCCAGGCCCGAATCCGACTCGGGCATGGTCGCGCTGGGCAAGGATCTCAGGGACGACGACCGCTGCCCGCACGAGCAGGACCTGGTCAACGTCGGGCGGCACTGCTCGGACCGCGAGGTGAACGCGACGGCCGCCGAGCGGGAGCTCCGCCAGTTCCTGGTGCTCCAGCTGATGGCCGAGCACATCGGCGAGGAGTTCGACGGCGTCGTGACCGGCGTCACGCCTAAGGGCGTGTACGTGCAGCTCGCGACGTACCTGGCGGACGGCATGGTCCCCAAGGGCGACCTGCCCGGCGACACCTCGCGGAGCAACCGCCCGCCGAGCTGGAAGATCGACAGCCGCACCGGGGCCCTCGTGGACGCGCACTCCGGACGCAGCTACAGCATGGGCGACTCGGTCCGCGTGACGATCGCGGCGGTGGACCTGGCGACCCGGCGGATGGACCTCGCGATCGCGGACGGCGCCTCGCGGGCGGCGGGCAAGGCCAAGCAGGTCAAAGGGCTCAAGCTGGGCCAGGAAGGCGATTTCGGCGGGCTCGGCGGCTCGAAGGGCGCGGGCTTCAAGACGCCCGGGTCGAAGCGTCGCAGCCAGAAGAGCCGCTCGCGTGACAAGCGCAAGGCCGATCACCGCGGGGACCGGAAGAACAAGGGCAAGCGTCAGTAGTCTCTCACGCGACCCGCCCAGGAGACCAGATATGAGCGCGGATTCCAGATCGATTGCCACGGCCGCCGCGGCGGCGGGATTCATCACGGCGTGGTCCGCGTGCGGCTGCGCCTCCATCGCACGCGACGCCGCGTACGACCCCGGAACCGACCCGGTCGCCGCGTTGCGGGACTCGCTGGCCGGCTCGTTCGACTCTTCCGAGCAGGCGGCCCGGGACGAGTCGTACTTCGACATCGTCCTGCACATGAAACCGATGTGGACGTGGCGCGACGACGGGCCCTGGCTGTACGTCGAGCAGGCGGTCGCCGCGGCGGCGGACCGCCCGTACCGCCAGCGGGTCTACAAGCTCGAACGGACCGGGGAGAACGCGGTCCGATCGCGGGTGTTCGTGTTCGATGACCCCCTCGGGCATGCCGGCGCGTGGGAGAGCGCCAGCCCGCTGTCGGAGATGTCGCCCGAGGACCTCGAGGAGCGCGTCGGGTGCGCCGTGCTGATGACCTACGACCCGGATACGGGGGCGTTCAGCGGTTCCACGATGGGCAACGGATGCCGCAGCGAGCTCAACGGCGCCGCGTACGCGACCAGCGAGGTGCTGATCGAACCGGGGCGGATCGTGAGCTGGGACCGCGGGTTCGACCAGACCGGCATGCAGGTCTGGGGCGCCGAGGCCGGCGGCTACGTGTTTGTTCGCCTCCCCGACTGACGCTTACCGCTCGAGTTGCTCCCACGGGAAACCCTCCGGGATCAACGACGGACGGTCGTTGAGCCTCCCGACCAGAAACTCGAGGGCGTCGTAGAGCCGGGGCCCCGGACGGTTGAACATCTGGTTGCCGTCCACGATCGCGACCCTGCCCGCCCTCACCGCCGGCAGTTCTCGGAACCACGCTTGTTCGAGCAGTCGATCGGTCTCCGCGATCGACTGCGCGAGCGTGAGCCCGCAGGGTGCGATGACGAGGTGATCGGGTTTCACGGCCGCGAAGACGTTGCTGGAAACGGCAATGGACTTGCCCGCCACGCGTTCGGCCTGCTGAGGCCCCACCGCCGCCCCGGAGCCGGGCCTGGCGACGGTCTCGTTGAGCGGGTGCCGACCCCCGGCCCGCTCGATCAGTTGCACCGACCAGTGCCCGGCGACATAGATCGGGTCGGTCCATTCCATGAACCCGACCACCGGCCCCTCGGTGTAGGGATTGACGTGCTCGAGCGCTCGGTCCGCGCGCTCCCGGAGGCCGACCACGGCGTGCATCGCTTCCCGCTCCATCCCGATCGCCGATCCCACCGCGAGGATGTCGTCGAGCACGCCCTCGACCGTTTCCGGATTCAGGCTCAGCACGCGCGGCGTGCCGGGCATCCGCTCGGCGGCGCTCAGCACGGTCGCGTGATCGATCGAGCAGACCGCGCAGACGTCCTGGGTGATGATCAGATCGGGCTCGAGCGACGCCAGCCGCGCTTCATCGAGCGTGTAGAGCGGCTGCCCGGCGTCGTTCAGCGTGCGGACACGCTCGTCGATCGCCGACGGCGCCATGTCCCCCACGAGCGCGTGCCCGGGCGCCGAGCCGGCACGGGACGCGGTCAGCGCGGGGAGATGCCCGAGCCCTCCGGGATGGTCGCACTCGTGGGAACGCCCCACGAGCCGATCGGCGGCTCCGATGAGAGCGAGGATCTCGGTCGCGGAGGGGAGCAGGCTCACGATGCGCAAATCGGTGTCTCCGTGGGTGTTCGGGGCGCGGGCGGGCGTCGGCGCTCCCGGTTTTCGCGGCCCGCTCGGGCGGCCGGAAAGCGGGCGTTCGGCTACGCTATTCACCATCCCCCGCCCGCGCCGATGCGGACGCCAAGGAGCCTATCGCGTGTCTGACGACCAACACACCGTTCCGCAGCCCGCAAGAGGACCGACGCGGCGGGGAGCCGTCGCGTTCGTCGCCCTGGCGGCGGTCGCGCTGGCCGCGTTGCCCGGGCACGGGCAGGAGGCGACGGGCTCGCCCGAGCAGGGCAGCGACCAGCCCGAGGTGCTGCTGGATTGGGGCGACGAGCAGCCCCGCAGCAACGCGGAAGGACGCCGGCGGG
>DIYM01000120.1 GCA_002429045.1 Phycisphaerales bacterium UBA6054
ACCTGGTGATGCTCGCGGTGATCGGGGCGGGGCTGGTGTTCGGCTCGCAGCTCCGTCGCGAGTTCTTCCCGTACGTTGAGCCCCGCCTGGTCACGATCACCGCGCCGTACCCGGGCGCGGCGCCGGACGAGGTCGAGGACGCGCTGGCGAAGAAGATCGAGGATCGCGTGTCCGATCTCACGGCGGTCAAGGAGATCAACTCGACCGTCTCCGAGGGGCTCGCCCTGGTCACCGTGGAGTTCGAGGAGGGCACGCCGATCGATCTGGCCGTCGCGGACGTCAAGCGTGAGGTCGATGCGCTCCAGGACCTCCCGCCCGAGTCGGACCGGATCGTCGTCGACAAGCTCGAGCCGAACCTGCCGGCGATCGTGCTGACCCTCTCGGGCGACGAGAGCGAGCGGAGCATGAAGCAGTTCATGCGCCAGACCCGCGACGACCTGCTGACCCTGCCGGAGATCACCGACGTGCTGCTCGGCGGGCAGCGCGCCGACGAGCTGCGCGTCGAGGTGGCGCCCGAGCTGGCGCTCAAGCACGGGATGAGCCTGACGGAGATCTCCGACCGCATCGCCGCCGCGATGGCCGAGCTGCCGGGCGGCTCGGTACGCGGCGATTCTTCCACCGTCTCGGTGCGCTCCGTGGGCGTCGAGGAGCGTGCCGACGAGGTCGGCGACATCGTGGTCCGCGCCGGCACCGACGGCAGCGTCATCCGCGTCCGCGACGTCGCGAGCGTCTCCGAGGGCTTCGTCGACAACGACCTGCTCGTCCGCTTCAACGGCAAGCCGGCGATGTCGCTGACCGTGTTCCGGGTGGGCGAGCAGGACGTCATCCGCATCGCCGACCTCGCCAAGGCGTACGTCGCGGGCCGGCGCGGCGAGGACATCGAACTGACCGCGGGCGAACGCCTCAGGCTGTTCCTCGCACGCATGTCCGCGGATCGCGCCGCCAAGAAGCGGTACGACGCGGCGGTCGAAGAATGGGAAGCCGCCGGCTCGCCCGAGGGCCAGAAGCCGCTTCTCACCGAGGCGGGCATCGACGCCGAAGCGGTGTCGGAACGCTACGCCGCGTACGCGCTGGGGTATCAGCGGTCCCAGGTTGCGCCGACGCCCGGCGATCTGGTGACCACGACCGACCTGGCCCGGTTCGTCCAGGGGCGCCTCGACCTGCTGACACGCAACGCGTTGCAGGGCGGGATTCTGGTGTTCATCACGCTGGTGCTCCTGCTGAACTGGCGGATCTCGTTCTGGGTCGCCGCGGGGCTGGTGGTGTCGCTGCTGGGCACGCTGGCGGTGATGCACTGGCTCGACGTAACGCTGAACCTGCTGACGATGTTCGGGCTGATCATCGTGATCGGTATTCTGGTGGACGACGCGATCGTGGTCGCCGAGAACATCACGAGCCGGCACGAGAAGGGCGAGCCCGCGCTCGTGGCGGCGGTCTCCGGGACGGGGCAGGTCGGCTGGCCTGTCGTCTCGACGGTCCTGACCACGATCTTCGCGTTCCTGCCGCTCTCGCTGCTCAACGGGCAGATCGGGGATTTCCTGGGCGTGCTGCCGATCGTGGTCGGGTGTGCGCTGGCGGTGTCGCTGATCGAATGCCTGTTCATCCTGCCGGTGCACATGGGCCACAGCCTGCGTTCGGCGGACCGCACCAAGCTGCGGCGAGGGCGTGGCGCGATCGCCCGCGCCAGCGACCGCATGGACTCGGCCCGCGCCACGCTCTTCAACAAGATCATCATCCCGCGCTACTCGGTGATCCTCGAGTGGTGCCTGTCGCACCGGTACATCACGATCGCCGCTTCGGTCTCGGCGCTGATCGTCTCCGCCGGGCTCGTCGCCGGCGGGCGGGTCGAGTTCATCTTCTTCGAGACCGACGACGCCGAGACCGTCAACGTGACAGTGAGCATGCCGATCGGCACGGCCGTGGGCAGGACCGACGAGGTGGTCGGGCGGGTCGAGTCGATCGCGCTGGAGCAGCCCGAGATCGCGTCCATCTACGCGCAGTCCGGCGCGATCGACAGCATCGACGGCCAGTCCGCCGGCTCGGCGGCTTCGCACATCGGGCAGCTGATCTTCGAGCTCAGCCCCGTCGAGTCGCGCGACCGCACCAGCGCCGAGGTGATCCAGGCGATCCAGAACGAACTCGGAGAGGTGCCCGACGCCAAGAGCATCCGCATGGAGGGCGTCTCGGGCGGCCCGGGCGGGCCCGCCCTGAACTTCACGCTCTCGGGCGAGCCCGGCGCTCCGCTGGACGAAGCCGTCCGGCGCGTCAAGCGCCAGCTCGCCCAGTTCGAAGGCGTGTACTCGATCAGCGACGACGCGGACTCTGGCAAGCGCGAGGTCCGCTACACGCTCCGCGACGGGGCTTCGGAGCTCGGGTTCACGCGGGCCAGCCTCGGGCGTCAGATCCAGGGCATGGTGTTCGGGCTCGAGCCGTTCACCTACGCGGGCGACCGCGAGGACGTGAAGGTTCGCGTGACGACCAACGACCGTGTGCGTCGCTCGCTGGCGCAGCTCGAGCAGCAGTTCGTGTACACGCCCGACGGGCGTGCCGTGCCGTTGAGCGAGGTCGCCCTGATCGAGGAGGCGGAGACGGACGCCACGATCCGGCGGCTGGACCGAGACCGTGCCATCTCGGTCACGGCCGAGGTCAACCGCGAGATCGCCAACCCCGACACCGTCGCGGCGGAAGCGGCGCCCAGGATCGAAGCGGCCCTCGCGGACCTCACGGGCGTTAGGCTGGTGCCCCGCGGCAGGCAGAAGGACATGCAGGATTCGTTCGAGTCCCTCCCGGTGGGGATGGCCGTCGCCGCGGGCTTGATCTATGTGGTGCTGGCGTGGCTGTTCAGCAGTTTCACGCAGCCGCTGGTGGTGATGATGGCGATCCCCTTCGCCGCCGTGGGCATGATCTGGGGCCATCTGATCCTCGGGTTCTCGATGACGTTCCTTTCGTTGATCGGGTTCATCGCGTTGGCCGGCGTGGTGGTCAACGACTCGCTGATCTTCATGGAGTTCTTCAACGAGGAGCGGCGGAGGGGGCTGAGCGTCCACGACGCCGCGGTCGCCGCGGGGCGGGCCCGCGTCCGCGCGATCATCCTGACGACGGTGACCACGACGCTGGGGCTCACCCCGCTCATGCTCGAACAGAGCTTCCAGGCCCGGTTCCTGATCCCGATGGCGATCACGATCGCGTTCGGGCTGCTCAGCGCGACCGGGATCATCCTGCTCACGCTGCCGTCGCTCCTCATGGTGCTCGACGACGTCATGCACGTGCTGCGGATCGCGTGGACCGGACGGGTCGGCGGTCCGCGTCACAACCCGTTCATCCCGGACCCCGAACTGGAACTGCTCGATCACCCCGAGCGCGTCGCCGACGCGACCCGGGGATCGGGCTGATTTCCGTGGCGTCCCCCGGCCGGTCAGTCGGCGGGTGATTCCCGGAGATAGATCGCGCCCGCCTGGTTGCCCCGGATCACGCCGACCCGGACGCTCCCGTCGTGCGTGACGCGCTCGAGAAACGCCTCGAGCTCGCGTGCGTCCTCGAAGCGTCGATCGCCGACCTCGTAGATGAAATCGTCGCGCTCGAATCCGGAGATGTCCGCGACCGAGCCCGGGATGACATCGGTCACCCGGAACCCAGGGATCGGGGCCCGGCGTCGCCCGCGCTGCTGGGGCACCATGCGGGCCGGCTCGACGATGAGGCCGGTCCGCTCGATGCTCGCCCCGCCCAACGCGATCGCCTGGGCGGTGTCGCGATCGTCGAGGACCGCGGAGAGTTCGATGCGGAATCCGGAGCGGAACAGCTCGATGGTCGTCTCGGCGCCCGGTTCGGCGAGCATGATGGCGTTGCCCAGGCGGATGATGTTCTCCGTCGCCCGCCCGCCCAACGCCACGATCACGTCGCCCGCCCGCACGCCCGCCTGCTCGGCCGGGGAACCGTCCAGGACGCCCGAGACCAGCACGCCCCCCTCGACACCCAGCGCGATCGCGTCGTCGGGATCGAGCGGGTCCATGGTGACGCCCAGCCAGCCCCGCCGGACCCGGCCGGTGCGGATGATGCGGTCCATCACCGCCTGCGCGATATCGGCGGGGATGGCGAAGCCCAGCCCGTTGCTCCCGCCGCCGCTCGACGCGATCGCGGTGTTGATGCCGATGATCTCGCCGTTCAGATCGACCAGCGGCCCGCCTGAGTTGCCCGGGTTGATCGCCGCGTCGGTCTGGAGGAACTCCTGGAACCGCCCGGGCATCTCGCTCATGCTGCGCGGGTCGATCCCGCCGCGCCCTTTGGCGCTGACGATCCCGGCGGTCACCGTCTGCTCGAAGCCGAACGGGGATCCAACGGCGATAACCCACTCGCCCACACCGATCGCTTCCGAATCGCCGAAACTGGCGGGCACGAGCCCGCCCGCGTCGATCTTGAGCACGGCCAGATCGGTCTCGGCGAACGCGCCGACGATCTCCGCCGGCGCCTCGCGTCCGTCCGACAGACGCACGCGGATCTGCTGCCCCGACTCGGTGACGTGGTTGTTGGTCAGCACGAACCCGCGCTCGTCAACGATGACCCCGGAGCCCACGCCCGTTTGCTGGCGGAAACCGCGGGCGTTGGCACGCTCGATGACGATGTGGACCACGCTGGGTTCGATCTTCTCGGCCGCGTGGCGGAAGGCGGCCGACAGCTCCGCTGCCGATACCATCGCTTCTTCGGGGGCGATCGATCCGACCGGGGGCGTCCCGCCGACAGCGTTCGCCGGGCCGGCGGCGCCCGCGATCAGGAAGGCGCCGAGGGAAACCAGCGGTTTCGAGATTCGTGTTCGCATGAGACCTCCACAAGGCGGCGATGGGCGGGGCTTTCTCGGGCCCGCTCCGTTGTTGGGATACCTCTCTTCCGGGTTGCGGCTGACGAGAGAACCCGCTCAGCCGATGCCGTATTCGGCCCAGCTCGAGCTGGTCTCGGTCACCCGTACCCGTTCGAGGGTCAGGCCCGGGGAGAGCGCGTACGGGTTGCCGTGCTCATCCGAGAACGACGCCCCGCGGGCGATCTGCCCGCTCACGAAGTCGTAGATGCGCTTGGCCATCGCTTCCGTCGTCGGGTCCTGGCGTTCAAACACGATCACCCGTGCGCGGTTGGTCTCGCACAGCTGCCCGAGGACCGGGTCCTCGGAGTTGACCGCGAGCGCATGGTCGTACTCGTCGAGCTTGGCTTCCACCGCCAGCTTGAGGGCCTTGAAATCGCAGACCATGTCCTGGTCGTTGAGCGATCGCGACGAGATGACCAGATCGATCCGGCGTGAGTGCCCGTGCGGGAGGCGGCAGCGCCCCGGGTGCTTGGACAGCATGTGCCCGGACTCGACCTCGAACGACTTGCAGACGCGATAGACGGGGGATGGGCTCATCGTCCGGGATCGTAGATGCCCCCCGCGCTCGGGTTCAGGTGCCCTTGGTGTCCCCGAACAGCCTGATGTGGAGCCGGTCCCCGTACCGCCAGCCCCGCGTTCGGCACGCTTCCACGATCCACGCGACATCGCCGGGATCGGGCACCGTCACGCCCTCGGGCATAAGGACCACGTCGCCGGGCTCGATGCCCCGGATCCGGCCGAGCACCGTCCCGATCTCGGGCAGGTCCGCGGGCCCGGTCACGACGAACTTGATCTGGCGATCGGGCGACGACGCGACGAGTTCGTTCAGCGCGTCGAAGGACAGCCTGCGGGACTCGTGGCGACGGGCCCACGCCCCGGTCGGGTCGCGCGGGTCCCCGGTCGGTGTCGAGTTGGCCAGCTTCGGGGACAGGCTCATCAGGTCGCAGCGCACGCCCGGCAGCGTCACCGTGCCGGCGGTCTCGATCGTGATGTGCATGCCGCCCTCTCCGAGCGCGTGGGTCAGCGGCGCCAGCTGCTTGAAGATCATCGGCTCGCCCCCCGTCAGCACCGCGTGGCGCACGCCCGACGAACGGGCTTCGGCCACCAGGTCGTCCATCGATCGGCTCTCGTACTCGGGCGACCAGCTCGCGTAGGGCGTGTCGCACCACGCGCACCGCAGGTTGCACCCCGCCAGCCTCAGGAACCACGAGGGCACGCCCGTGAGCTTGCCCTCGCCCTGGATCGATACGAACGACTCGCTGATCGGCAGCGTCGGGGTGCCCGCCGGCGGGCGCTCGTGATCGGGATGGATCGGCAGCCCGGTCACGGCGCGGACCCGGTCTGCGCGTAGCGTGTCGGGTCGGGAAGGCCGGCCTGCTCGAAGCCGGCGCGCCGGAGCATGCACGAATCGCACCGGGCGCACGCCAGCGCGTGACCGTTGTGCGGGACCGGGTCGTAGCACGAGTGTGTCATCCCGTAGTCGACGCCCAGCTCGGCGCCGCGTCTGATGATCTCCTGCTTGCCCATCCCGATCAGGGGCGTCTCGATCTCGAAACCTCGCCCCGACACGCCGGCGTTGGTCGCCAGGTTCGCGGTCCTCTGGAAGCTCTCGATGAACTCGGGGCGGCAGTCCGGATAGCCCGAGTAGTCGATCTCATTGACCCCGATGACTATGCGGCGGGCGTCGAGCGTCTCGGCCAAACCCAACGCGATCGAGAGGAACACCAGATTCCTGGCCGGGACGTAGGTGATCGGTATGTCGGACGACATCGCGGCTTCGTCGCGGTCCTTCGGGACGGCGACCGTGTGATCGGTGAGAGCCGATCCGCCGAATGCGCCGATGTCGAGCGGGAAGACACGGAACGACGACGCCCCGAGGTGGTCGGCGATCTGTCGGGCGGCCAGCAGCTCGTGCCGGTGACGCTGCCCGTAGTCGAACGCGATCGCGTGACACAATGAACCGCGCTCGCGCGCGATCGCGAGCGCGGTCGCGGAATCGAGCCCGCCGGACAACAGGACGACAGCGTCGTGCCCTGCTCGGTTTGGCTCATCGGGTGGGGACATCGGGCAACGGTACGCGGCCGGCAAGGGTTTCGTGCAACAGATCGGGTCCTGGCGCGTTACACTGCGGTATGCCGATGGCGCTGCTGAGTGCGACGGTGCTGCGTGTCCGCCCGGCGGGGAAGACCCGCGACTTCTGCCCGGTCTGCCGGCAGGAGCGACGATTCCGGCTCGCGATCGCAGAGCACAGACGCATCGTGCTTCTGATGGACCGCGGGCGGGTCGGGCAGGAGCACCACGAGCTCACCTGCATGTCGTGCTCTTGCAAGATGGAGCGTCCGCCCGAGGAACGACCGATCGAAATCACGCCCAGCGGCCCGGCGGCCGAGAGCTTCGAGCCGGACTGCCTGGCGATCGTCCAGCGCAGGATCGACGACTGCACCGCGATGGAGGCCGCGCGGCGGGCGGGCAAGCTCACGCCTCGGTTCCGGGAAGAAATGATCGGCCAGGCGGTCCACAGCTTTGCGCGGATCTACGACGAAGAGCCGACCGAGCGGATCACGCCCGCGGCGTGCGCCGCGCTGTTCCTCGTCACCCTCGCGCTGGGTGCGGCCGCGGTGACGAGCTGGATGCGGATCGAGGGGTCGGCGGGGCGTTTCGCCGCCGTCGCCTGCCTGGTCGCGATCGCCCTGGTCTGGGGCGGGCTGTGGCATTGGGTCGTGACGCACTCGCCCCGCAAGAAGGTGCGGGCCTGGCTGGCGATGGCGCTCGCGCCGCTCGACCCGACGGTCGAGGAGATCCGCCAGGCGCGCCGTGAGCTCCAGGCCCGGCGCATGGGCGCGGGCTTCAAGATGCGTTCCGCGAAGGTCCTCGCCAAGATCGAGAAGATCAAGAAATCGGGCATGGTGCCGGGCTGAGTTCTCTGTCTGGGGTTCACCCGTCGGCCCGGGGGCACCACCCCGTGACGGGGAGCGAAACGGCATCCGATTCGAGCGGGGCAACGCGTGCTTTCACAACTGGCTGTTCGCGCGCTGCCCCGTCGGCGATCGATCCGAGCGAGCAGTCCGGTGAGTGCGATGCAGATCCGCGGTCGCCAAGGGACCCCGGTGTTCTTCGCGGGTGCGGCCGGGCTTGTTGTCCCGTCCCTGATCGACGGCTGACCGGGCGGCTTTGCCAAGCGCAAGAGCCGTTTGTTGGATCGTGGGAGCCAAAGAAAGAAACAGCGGCCCGCGAAGGCCGCTGTTTCGAAGAGCATCTTCTTCTCGAGAAAATCAGCGCCGGCGGCGGCTGGCGACGAGCCCGCCGAGCCCGAGCAGCGCCATCGCGCTGGGCGAGGGCACGGGGCGGAACAGGAAGTTGGCGCCGAAGCGTCCGAAGGAGGTCGAGCCGCTGAAGGTCTCGGGGAGGGCGAACCCGCCGTCAGCGGCCAGCGGCGAGCGGCCGCCGCCGAAGTTGATCGCCGAATCGGTCGACAGGCTGGACGCCGACGAGATGTAGCTGTCGCCGTCTTCCACGCCGCCCGCGTTGTAGAGCGCGCCGATGACGTAGGTGTTGCCGACGGAGAGCACCGTCTCGGAGACGGAGGTGTATGTCCAGTCGCCGACGGCGGTCCCGCCGGGGCCCGCGACGCCCGAGACCAGCAATGCGCCGGACGCGAGGTCCCAGATGCCGACCTGGTGATCCGAGGTCAGGCCTTCGAGGCCGAGTTGCGTGTCGGCGTTCCAGACGCCGAGGTCGGTCACGAAGATGTCTTCGTTGACCGAAAACTCCCAGCCCACGGTGTCCCCGGCGACGGCGCCGCCGAAGAACGATCCGAACTGGGATCCGCCGGTGAACCCGGTGATGGCCTGGGCGTTGGCGAGTGATGCCGCACCAGCGACAGCAACCAACGCGATCGTGCGTGTGTTCATCTTCTGCTCTCTTTCTCTGTTCTGTCGATGCGTAAGGCACCCGCCCCTGCCGGTGCCCCCCATTTACGATCGGCCGACGGGAACGAGAACACACCGCCGGTCGCCCACAGGGTACCAACTCTCGGGGCGAATCCCGCATGAATTCCCGGGGTTGGCTTGAATTCCCGCGTGGTTTGCGTTTGTCAGGTGCGGTCTCCGCCGCGGTCTACTCGGTTGGGTGTCGCCCGGATGGGGGGCGATGGGCGGACCCGGGCCTCAGACGGGCTTTCTGAGCACGCCGGCGTGGAAGCCCCGCCCTTCTTGTCGGAACTTGCGCTCGAAGTTTGTGCCAACAAGCTCTCCGGGCGCGGCCGATCCGGGCCGGTCGAAGGGGAGTCGCTCGAACGCCTGCTCGGGGAGGGTGGCGATCTCGCGTCGCACATCGGCGGGCAGATCGGCGTCGCCCAGCCCGCCCGGGGTGGTCCAGGGCGCGAAGTGCGCCTCGTCCCACGTCCACAGCCCGTCGTGATCGGTCACCACTCGGAGCTCGCCGCCCGGCGCGAGCGCCCGCCAGGCGTCGAGCAAGAAGCGGTGCTGCACCACACGGTTCTTGTGGTGCTTGCGCTTCGGCCAGGGGTCGGAGAAGTAGAGGTGGATGACCGAGCAGATCGAAGGCGGGCATCTCCACCGGAGGAACTCGGTCGCGTCGGCGCGGAGGAGTCGGACGTGCATGAACGAGCCGTCCGCTTCGCGTCGACGGCGGATGCGGTCGGCCGCGTAGTTGCAGAACTCGCCCGCCCACTCGATGCCCAGGAAGTTGGTCTCGGGTTCCAACTCGGCCTGCTGGACGAGGAACGTGCCCTTGCCCGAGCCGATCTCCAACTCGAACCGGCGCTCGGGGCGGGGGAACCACGCGCGCGGATCGATCCGCCCGGCGTCTGGGTTGGTCAGGATGTCGTCGGGCAGGGATCCGAGTTCTTCCTGCGAGATCGCGACCACGCCTGGCGCGGGGTCGAGGGGTCTGCCGTGGCCGAGTCCGAATGACATAGGCGGGGATCGTACCGCGTAGAGTCACGTATGAAGGCCGGCCACGCGAACGAATCAGACTTGGCCGTGACGAACCCGCCCGCCGCAGCGGGCTCGATCGCGGTCCGGGTGCGGTACGCCGAGTGCGACCCGATGGGCGTCGCCCATCACGCCAGCTATCTGCCCTGGATGGAAATGGGCCGCACCGAACTGCTCCGCACAAGCGGGGTGACCTACGGGCAGATGGAGGCCCGGGGCTTCTTCCTGGTGATCACGCGCTGCGAGGTCAAGTACAGGCGTCCGCTCCGGTACGACGACGTGATCGAGGTTCGGACGCGGGTCGAGGGCGGCGGCCGGATCAAGATCCGGCACGAGTACGAGCTGGCGCTGGTCGAACGCGGGGGCAATCCGCCGGACCGGTCGGATCCCGCGGTTCCGGTCGATGGTGTGTGCGCGGTCGCGACGACGGAGTTGGCGTGCGTCGGTGCGGACGGGCGCCCGAGGGAACTGCCGGCGTGGCTGGTCAGCCGTTGACGGCGACCGCCTCAGCGATCGCGGCGGTGTCGGTGTACTGGTCGAAGCGGGTCACCCGCCCGTCCCGCACGCGATAGACATGCACCAGGCCGGCATCGATCGATCGGCCCGTGGCGTTGAATGTGCCCGTGTACCGGCCGATGGCGAAGACGGTGTCGCGGTCGCTCCTGAGTTCGTCGATCTGAGACCGGAACCGGGTCCAGTTGTCCTGGAAGGGCTGGAACACGTTCTCGAAGACCTGCTCGGGCCCCTTCCAGCGTCCGCCTCCCGGGAACCCCGGCATCTGGTTCCACTCGATATCGGGGTGCATGATCTCGCGGAGCCGATCGAGATCGTGCGCCTTGAACGCGGAGTAGAGATCCTGGACGACTCGGATCGGTCCGTTGTTCGTGGTCATGCCAGACGTACAGCGGGATCAGCCGAGCAGTTCGATCGCCCGCGAGACGTTCTTGACGGGCGTGACGCGGAGCCCGCCGATGCTCGGGAGTTTCGCGCCGGGGATATCCGGCACGATCGCGTGCGTGTATCCGAGCCGCGCGGATTCATGGAGGCGCTGGTCGAGCTGCGACACCGACCGCAGTTCCCCGCCGAGCCCGACCTCTCCGATCGCGATGGCGGTGGGTTCGAGCGCCCGTTTGTAGTGCGCCCCGGCGATCGCGAGGAGCAGCGCGAGGTCGGCGGCCGGTTCGACGATCTTCAGCCCCCCCACGGACGACGCGTAGACGTCGCGGTCGGCCAGGCGGAGCCCGCCGTGGGCTTCGAGCACGGCGATCAGCATGCCCATGCGGCTCGGATCCAGCCCGGCGCTCTTGCGCTTGGCGTTTCCGAGGAACCCGGTCGCGGTGAGCGCCTGGATCTCGATGAGCACGCAGCGGGACCCGTGCATCGCCGGGCAGACGACCGCGCCGGCGCGCGGGGTGCCGTCGGAGTCCATCGCGGCGACGCTGGCGCCGCCCGGAAGCTCCCGCAGCCCCTGCCCGGTCATCTCGAAGATGCCCAGCTCCATCGTGGTGCCGAAGCGGTTTTTGATCGCTCGCACGATGCGGGCGTTGTGCGTGCGGTCGCCCTCGAAACTGATCACGCAATCGACGAGGTGCTCGAGCAGACGCGGCCCGGCGAGTTGCCCCTCCTTCGTGACATGCCCCACCAGCACGACCGCGATGCCCGACGCCTTGGCCAGGTAGACCAGTTCCGAGGCGCACCGGCGGAGCTGGCTCACCGAGCCGGGGGCCGCGTCGAGATCCGCCTTGTAGATCATCTGGATCGAGTCGATCACGATGACGTCGGGTTTGACGCGTTTCGCCTGCTCGATGATCCGCGCCAGGTTTGTGTCCGCGAGGACGAACAGCGTGTCGCTCTCGGCGACGCCGAGGCGCGAGCCGCGCGTCCGGACCTGCTCGGCGCTCTCCTCGCTCGAGACATACAGCACGCGACCCGCCCAGTCGGCTTCGTTCGTGCGGGCACGCACCGCGCCGGCCCACGCCCCGGCGGCCTGGAGGAGCAGGGTCGATTTCCCGATGCCCGGCTCGCCCCCGACAAGCACGACCGACGCCGGGACCAGCCCGCGCGACCGCTGTTCGCCCCCCAGCACGCGATCGAGCTCTCCGATGCCCGTCGGGAACCGTCGTGAGGGCCCGACGAGGCGGGAGACCTCGGTGATCGGCACCGCGGACGGAGCCTCGAGCCCGCCCTTGCCTTCGACCACGACGGCGCCGCGCTGCGGGTCGAGCTTCGCGGACGCGTCGAAGGTGGACTCTTCGAGGCTGTCCCATTCGCCGCAGTCGGGGCATTTGCCCGCCCAGCGGTGCTGGGTGGCGCCGCAGGAGCGGCAGAGGTAGACGGTCCGCGCTTTGGCCATGCCCGGAGCATAGCGTGCCCGCCGAGAAATGCGGACTTTGTTTGGGTCGGATTTCGCGCCGGTCGCCCGGCGTGGGTTCCCCGCTCGTGTAGCATCACACGACGCCGACGACCGGAACCGCATGAGCACCCACCCCGATGAGAACAGCCTGTTGCTGGACCCGCCCAGGCGGGCGAAGCGTCGGCGGTGGAAACGCAGAGCGCTGGTCCTGCTCGCGGCCGGGGTGGGGGGCGTGCTCCTCGCGTTGCAGACCCCGGCGGCGGGCTGGATCGTGCGTCCGATTCTCGCCGACCAGACCGGGATGGAGATCGAGACCGGTTCGGTGACGATCTCCCCCCTGGGCAATGTACGGATCGACGGCGCCCGTTTCCTCGCGCCGGGGCTGCCCGGGCAGCCGGGCGAGGTCCTCGTGGTGGATCGCATCTCGGCCCGTATCGATTGGCCCGCGACAATCACCGGCTCGCCCGGGCTCAAGTCGGTGCGCCTGGCCGAGCCGGCGCTGCGGGTCAGCCAGGACATCGACACCGGGGTGGTCAACGCCGGCGCGTTCGAGTTCACCGGCGGGGG
>DIYM01000044.1 GCA_002429045.1 Phycisphaerales bacterium UBA6054
CGCGTCCAGCGCGTCACTGGCACTCGGCCGGGGGGGGGCGCCGACGCCGCCGGTGTCGCGTGGTCGGGGGGCGAAGACGATGATCGCGTCCGGCGCGAGCCGCACGAGGTCCTCGTGGTCGAGTTCCTGCCAGGGCTTGCCCGTGTCCAGTGCCGGTTCAGCGCCGAGCCGCTCGAGCAACTGGTGATGGTACGACCCGGGGCCCATCGCGCCGGGCGGTTCTGTGCGAGAGAGCATCAGCACACGGCCCGCGGCCCGGGCGTTCGGGCCCCGATCGCGCCAGGCGTCGGCGAGCCGTGCGCTGGGCAGTTCCGCGCCGAGCGCCCCGGACGGGTCGATGCTGCCGGGCCGCTGCGGATCGAAGCCGATCCCCGGGCCGCCCTCGAAACGGAGATGGATCTCGTCGATCGCACCGGCGATGTCATCGATGTCCAGCAGCGGGAAGCCCCACAGTTCCCAGCCCCGTTCATCGGCCAACGCGTCGAGCGCCCCGGGTGTCGGCGTGGCCATCCGCTGCACCAGGATGTGCGTCGGCGCGAGCGTGATGATCGCTTCCAGATCCGGGTCGTCGTGCGTGCCGACGCTCGGGATCGAAGCGCCCAGCGACTGATCCCAGGCGTGCTTGCCGACGATACGGTCTTCCATGCCCAGGTCCTGGCAGATCACACCGAGGGCGGGCGCGAGGACGATGATCCGGGGTTCGGCGGACGCCGCGTTCCCGCGGGCCGGGTCCGATGCCGCCGGCTCGGGCGGCGAGCGATCGCAGCCGACCGGCATCAGCGCGGAGACGACGAGCGCGAAGACCGCCCAGATCAGGAAGACGCGTCGGTGCATGCCTTGGATGGTACCGACGCGAACCGATCGCGGATGCCTTGGTGCAGCCCGTCGAGTGTGTCGCCGGTGAGCACGGGCCAGGGCCAGGTCCGATCCAGGGCGAGCTCGCGCAGCCCGGCGAGCGACCGGGCGTCCCGTGCCGCACGCCCGAGTTCCTCGATGCGGGGCGCGTGCCGAACGCGGGCTTGTTCCAGCAGCGATTGCAGTTCGGCGAAGAGGCCCGACGGGTCCCCGCCCGCTCGCTTGGTCGCGTCGATCCGTCCGATGAGATCGCGTTTGCGTTCCGCGGCCCGCTCGTCCCCCAGCATCCCCGGGTCGTGCCGGGCGTGGTGGGCCCGCCAGACCGCGTCCGCGGGATCGGGCAGGCTCCGGGCATCGACGCCGAGATCGGCGTACGCGTCCGCCGTCGCCACCGCGGTGGGGGCGAGGGCCCAGCCCGGCGAGCCGTCCCAGGCGTCGAACCAATTCCCGGTGATGCGGTCGTAGAGCCCCCCGCCGGTGCCGTGCACGAACAGCTCGCACAGCGCCGCTCGCGCCACCGCCGTCATGGCGAGGGCGCGGGGCCTGAGTTCTTCGGGCGGGATGGCGTCGATCTCGTCACCGAACACAGCGAGCCTCGGCGAGCGCTCGCGGACCCGCCACAGCGGGAGTTCAACCCGCTCGGCCGACAAACGCAGCGGGCGCATCCGCGCATCGGGGTGTGCGCCGACCGCCCCGTTGTACGCGCGGACGCTCGGGCCCGGGTCGCGAGCCAGCGATGCGACCAACGCACGCCACGCATCGGTCCGTGCCAGGTCGCTGCACGAGATCACGATCGGCTCGTCGATCCCGAAACGCTCGCACGCCTGGTAGATCACGGCACGCCCGGCCTGCATCGCCAGCGTGGGCTCGTGCGCGTACGCGTCGAGGAGCGGCGCGAGCCCCGCGATCGAAGGGTCGTCGTCGCCCGCTTCACGGGGCGGCAGGGCGCCGGCCGGGACGCCCGGCGGGGGCGGATCGCCCGCGAGGGTGCGCACGATCCTGGGCTTTGTTCCCGGCCCGGTGCCGTCCGGGACGCGGACGGTGGTGGGGTCGACGTCGTCCATGTCGGCGACGATCCAGCACACCGCGGCGTGGGTGCGCTCGGCCAGTTCGCTCGCGGCCAGCAGTTTGGCGAGGATCCCGGCGTGCCAGAGCACGGGCTGGTGCCCGCTCATCACCACCGGACGGTCGGTGGGCAGCCCGAGGGTCTCGCGGTCGCGTGCGTGTTGCGACCGGTGTTCCGCCATCGCCGATCGCCAGACATCGGGCTCCGGCGAGATGGAGACGGTGGTGGGGGGCATCCCGTTATGATTCGCTCGGGCAGGGTCCGCCGCAACAGGGCCCGGGCGTTCCGACGGTCCGCGTAGCGGTCTGGGCGTCGAGCCGGGCGCTGCGTTCGATCGCCGCGTCGAGCACCTCGCGGTAGTGTCTCAGGCGTACTTGCGGGTCGTCGAGCCCGCCGCCGAACGTGCGGTTGTAGTCGTTGTAGATCAGCCGGACGGGGATCTCGCCGACGCGGAGCCCGTGGGCGTTGGCTTCGGCCCAGAGCTGCATCGGGAAGGCGTAGCCGTCGTCGTCGAGCCTGAGCCGGCGCATCGCCGAGACACGGTGGGCCTTGAACCCGCAGAACGCGTCGGTCAGCTCGAAGCCGAACCGGGCGTTGATCTCCGTGGTGAGGGCTTTGTTGATCGTGCGTCGGTCCTCGGGCGGCCGATCTGCGGCGAAGCGCGGGTCCAGATACCTGCTGCCCGAGACGATGTCCAGATCGTCCTGGCGGGCGGCGTCGATGAACGCGGGGATCGACCCGGGCTCGTGCTGCTCGTCGCAGTCCATCGTGATGACCCAGTCGTACCCGCCGCGATGGGCCCGGGCGAACGCTTCACGCATCGCCCGCCCGTACCCGGCGTTGGCCTCGTGGCGGATCAGGTCCAGCCCGAGTTCCGGGCGGACGCGGTTGATGATCTCGGCGGTGTCGTCGGTCGAGCCGTCGTCGATCACCAGCACGTCCCCGGCGTGCCGGCGGACGGTGCGGAGGACGGACTCGACGGTGGCGGCTTCGTTGTAGACGGGGATGGCGATCAGTGTGCGCAAATGGCTGTCCTTTCGGCCCGGCCGAGGCGGGGCAACCCGACCGGCAGGGCTCGGGCCCGGGGTCGGGCCTGGCGGGGGATCGGGCTCCTGCGGG
>DIYM01000123.1:0-2561 GCA_002429045.1 Phycisphaerales bacterium UBA6054
CTGGTCCGCCCCAACGCGATCGTGCTCAACAGCGACCACGAGCGGGGCGTGTACCTGCCGATCGACCTGGACGAGGTGCCGGGGCTGAACGACTGCGAGCGCCTGATCGCGCGGATGGGCGACGCCTGAGCGTCGGCCCGCGCCGGCGTCGTGGTACGCTCTGTTCTGTGCCGAGCGAGATGATCGAGCATCCCAGCTGCCCGCGGTGCGGGTACGACCAGTCGGGCGAAGCCGCGGCGTGGGAATCGTCGTGCCCGGTGAACGGCACGTGCCCGGAGTGCGGGCACGGGTTCGCCTGGGCGGATCTGTTCGATCCGAGCCGGCAGGATCTGGCGTGGTCGGTGGAGTCGGGCGAGACCCGATGGGCACGGCTGCGAAAGACGCCGGGCACGGCGGTCCGCATGGCGTTGCCGTGGGTCTACTGGTCTCGCGTCGGCGTCGGGACGCCGCTGCGCCTGAAGAGGCTTGCGAGTTGGTTGGTCTGGTTCTCGGTCGCGTTGCAGGTCGCGGCGTGGCCGTTCGTGTTCTTCGGTCTGGGGATTCTGGGGAGCGGACGCTGGCCGGTGAATCTCAGATCTCTCGGCGACGTCTTTTCCGACCTGACGTTCAGCGAGTGGTGCGCGATCGGTGTTGCCGCCGTGGGGTGGCCCCTCGTCTATGTCGGTCCGGATTGGTCTGGTCCTTGGTTCTGGGGCTTTTACTCGAACGACGATGCGTTCGTGCTCATCCGATTCATGATCGGGGTTGCGGCCGTGTGGTGCATCGTCATGACCGCGCTCCCGGTGACACGCCGGACGGCGAAGCTGCGGCCCGGCCATGTTGCCCGTGCGGCGGTCCTGCAGATCGGTTTTCTTGCGATCTACTGCGCGTTGGTCCGGGTCGCGTATGTTGGCTATCTGATGACCTACAGCGATCCGGTCGAGATCGCGGTGTTGATGCTCTCGTTCGGTGTCGGCGTGTGGAGCCTGGTCTGGTGGGGATCGGCCTTGCGTTGCGGCTGGTCGATCCGGTCCCCCTTGCTCCTCGTCCTGGGCACGCTCGCGGCCTTCTTGGGCGGCTTGGTGGCGGTTTCCATAGAAGACTCGGTGTGGTATCTCTTGAGGTACTAGCGAGCGGTGCTCGGGACGTAGGATCGGGCTCGCATGCGATCCCAGTTCCACTGCCCGTCGTGCCGCTATGACCTCACCGCGATCGCCGACGCGGTCGGGGGCGGGGTGCGGGGCGACACGGAGCTGACCTGCCCCGAGTGCGGCCGGGTGACGACCGGGATCGCCGCGCGTTCGGCGCCCAGGGGCGACCGGGGCTGGGGGTACTTCCTGCTGTGGCTCGGGGCGGCGTTCGGGACGCTCTCGCTGCTCGGGTGCTGCGGGTCGGTGGTCGCGTACGCGCTCTTCAACGCGGCCGCCGGCGGACCCTGAGCCGAGCGGACGGGGCGATGGGCGGTTCTATGATGCCCCATGCCCGACCAGCACACCATCGACCGGCTCGTCCTCGACCAGATCGCCCGCACCGACCCCGAGGTCGCGGGCATCATCTCCGACGAGGCGGACCGCCAGGAGCACACGATCGAGCTGATCGCGTCGGAGAACCACGCCTCGCCCGCGGTCATGCTCGCCGGGGGGACCTGCATGACCAACAAGTACGCCGAGGGGTACCCCGGTCGGCGCTACTACGGCGGGTGCGAGCACCACGACCGCGTGGAGCAACTCGCACGCGACCGGGCCAAGGAGCTGTTCGGATGCAGGTTCGCCAACGTCCAGCCCCACTCGGGTGCGCAGGCGAACACGGCCGTCTTCATGGCGCTGATGGAACCCGGAGACACGTTCCTGTCGCTGGTCCTCAAGGACGGCGGGCACCTGTCGCACGGGATGGCGCTGAACTTCTCGGGGATCTTCTACAACCCGGTCCATTACCCGCTGCACTATGACAAGGACCACCCCCGGCACGAGCAGATCGACTACGACGCGGTGCGGGCCGCGGCGCTCGAGCACAGGCCCAAGGCGATCCTGTGCGGTTACTCGGCGTACCCGCGTGTGATCGACTTCGCGAAGTTCCGGGAAATCGCCGACGAGGTGGGCGCGTACCTGATGGCCGACATCGCGCACATCTCGGGGCTGGTCGCCGCGGGCGTGCACCCGTCGCCGTTCCCGCACGCCCACGTGGTCACCACGACGACCCACAAGTCGCTCCGGGGTCCGAGGGGCGGGCTGATCATGACCAACGACGAGGAGCTCAACAAGCTCATCAACCGCAACCTGTTCCCGGGCGTGCAGGGCGGCCCGCTGATGCACATCGTCGCGGCCAAGGCGATCGCGTTCGGCGAAGCGCTCAAGCCCGAGTTCCGCGCGTACATGGAGCGGGTGGTCACGAACGCCCGGGCGCTGGCCGGGGCTCTCCAGGAACTCGGCTACCGGATCACCTCGGGCGGGACCGACAACCACCTGATGCTCGTCGACCTGACCGCCAAGAGCGACGAGTTGACCGGCAAGGACGCCGAGAAGTGGCTCGAGCGGGCCGGGATCATCACCAACAAGAACGGCATCCCCGACGATCCCCGCCCG
>DIYM01000123.1:2633-20126 GCA_002429045.1 Phycisphaerales bacterium UBA6054
GTCACCAGCGGCGTGCGGCTCGGCACGCCCGCGACCACCACGCGCGGGTTCGGGGAGCCCGAGATGCGGCAGATCGCGTCGTGGATCGACCGCGTTCTGTCCGCCGGCCTCTCGGGCGAGAGCGGTCTGGAAACCGAATCCGCCAAGGTCAAGAGCGAGATCCGTTCGCTGTGCGAGCGGTTCCCGCTCCCGCACGCGGCCCTCGAGACGGCGTGAACCCGGGCTTCCAGACCGAGCCGCCCGACGTGCCCGCCGCCGCGTCGCTGCGCGAGGGCGATGCCGGCTCCTTGCGCGACGGGGGCGTCGTCGAGGAGACGCGGTTCTGTCATCGGCCGCCCGGCCCCGTTCGGGCCCGGCGGCTCTCGCTGCACGCGACCCGCGTTCGGGGTGGGGCGCTGGGCGGATCGGAACTCCCCGGGCTGCGTCTGACCGACACCGCGTTGGAGGAAGCGGACCTCGCCGCGGCGACGTGGATCGATGTGCGCATGACACGGGTTCTTCTGACCGAGTGCCGCCTGACCGGGTTTGACGGGCGGGGGGCGGAGATGAGGGACGTCCGGTTTCTCGGGTGCCGGGCGCCGGACATGATCCTCGGCGAGGCGTCGTTCTCGCGGGTGCGCTTCGAGGATTGCCGCGTCGCGGGGCTGGACCTGTCCGGGGCGCGCATCGAGTCGTTGGCGCTCCGAGGTTGCGATGCCCGCAACCTCAGGCTCGTCGGCGCACGGATCGGCATGCTGGACCTGCGGTCCAGCCTGATCGACGGCATCGCGATCGAGCCCGGGGGTGTGCGCGGTCTCGTGATCGACCCGCCCCAGGGGCCCAGCCTGGCGCGGGCGCTCGGGGCGCGGGTGCTCGACCCGGAGTGAGCGGGTCCGCTCAGGGCTGCGGGCGCGAGGGGTACGTGTAGCGGGTGTCGATTCTGGTCGGGCCCCAGTTGAAGTAACCCTGAGGCGTGCGCTGCCCGTTCTCGAACTTGATGTACTCGAAGCGCCCGGACCGATCGATGCGGTAGATCGTGTCGTCCGTCGCGACGTAGCGGTAGTTGTCGAACGCGGATTGCTGCGCGGGCTGGCGGTTCATGCCGCCCGCGAGCAGCCCGCCCGCCCCCGCGAGCCCGGCGATCGCGAGGGTCTTCCAGCGTGTGTTCGACCGTTCGAGCCGGTCGAGCCGGGCCTGGGTGCGTGCGGGGTGACTCGGTGCGGGCGGGGGTGTGGTGTTCATACCCGATGATCCGCACGCGGCCGGCGCCGGTGACACGAAACCCGCACGAAAATGCCTGGCCCGCCTATTCGAGCATCTCGGTCGCTCCGGAGGGTGCCGCGGCGCGTGAACCGGCCCGATCGCGACGCGTGCGGCGTGCCCCGCGGATCGCGTCGGCTGTGAACACCGCGATCGCGCACCAGATCAGCCCGAACGCGACCCACTTCTCGGGAGGGAAGTGCTCGCCGATCACAAGCGTCGCGACGATCAACTGCAGGCTGGGCGCGAGGTACTGCAGCATGCCAAGCACGCTGAGCGGCAGCAGGCGGGCGGCCGCGGTGAAGCAGATCATCGGGACGATGGTGACGATCCCTCCGAGCACCATCAGCGCGGACACCCACCCGGGCCCGTTGAGGAAGACCCCCCGTCCGTCGTGCTCGAGCCATACGAGCAGCGCGGCGGACACAGGCAGCAGCAGCATCATCTCGAACGTCAATCCCACCGTCGGCCCGACGTTGGCACGCTTGCGGAGCAGCCCGTAGGTGCCGAAGCTGATCGGCAGGATGATCGAGACGAACGGGATCCGCCCCTCCGCCCAGGTCAGCACGGCGATCGCGCAGAGCGCGAAGACAACCGCGACCCACTGCGCGATGCTCAGACGCTCGCCCAGGAACAGGAACCCGAGCGCCACCGACACGAGCGGGTTGATGTAGTAGCCCAGGCTCGCGTGGCTGACGGTCCCGTTCGAGACCGCCCAGATGAAGAAGTACCAGTTGATCGCGATGAGCACGGTGCTGGGGATCAGCACGCGCAGGCTCGTCCAGGCGGTGATCGCCCGGAGGAACGGCCCGAACTGCCTGCTGAACGCGAGCATTGCGAGCAGCACGGGCAGCCCGAAGACGATCCGCTGGGCGAGGATCTCGAACGGGTCCGCGTTGCCCAGCCCGTCGTCGGTCAACGCCCAGAAGTACATGGGCACGATCACCCCCCACCAGCTGAACGCGCCGAGCCCGAACAGATAGCCCTTGCGGAGGCCGGACGCTCGGGTCGGGTGCGCGGGCGTGCCGGCGCTCGGGATGGGCTCTTGATCGCTCGGCAAACGGTGTGACTGTAGACTGTGCGTGCCCGCCCATGGAAGGAGCGGGCGTCTGGAGGATTCGCGGCCATGATCGCCGGTCTCGGTCGAGGACTGTCGAGGGTGTTCAGCAAGACCGCGCCCGATCCGTTCGTGCTCGCGGTGCTGCTCACCGTGCTGACAGGCGCGCTGGCGTGGTGGTTCGGGTTTCGTGATCTGGACCCGAGCGTGTCCAGGATCTCGGCGGTCATCGACGCCTGGCGTGACACCGAAACGGGCATGTGGCGGTTTCTCGGATTCGGGATGCAGATGTGCCTGATCCTGGTGACCGGTCACGCGTTGGCCGAGTCCAGGCCGGTCGCCGGGCTCATCCGCCTGCTGACCGCGATCCCGAGATCGCCCGGCGCCGGAGCGGCGCTCGTGGCGGCGGTCGCGATGCTGTTCGGTCTGATCAACTGGGGGCTGGGTCTGATCGTGGGGGCGCTGCTGGCGCGGGATGTGGCGCGTGCGCTCGGGGCCAGGGGGGTGCGGACGCACGCGCCGGTCTTGGTCGCCGCCGGGTACGCGGGGATGCTGGTCTGGCACGGCGGGCTGTCGGGGACCGCGCCGATCAAGATGACCAGCGCCGCCGAGGCCGCGAGCGTTCTGCCGCCCGAGACGCTCGAAGCGCTGGGCGATTCCCCGGCGCTCCTCCTGAGCCAGACCGTGTTCTCGCCCATGAACCTGTTCGTCTCCGGGGGCTTGCTGGTGCTCGTCCCGACGCTGCTGGTGATGCTCACGCCGAAGGGCGACGACGGGCTGATGTGCATGCCCGCCGAGGAAGAGCTCTTCGAGGAGCCCCGCCTCCCGGTCCGCTCATTCCCGGATTTCCTCGAGCGGACGCCCTTCGTCCCGTGGGTGCTCGCGGTGCTGCTGATCTGGGCGATGCTCCGGTTCGCCGGTTCCGGGAACGCGTCGTTCGGCGATCGCATGCTGTCGGTGGGTCCCAACGAGATCAACATGATCATGCTCGCGCTCGGGCTGATCGCGCACGGCTCGATGCGTTCGTACGTCGCGTCCGCCGAGCGGGGTGCGCGCGGGTGCGCCGGTGTCATCCTCCAGTTCCCGCTGTACGCGGGGATCATGGGGATGCTGGCCGCCTCCGGTCTGATCGGCATGTTCTCGGATTGGATGGCGTCCAGCGCGACCGGGGACACCCTCCCGATCCTGACGTTCCTCAGCGCGGGCATCGTGAACCTGTTCGTGCCCTCCGGGGGCGGGCAGTGGGCGATCCAGGGCCCCGTGGCGCTCCAGGCGGGCCAAACGCTGGGCGTCGAACCGGCCAAGATGGTCATGTCTGTCGCGTACGGGGACCAACTGACCAACATGCTCCAGCCGTTCTGGGCGCTCCCGCTCCTGGCGATCACCGGCGTGCGGGCCCGCGACATCGTGGGGTACACCGCGATCGTCATGCTCGCGGCCGGGGCGTGGATGGCTCTCGGGCTGCTGCTGTTCTAGTTGTGCGCCGCGGCGTCGATGCCCAGCAGCCCTGGCAACTCGTCGAGCGAAGCGATCACGGTCTCCGCGCCGGCGTCGCGGAGTGCCGGCGCCGGGGTCATGTCTTCGTACGCGATGATCGGCATGCCCGCGTCGATCGCCGCGATGACGCCCTGCGGCGAATCGTCGATCACCAGGCAATCCGCCGGGTCGAACCCCATCCGGTCGGCGGCGTGCAGGAACAGCTTCGGAGACGGTTTCGGTTCGCCCACGTCGTCGGCCGAGAACACCAGCGGACGCGCTTGAGCCCGGAACAGGTCGATCAGGCCCGCGGACCTGAGCGTCGCTTCCATCTTGACGTGCGGCCCGTTGGACGCGATGCAGTACACCAGGCCCGCATCGCGGACACGCCGGACGACGCCCGCGGCGCCCGGGATCTCTGGCACGCCCGAGCCGAACGCCTCGAACATGTGGGCGCGGTAGCCCTCGATGAAGCCCGGGAACGACCGCCCGGCCCGCCGCTCGGCGCGGGCCTGGATATCGGCGATGTGCGAGCCCTTGATCTCGCGTGCGCACCGCTCGGGCGTCATCTCCCACCCGTGCTCGGTCAGCCAGCGGGCCAGG
This sequence comes from Phycisphaerales bacterium UBA6054, assembly GCA_002429045.1. Classification (GTDB taxonomy): domain Bacteria; phylum Planctomycetota; class Phycisphaerae; order Phycisphaerales; family UBA1924; genus UBA6054. The sequence goes on from DIYM01000123.1 coordinate 7,009, forward strand.
ACCCGCTGGACGATGGGCTCTGAATCGACGAGCACGCCGTCGCAGTCGAAGATGATCAGGCCGGGTCGTCGCATGACCGGATCATTGGCACGCTCAGGTGATCGGGAGGACGGGCGAGCCGGGCCAGAGCCATGAGAACACGACCGCGGTGAAACACGCGTAGATCGCGGCGTCGATGATGTCGCGGATCACCCAGCCCGCGGGCTTGCCGAACCAGATCCCGTTGATCACCCCGCCGAACGTGTACGCCAGGACTCCCGCGGTGCACGTGACCTGGAACACCTTGGACCATTCGGTTCCCGGCGCGAGGACGCTGCCCGCCAGGTACGCGATGCCGGTCGAGATCACGAAGAACATCAGGAGCGTGAGCAGCAGGTTCTTGAGCATGTTCGGCTGCCCCGGGAACACGTTGATGGTCACCCACGGGCCGCGCTTGTACCGGTCGATGATCTCGGGCTTCTTCCAGTCTTCCTTGTCGTGCGAGCAGGGGAGCATGTAGAACCCCGGCCCGAGATCCAATGCGTTGATCGCGGCGTCGGCGGCGTCCTGGTCGGGGACGGGGCTGACGTCGGGCTTGTGCCATTTGCTGGCGGCCCAGAGCACGAAGCTGGCGATGTGGCAGCCCACCGCCGAGAACAGGATCGGTACCCAGAGGGAGGTCAGGTCGGTCGTCATGTCGGATCCCCTTGCGCAGAGTCGGAGCGTCCCCGCAGGATACCAGAAAAAGGCCCCGGTCCGCACGGCCCGGGGCTTCGGGTGGTTTCACGGTGGGTCGGTCAGTCCTCGGCTTTGGGCATGGACTCGAGCACGCGGTCGATCAGGCCGTACTCGACCATCTCCTTGTCGTCGAGCCAGAGGTTGCGGTCGCAGTCGCTGTGGACCTTGTCCTGGGTCTGCCCGGTGGCTTCGGAGTAGATCTCGTAGAGACGGTCGCGGAGGCGGAGCATCTCCTTGGCCTCGATCTCGAGGTCGGTCGCCTGCCCCTCCATCACGCCGGACAGGAGCGGCTGGTGCATCAGGTTGCGGGCGTTGTGCAGCGCATAGCGCTTGCCCTTGGCGCCCGAGGACGCGATGACCGAGCCCATCGACGCGGCCTGCCCGATGATGTAGGTGGACACATCGGGGCGGACGAAGTTCATCGTGTCGACGATGCCGAGCCCCGCGGTCACGCTGCCGCCGGGCGAGTTGACGTACATGTGGATGTCGGCGCTGGCGTCCTCGTTGGCCAGGAACAGGAGCTGGGCGACGACGAGGTTCGCCATCTCGTCCATGATCGGCCCGGTGACGAAGACGATCCGGTCCTTGAGCAGGCGGCTGAAGATGTCGTACGCGCGTTCGCCTCGCGCCGACTGCTCGACGACCATGGGCACGAGGGTGTTCGCGCCGGCGCCGAGCGAGTTCGTGGGGTTCTGAGAGATGTTCATGGGTCTTCCGTGCCTCTCGGCTCGCCCGCCCGGGCGTGGCGCCGGGCGGTGTGTTGATCGTGTGTGGGCCCGCGTCTTGCGGGACGCTTGGGTCTCGGTCAGCCGTTGTTGTTGGGGATGAGCTGCGATTCCTTCGGCGGCTCGCTGAGGACTTCGTCGACGAGCCCGTACTCCTTGGCCTCCTGGGCCGTGAAGTATTTGTCGCGCTCGGCGTCCTTGTGGATCTGCTCGCTCGACTGCCCCGTGTGCTTGGCGAGGATGTCGGTCAGAAGCTTTTTGCTCTTGATGATCTGCTCGGCCTGCAGTCGGATGTCCTCGGCCTGCCCGGTGATCCCGCCGTAGGGCTGGTGGATCATGACCTTGGCGTGGGGCAGGATGAACCGGCGGCCTTTCGTGCCGGCGGTCAGCAGGATCGACCCGCCCGAGTACGCCCGCCCGATGCAGTAGGTCGCGATGGGCGACGAGAGGAACCGCATGGTGTCGTAGAGCGCCAGCGTGTCGTCGACCGCGCCGCCGGGCGAGTTGATGTACAGGCTGATCTCCTGATTGCGGCGTTGGTTCTCGAGATAGAGCATCTGCATCATCACGCGCGAGGCGCTCGCGGGGTTGATCTCCCCGATCATGAACACGATGCGGTTCTCGAGCAGGAGCTCGTCGATCGTCATCTCGCGGGTGCGTTGGTAGCTGACGGAGGCTGAGGCCATACGTCCATCCCTGGGGTCTTCGCGCCCGATCATGGGTTCCCCTCCGGGAGATCGGGCGCTGGGTCGCGGCTTGTTGCCCCCCTCGCACGGGCCGATCGGCTCGCCCGAGGGGGTATCCGGACATTCCATCGGCCGGATCGGGTCGGGGCATGATACGCGCCGCGCGGTTCGCCCAATCAGTCTCGGGCGGCGGTGGCATCGGCGTGAACACCCCGGATTGCCCGATCCGCGGGCGGTCACTACAGTTGCTATCCCGCCCCGCCGGGACCGCCGCGTGGTGCGGATTCGCTAAACCTTTTATACAGCGAGACATCCGCCGTGCGCACCGCAGTCGTCTCCGACATCCACGGCAACGCCGAAGCCCTCCGGGCCGTGCTCGCCGACATCGCCGAACGGGATATCGACCGGATCGTCTGCTTGGGCGACATCGTGGGCTACGGGCCCGAGCCGCTCGAGTGTGTCGATCTCGTCAAGGAGTACTGCGGTTGGGCGTTGATGGGCAATCACGACTTCGGCGTGCTCTACGAGCCCACGAACTTCAACCCGTCCGCGGAAGCCAGCGCGTTCTGGACTCGGTCGGTGTTCGACGCCGAGCCCGACGAAACCAAGCGTGCCGAGCGGTACGAGTACCTCGGCAGGCTGCCCGTCCGCAAGGTCGAGAAACTCCTGGGCGATGACACGCCCGTGCTGGCGGTGCACGCCTCGCCCCGGCGCCCGATCAACGAGTACATCTTCCCGGACGACGCGAACGATCAGCCCGACAAGCTCGAGGCGATCTTCGACCGCGTGGAGCGGATCGCGTTGGTCGGGCACACGCACGTGCCGGGCGTCTTCTCGGACGAACCGGATTTCTACCCGCCCAGCGAGTTGGGGGAGACCCGGGTGTACAAGTTCTTGGCCGACGAGAAGGCCGTGGTCAACGTGGGGTCTGTCGGGCAGCCGCGCGATTACGATCCGCGTGCGTCCTACGCGGTCTTGTCGCCGGGCCAGGTCGAGTTCGTGCGGGTGGAGTACGACATCAAGGCAACGGCCGACAAGATCCACGCCATCTCCGAACTGAACAACTATCTGGGTGACCGCCTCTTCGAGGGGCGCTAACGAACATCCGGGGGCATCCCGGAACGGATGACACGAATGCGGAACGGATCTCTGACACTCATCGCACGCATCGCCGCGTGCGTGCTGCTCGCCTGCCCCGTGTCGGCGCAGGACACCCCGGCGGCCGACCGCCCGGATGAGACCCAGGCGGCGCAGCCGACGGCGGCCTCCGTGCCGGCGGCCCGCGTGATCGAGTTGCCCCAGCAGGCCCTGGAAGTGACCGATGACGCGACGGGCGAAACCACGCTGGTCGACCAGCCGGTCCCCCTCAAGCCGCTCGGGCTGCTGCCATCGGACGGAAAGGCGAGCCTGCTCTTCGATCGATCGGGCGCGGGGATCGGACGCCTGTCGCTCCCCGACTCGTACCGTTCGGTGAGACACCAGGACCTCATCGACCTGCAGGGGCAGGCCGAGGTCGGCGGCATCCGGGCGATCCCCTTCGCCGCGTTGACGGTCACCATCAACGGGCAGGTGGTCGATGTCTCTTGGGGCAACGTGTGGCGTGAACTCGGGGCGGGGGTGTTCGAGTGCCTCATCGATGACCCAGACGGCGCCCCGCTGCTCAGGATCACGCGGGCCTTCGAGCTCAAGCCCGATGATCTCTACGGGTTCACGCTGACCAACTCGTTCGAGAACCTGTCGGAGCGTGCGATCACCGTCGCCCTGACGCAGACCGGGCCGGTCGACCTGCCCGAGCCCGAGAACTCGTACGGCGGGGATCACCGCAGGGTCCGCTTCGGGTACCTCTTGCCGCCCGATCGGCAGGCGTCGGACACGACCGTCACCGTCGACGATTCGCTCAGGTCCAGGCGCAAGCTGCTGGGCAAGAAGGAGCCGGTCGGCGCGATCAAGCAGTACCCGCTGGTGCGCTCGGTCTGGCCGAACGAACAATCGATCGAGGGCGGGCACCGGCTCAGCTGGCTGGCGATGACCGATCGCTACTTCGCCGTCGCGGTCCACCCGGTGTTCGATCCCGCCGGCGTCGGCGGGCCCGAGGACAAGCTGCTCGGCGGCGTCGCGACCGTCGACCGTCTGCTGCTCAACCCGAGCGCCGACCAGGACGCGGTCGTTGTGCTCCGTCTCAACGGGAGCACGGTCTCGTTGGGTCCCGGAGAGACCGAGGCGACGCGGCTCGGCGTGTACGCGGGCCCGATGTCGCGTCCGTCCATCCGCAAAGACCCGATCCTCGCGTCGCTGCGGATGCCCGAGATCGTCGTCTACAGCATGGGGGGGATCTGCGCACCCTGCACCTTCCAGTGGCTCACGGGCGGGCTCATGTCCGTGCTCCGCCTGTTCCACTCGTTCAGCGGCGACTGGGCGGTCGCGATCATGCTGCTGGTGGTGCTCGTCCGCGGGGTGCTCCACCCGGTGACACGCTGGTCGCAGATCCGCATGCAGCGTTTCGGCGTCCAGATGCAGGCGATGGCGCCCAAGCAGGCCAAGCTCAAGGAGAAGTACAGCGACGACCCCAAGAAGCTCCAGCAAGAGATGGGCAAGCTGTGGAAGGAAGAGGGGATCAACCCCGCCGGCATGCTCGGGTGCCTGCCCATGTTCCTGCAGACCCCGGTCTGGATGGCGCTCTACGCGACGCTGTTCTTCGCGATCGAGCTGCGGCAGCAGCCCGCGTTCTACGGCGTGTTCCAGTCGATCACCGGCGGGTCGTGGGAGTTCCTCTCCGATCTCAGCCAGCCCGACCACGCGATCCCGCTGCCCGAGTTCATGCACTTCTCCTTCCCGCTCTGGGGCGCTGTCGAATCGGTCAACATACTGCCGCTGCTGCTCGGCGTCGTGTTCTTCGCCCACCAGAAGTTCCTGACCCCACCGACCAGCGCCACGATGACCCCCGAGCAGGAGCAGCAGCAGAAGATCATCAAGGTCATGATGGTCGTGATGTTCCCGATCATGATGTACGCGGCCCCGTCCGGGCTGGCGCTCTATTTCATCACCAACTCGGTCATGGGCATCGTCGAGCACAAGTGGATCCGGGCCCACATGGACAAGCACGGCATGCTTGACGCGGAGAAGATCAAGGCCGAGCGTCAGGCCAAGGGGCCCGGGTTCATGGCCAGGCTGAACGAAGCCGCGGAGCGCCAACGCCGGATGCAGGCCCAGGCGCAGGGCGGGCGTGCGCCCAAAAAACCGGGCAAGAGAAAGTGACATGCCGACCGGCGGGACCATCGCCGCGGTCGCCTCGCCGCCCGGGCGGAGCCACAGCGCCCTGATCCGGCTCTCGGGGCCCGCCGCCCGCGACGCCGCCCGCGAGTTGTGCGGGATCACCGGCTGGACGCGGGGCCTCCTCCGGGCATCCCTCGCGCTGCCCGGGTCGGTCACCCCGGCAACCAGGGCGCTCCCCGCCCTCGCGCTCGTCATGCCGCAACCCGCGTCGTTCACCGGCGAGGACACCCTCGAACTGCTGATCCCCGGCAACCCTCATCTCGTCCGCCGCGTCCTCGACGCCCTGCTGACGATCGATGGCGTCCGTCAGGCCGAGCCCGGTGAGTTCTCGGCCCGGGCGTACCTCAACGGGCGGATGAGCATCGATCAGGCCGAGGGCATCGCGCAGAAGATCGCGGCTGAGAACAGCGATCAGCTCCGCGACGCGGACGCGTTGATGGACGGCTCGCACGCCGATCGTCTCCGCGAGCACGCCGACGTGCTGACCACCTGCCTCGCGTTGGTCGAAGCGGGCGTTGACTTCTCGGATCAGGAGGACGTTGTTCCCATCACGCCCGGCGATCTCCGGGCACGGATCGCGTCGGTCCGCGAGGACCTCGGGTCGATGCTGACATCTTCGCGGGGCAACGAACCCGGCCGCGAACGCCCCGAGGTTGTCCTCGTGGGGGCCCCCAACGCCGGCAAGTCGACGCTGTTCAACGCGTTGCTCGGGCGTCCGCGGGCGATCGTGTCGGAGCGTGCGGGGACCACGCGCGACGCCCTGGCCGAGCCGCTGGATCTCTCGCGGGACGCGCCGGGCGCCGGATCCGTGACGCTGGTTGATCTGGCCGGCGTGGACGGGGTGGCGATCGACGATACCGATGCCGCGGCTCAATCCCGTGCCCGCGAGCGGATCCGGCTGGCCGATGTGCTGGTCTGGTGCGATCCGGACGGTTCGTTCGAGGCGCGCGGGTTCACGCCCGACCCCGAAACCCGGACCGTCCGCGTGCGGACGAAGTCGGACCTCCCGTCACCCCAGCCCCGGGGTTCTGTCAGGGGCGTGATCGCGTTGTGTGCGCTCGACGGCACGAACACCGCCACGCTGCGACGGGCGATCGCCGACGCGGCCGCCGGATCGGGCGTCGCGGGGGCGGCGTCGTTGCCGCGTCACCGGCGGGCGATCCGGGAGTCCGAGCGGTGGCTCGGGGAAGCGATGCTCCGGATCGACCCCGACGACCGCGCCCTGTCCGAGCCGGAACTGGTCGCGGGCGCGTTGCGGTCCGCGATCGATGCCCTTGGCGAGTTGACCGGGCCCGTTGGGACCGAAGACCTGCTCGCCCGCGTGTTCTCGGCGTTCTGCGTCGGCAAGTAGCAACGCCCGGTATTCGGCCCGATCCCGTCCCGCCCGCGATCCGCGGCGGGCGGAGGCGTGCCACCGGCTTCCTGTGTTTTTTTGCCCCGATCGTCTTCGCGCGTCGGTCTGGATCGTCCGCGCGGGCCGCGGCCGGTCTCGAACGACAAAGTCTCGCGGTCCGGGCCCCACGGCGTGCATCGCGCCCGATCCGATCCCGATGATGCTGGGTCACAACCGGGCGGCGTTCGTTGCCCGACCAGGAGCCACGCCATGACCATCCGCCTGGGGGACCTGCTCGTCGAGCACGGCTGCCTCACCACCGAGCAACGCGACCGCATCGTCGAGACCCAGCGGTGCAACCCGCGTCCGTTCGGGCTGCTGGCCGAGGAACTGTTCGGTGTGTCGCCCAGCGACGTGGAAGCGGCGTGGGCGGTGCAGTATTCGTCGATCGCGCCCCGGTTCGACCCGAGGCTGCACGCGATCGGGCCCGAGGTCCTGTCACTAATCGAGCCCCGTCAGGCTTGGCAGTTCCGCCTGATCCCCGTGCGGCATGAGGGCGACGAGCACGTCTTCGTGACCTGCGTGGACAGCCTCTCGCGGGCGTTGCGGTTCACGGGCTGGCGTATCCCGGGCCCGTGCACGTTCTGCGTGTGCGACCCGGGCGTGCTCACCATCGGTCTCGGGATGCACTACCCGATGCAGGGCATGGACACGGGCCTTGCCGGCGGGTTTGGAGATCCGTCGAGCGAGGGCGAGGCGGCCTGAGACCCGCCGGCCGCAGACCATCCAATCGGCTCCCGTTCCGACGGCCCCGGCGTGCCCACTCCGCGCCGGGGCCGTTCTGGCTGATTCCATCGGCGCCCGGCGGTCGGCGTCGGAGATCGCGTATACCATTGTCCCCTTGGAAGATACGACCCCAGCATCCGAGTTGCCCCCGCCCGCCGAAAACGAGATCCGCACGGTCTCGTTCGTGTCGCTGGGCTGCCCAAAGAACCTCGTGGACTCCGAGAAGATGCTCGGCATCCTCGCGCAGAACGGCGTGGCGCCGGTTTCCGCACAAGCGTCTGACGACAGCGAGCACGACGACCTCTCGATCGCCGGTTCCGAGCAGGACAGCTCGGCGACCAGCGGGCGGTTCGAGCCGGCCGACGCGGTGGTCATCAACACCTGCGGTTTCCTCGAAGCGTCCAAGCAGGAATCGCTGGGCGTCATCAACGAAGCGATCGCCGCCAAGGAGCGTGGCGACATCAAGCGTGTCGTCGTCGCGGGCTGCCTCGTCCAGCGTCATCGCGCCAAGATGCTCGAGTGGGCGCCCGGGATCGATTCCATGCTCGGCGTGTTCGATCGCGAGAAGGTCCTCGACGCCGTCAAGGGCCCCCGTCGAGAGAGGACAGGCCTGGAGCGGGCGGTCGAGGAGGGGCCGAAGTACTGGATCTCATCGAACGCGCTCGTGAAAGCCAAGAGTCAGGGCCAGGACACGGTCGGGCTGACCGTGCACGGCAAGGACGGCAAGGGCATCGGCTATTTCGAGTCGGACAGCGCCCGTCTGCGCCTCACGCCGAGGCACTACGCGTACCTCCGCATCTCCGAGGGCTGCAACCAGAACTGCGCGTTCTGCACGATCCCGTCGATCCGCGGGAAGATGCGCTCCAAGGCCGTGGACCCGGTCGTCGGGGAAGCCCGCGAACTGCTCCGCGACGGCGCGCACGAACTGCTGCTGATCGGGCAGGACACGACGAGCTACGGCGACGACATCGGCATCGGGCTGGGGCAGTCGGGCGGATCCGACCCGTTCCGCGCCGGGCTGCCGAGCGTGCTCAAGTCCATCTCCGACGCGATGCGCGAGGAGATCGGCTCGGGGTGGCTGAGGCTGATGTACGCCTACCCGAGCAACTTTTCCGACGAGATCATCGACGCCTTCGCGCGGCTGGTCCAGAATGGCAACCTGCTGCCCTACATCGATATCCCGCTCCAGCACGCGTCGAACAACATGCTCACCGCGATGCGCCGGCGCGTGCAGGCCGAGCAGCAACGCGAGCTGATGTTCAAGCTCCGCGATCGCATCCCGGGCATGGCGATCCGGACGACGTTCATCACGGGGTTCCCGGGCGAGACCCAGGCCGACCACGAGCAGCTCCTCGAGTTCATCGATGAGGTCCAGTTCGATGCGGTCGGCTGCTTCAAGTACTCGAAGGAGGACGGCACGGTCGCGGGGACCATGGAGGACGACCCCGCGTTGGCCGTGCCCGAGGAGGTCAAGCAAGAGCGTCACGACGAGCTGATGGCGCTCCAGCAGGAGATCGCCCACGAGCAGGCCGCGTTTGTCGCCAGCGACTTCGACGAGGACGACCCGACCAACACCGGGCATCGGTTCGACGTGATCATCGACAAGCCGACGAACTCGGTTGTCGAAGCCACGAGCGGCGTCTCCGACGGCGGCACGCTCTACCAGGGGCGCACCTACTTCCAGGCCCCCCAGATCGACGCGGTGACCTACGTCCAGAGCAGAGAGCCGCTCTCGCCGGGCGAGCTCGTCCGCTGCGCGATCGTCGAGTCGTCGGGTTACGACCTCGTCGCCCGCCCGGTGGCCGAGCTGGAGAAGAAGCTCTCGCTGCCGATCGCCTGAACCCGCGTTGCCCGGCCCGGCCAGCACCGGGTCGGCCCGAACCGGCCCGGCTCGGCCGAGGCTAGTTCAGCCAGAACATATGGCGGAACGTGCGACGCTCGAACGCCTCTTCGAGATCCCGCCAGATCTGCGTGTCGAGCTGCTCGCCTTCCTCGAGGTAGGGCGCCGCGGCCGAGCCCTGGATCCAGAGAATCAGGTCGAAGCCCCGGGGTTCGAGGAAGACACGCTCGACGTTGAGCCCGAGTTCGCCCTGCCCACGCCAGAACGGGAGCAGCGCTTCGCCTCGGAGAACCGCCTCGGCGTCATCGAGGAAACGCAGCCACACGCCCCGCATGTCGGCGTCCATCACCGCGCCGGGGAACGCGGCGGTCTGCTCCGGGTTGGGGACCCACTCGTCGGCGTTGTCGGTTTCCGCGTCGTAGTGGGCCCACATGGACCGGCTGAACCCGATCGTGCGCAGGAAGTGCCCGCGGGCACGGGCCATCCGCGCCGGCTCCGAGACGGGGAAGTCGATGAGGTGCACCATCGCGATCACATCGAGCGGATCGACCCCCAAGAACCGGCTCTGTTCTTCCAAGGGCGAGCGGCCCGTCTTGAGGTATCCGAACTCGGTCTCGTTCTCGGGGAAGAAGACGTGGCCCGCGCGTGCGAACAGATCGGACGGATCGTGGGCCAGCATCAACTCGCCGCAGCCCATCGTCAGGTGGCAGTATCCGCGGAGCCAATCCGCGTCGCCGCGATCGAAATCGACCGGGAGTTCCCGGAGCGTCCCGCTCCCCTCGGCGCGGACCGTGATCCGACCGCGGGAGAGCATCGAGCGGATCGACTCGTCTTCTCCGGCTCGCCCGTCGTCGTTGAGGTCCAGGCGGACCGCGAAGATGTCGAGCCGCAGCGTGAAGTCGGCGTCGATCCCCGCCAGCGTTGCGTCCGCTGCTTCCGCCTGCTTCATCGCGTCGAGCACGGCGCGGCGGAGGTCTTCGAGGCGTGCCGGCTCGGGCTGCGGGTTGGGCGGGACCATCGCGATCATCGGCACGAACGCCCCGCCCATCGCCGAGGCCCTCGAACTGGCCCCGTGCCGGTACGCCGCCTGACCGAGGATCTCGAAGCCGCGCAGCGCCCGCGCCATGCCCAGGGCGAACCGCGAGCGGTCGTCGTGGCCGTTCGCTCGCACGGCTTGCTCGAGGGCCTCGATACCTTCGCTCAGCGTGCCGGAGCCGACCCCGCCCGTGAGGGCGTCGCGTGCGAGGTCGGCGGAACCGTGGTCCGCCCGGGCGGGTGCCCCGACGACCGATACCGCGGCGAGCAACGCCGCCAAACCATACAGCTTTGCGAGTGGGTTCATCGTGCGTGCTCCTGTGCGCGAAGGTGGGATCGGGGCGTCGCCCGGTCATGGTACCACGGCCCGATTGTGAGCCCGAGTGTGCGTGCCTGCCGATACCTCCCCCATGCTCCGCCCCGGACACGGAATCCTGCTGTGCGCACTCGCGTTGCTGACCTTCGGGGTGGTGATGGTCCAGTCCGCCGGGATGAGCGTCCGCCCGTTGGAGGGCGGCGCGGACCCGCAGACGGCGGCCGCGGTGTCTGGGGTGACCGCCGAGTCGCTGCTCCTCAGCCGGACCAGCCTGTACCTCGTCATCGCGGTCGGTGTGATGGGTCTCGCATCGCGGCTTCCCGTGCGCCGGCTTGCCGAGCGGGGCGAGCGGGCGGCCTTTGTTCCGCCCGCCGGCGATCTCGGGCTGCTGATCCTGGGCACCACCGCGCTGATCGCGGCGGTCGCGACGGTCTATCTCCCCGGTCTGGGTCGCACCGTCAACGGTGCTTCGAGGTGGATCGATCTCGGCGTGCCGGGGCTGGAGTCCGTCCAGCCTTCCGAGATCGCCAAGTGGGGGCTGGTGATCCTCGTGAGTGTGTACGCCGCCCGCCTCGCGACGCGATCGTCCAACGGCATGCGATCGTTCGCCAGGGGGCTGCTGCCCGCGTGTGTGTGCGTGGGGATCGTGGCCGCCGTGGTCGTGCTCGAGGACCTCGGGACGGGCGTGCTGATGGTCGGGGCAGCCGGGATCGTGCTGCTCGGCGCTGGCGCCAGGCTGTGGCACTTCGCGTTGTTCGCCCCGCCGGCGATCGGCGCGGTGCTGTTCGCGATCATCCAAGCGCCGTACCGTGTCCAACGCATCACCAGCTTCGTGGATCCGTACGCCGATCCGCAGGGCGCCGGGTATCACATGATCCAGTCGCTGACCACGGTCGCGGGCGGGGGGATCTTCGGGCGCGGGCTCGGGCACGGGCTCCAGAAGTTCGGCTACCTGCCCGAGGACACGACCGACTTCCTCTTCGCGGTCGTGTGCGAGGAACTCGGCCTGTTCGGGGCGCTGATGGTCGTGTTCCTGTACGGGCTCATGCTCTGGCTGGGCACGCATGTCGCCCGGCGTGAGCGCTGCATGACGCTCAAGCTCCTGGTGCTCGGGGTCGTGGCGACGATCGGGGCGCAGGCGTTGATCAACCTGTTCGTGGTCACCGGGCTCGCGCCGACCAAGGGGATCGCGTTGCCGCTCATGTCGGCGGGGGGCACGGGGTGGATCCTGACCGGGTTCATGCTGGGCCTGATCGCATCGGTGGACCGGACCCAGCCCGAGCCCAGCGTGACATTCAGCGATGAGGACATCGCCAGAGAGCCAGACGAGGACCACGCCGAGATCATCATCCGGTCGGGCATCGGGCTCCCCGGGCGTGCGGCGGCGGGGCGTCATCGCGATCGCGCCGGGGAGCCGGCACGGATCGGGGGATGATCCGGTCATGAGCGTGCGCCAGCTGATCTTCGCAGGCGGGGGGACCGGCGGGCATATCTACCCCGCATTGGCGATCGCGGACCACGCGGGGCTCATCGAACCCGGCGTGGGTCTGCGCGTGCTGTGCTCGGGCCGCGCTGTGGACGCCGAGATCCTGGGGAGAGAACAGGTCCCGTTCACCCCGATCCCCGCGATGCCGCCCGTCGCCCGCCCGCTGCCGGCGTTGCGGTTCGCCGCTTCCTGGGTGCCGTCCGTGCGGGCGTGCAGGCGCGCGATCCGAGCACACAGGCGTTCCGGGGCGGTCACCCTGATCGCGATGGGCGGGTTCGTGTGCGCGCCGGCGGTCGCCGCGGCGCGTTCGCTGGGTGTCCCGATCGCGCTGGTCAATCTCGACGCGGTGCCGGGCAAGGCCAACCGTGTCGTCGCCAAGCACGCCGGGTGTGTGTTCACCGCGTGCAGCGTGCAGGGCGGGGTGCCCCAAGGCTGGGTCGAGGTGGGCCCGATCGTCCGTCGGGCCTTCACCCAGGCGGGCGCGGACCCGGGCCCGCGGGCGATCGCGGACGCGCGGGCCGCCTTCGGGCTGGACCCCGGGGCACGCACACTCCTGATCACCGGGGGCTCGCAGGGCGCCACATCGATCAACGAACTCGTTGGCGGGCTTCTCTCGGCCCACGCGGGCTCGTTCCGGGGGTGGCAGGTCATCCATCAGATCGGGCGTCACCACGAGCCCGACGCCGTCCGCGCCGGGTACGAGCGCGCCGGGGTCCGGGCGTGGGTGGGGCGGTTCATCGCCGAAGCGCCGGCCGACATGCCGAGCGCGTGGCTGGCGAGCGATCTCTCGATCGGTCGATGCGGCGCCGGCACGGTCGCCGAGGCCTGGGCCACACGCACGCCGTCCGTCTTCTTGCCGTATCCCCATCACGACGACGATCACCAGCGGGCGAACGCCCGCCCGCTGGCGCGTGCGGGGGC